>CAIQUL010000053.1 GCA_903874975.1 uncultured Chthoniobacter sp. | reverse complement strand
CTGAGCGCGTGGGAGTGAATCCGCGTGCGCGAAATTGGCCCTCTTCCAGTGGCCATAGGGGCTCCTTCCAGAGGGACATTTTCGCGCCAAACCCCCGCCTCCACCGGTGTCACGAGTTATGAGTCAACGTATCGCCCCATTTTTCACTCCCCGGTGTCATTTTGACTTGAGGCAACACGCACCATGGAGGCGAACTGCGCGAACGCGGAGATGACCGCGCATTTCCTCGTCGTCGCGAGCCAGAGATAGCCCGTGACCAGCGCGAGCGACACGGCGGCGGCGCGGCGTGCGCCCACGAGGAAAATTTGGCGCCGCGCGCGCAGGTGGACGGCGACAGGAATGTCGCCGCTCCTGGCCCGCCCCGAGAATCCGCACGCCTCTGAAAATGCGGGAGGTTCAATGGCAGCGCAGGCTCGGCTCGACTCCATTCCCTCCCTCCTGCGCCCGCCGGGAATTGCGCTCAGAATGACGGATTGGGGAGAGCGCGTGAACGCGCGGCACCCTTTCACAAAAGCTGATAAGCATCCACATCCACCGTGACGATGACATCCTCGGGAAACGTGAGCTTTTCTAACACACCGCGAAGGTGCCGCGAGAGGCGGAGGATGGCGCGGGTGCGGAGCATGAGGTGGAAGCGGTAGTTGCCGTGGCTTTTCTCCAGCGGGGCGGGTGCGGGGTCGCTGAGGGTGGTGTTCGGCGGGAGCGCGTCTTTGAGGCGGCGGTGGAGGGTTTGGGCGGAGAATTCGGCGCGCTGCTGGTGGGCGGAGCGGATGACGATGAGGACGAGGTGGGTGAAGGGTGGGTAGTCCCACTGGCGGCGGAACTCGATCTCCTGCTCCCAGAAGCCGTCGAAGTCATGGTGGCGGGCGAACTGGATGCTGGGGCTGAACGGCGTGAAGGATTGCACGAAGACTTCGCCCTCGACGTCGCCGCGGCCGGCGCGGCCGGCGACCTGGGTGAGGAGCTGGAAGGTGCGTTCGCCGGCGCGGAAGTCGGGGAGGTGGAGCGAGAGGTCGGCGTTGATGATGCCGACGAGGGTGACATTGGGAAAGTGCAGCCCTTTGGCGATCATCTGGGTGCCGACGAGGATGTCGATCTTGCCGACTTTGAAGGCGCCGAGGGTTTCGCGGAAGGCGTCCTTGCGCGTCATCACGTCGGCGTCGAGGCGCTTCACCACGGCGGTGGGGAAGCATTTGCCGACGATGTCCTCGACCTTCTCGGTGCCGGTGCCGCTGTATTTGATGCCGGGGTCTTTGCATTCCGGGCACTTCGCGGGGGCGACGGCCTGGTGCCCGCAGATGTGGCAGACGACGCGCCCGGCGGCGCGGTGAAAGGTGAGGCCGACGGAGCAGTTCGGGCACTCGCAGACGTAGCCGCATTTCTCGCAGAGCAGGGAGGTGGAGAAGCCGCGGCGGTTGAGGAAAAGGATGGTCTGCTCTTTTTTCGCGAGCCGGTCGTTCACCGCGGTGATGAGCCGCTCGCTGAGGATGGAGCCTTTCTTTTTCGACTCCATGCGCATGTCCATGATGCGGATGAAGGGCATCTTTTTGTCGTCCACGCGCTGGGTCAGGCGGAGGAGTTCGTATTTGCCGAGCTGGGCGTTGTGGAAGCTCTCGAGCGAAGGCGTGGCGCTGCCGAGCAGGCAGGCGCAGCCTTCCATCTGCGCGCGCAGCACGGCGATGTCGCGCCCGTGGTAGCGCGGGGTTTCCTCCTGCTTGTAGGTGTTCTCGTGCTCTTCATCGACGACGATGAGGCCGAGGTTGGCGCACGGGGCGAAGATGGCCGACCGCGCGCCGATGACGATGCGCGCGCGACCGGTGCGGATGCGGTGCCACTCGTCGTGCCGCTCGCCTTCGCTGAGGTGGGAGTGGAGCACGGCGACTTCGTGCTGGGTGGCCGCGAAGCGGGACTTGAAACGCTCGACGGTCTGTGGGGTGAGGGAAATCTCCGGCACGAGCATGATCGCGGTCTGCCCGCGCTCGAGGACGAGCTGGATGGCCTGGAGGTAAATCTCGGTCTTGCCGCTGCCGGTGACGCCGTGGAGGAGGAGGGGCTTCGGATTCTCGATTTTCGATTTTTGATTTTCGATTGCGACACACACGCGCGCGAACACGGCGAGTTGCTCGGCGTTCATCTCCAGCTTGCCGGCGTGGAGGAAGGTCTCGCCCTGGCTCGGATCGCGCTCGACGGTGGCCGACTCGGTGAGGACAAGCCCTTTTTTCACGAGCGCCTGGATGACAGCGTGGTTCGCGTCGCATTTCTCCGCGAGCTCGGCGACAGCGATGGGCTTCCCAGCCTCCGCGAGAAACGCGATGGCCGCCGCCTGCAGCGGCGCTTTCTTTTTTAGCGTCTCGATTTCCTCCGCACCGACCTCGCGAGCCAGCCGGGCGAAGAGGCGCGTTTGATGGCCAACCTCGGCTTTGCGGATGACATTCGGCAGCACGGCCTTCATCGCCTGCTCGATGGAGCAGCAGTAGTAGTCCGCCATCCATGCGCCGAGTTTCAGCAGCAGCGGACTGAGGATCGGCTCGGCGCTGACGACCGCGCTGATGAGCTTCACGCCGGGCACGTCGGTCTCGTCGAGCAGCTCGATCACCGTGGCCAGTGCGGTGCGCGTCCGCACCGGCACGCGCACCCGGGAGCCGGGCTGCAAGGTGCCCGCGACCGCCTCGGGAAGCTCGTAATCAAAGGCTTTCCCGGCGGAGTCATCGACCAGCACGCGGGCGTATTTCGGCATGGCGCGGAGGATGCGGCGGGCGCGATTATTGTCGAAGTTTTTCAACTCCGCGGGTTGAATCCGCGCACCTGATGATCCGGTTTTTTCCAAAGGTTTTCGTCCTCGTTTTCTGCGCCGCGCTGACGGCGGCAGGTCTGACGCTGTGCACCTCCTCGGATCCGATCTGCAAGCTGCAATCGTGGCTCGCGCTCGGCCGTTACTCGGCCCACGATGCGCTGATCAGCGCCGCGGCGAAAAAGCGCGGGCTCGATCCGCTGCTGGTCAAGGCGATGGTCTGGCGGGAGAGCGCGTTCGACCCGACGAAGATCGGCACGAGCGGGGAGCGCGGACTGATGCAGGTGGGCGAGGCGGCGGCGCAGGACTGGGCCAAAGCGGAGAAGATCGAGACGTTCGTGAAGACCGATCTTTTCGACGCGAAGACGAACCTCGACGTGGGCACCTGGTATCTCAAGAGGTCGCTGGACCGCTGGAAGGCGAAGGAAAATCCGCTGCCCTTTGCGCTCGCGGAATACAACGCGGGGCACACTCGGGTGGATCGTTGGATCGAGGCCACCGGTCGGGGCGACGCTGCGACTGCCGACGAGCTGCTACGCGCGATGGATTTCCCGACGACCCGGAAATACATCGACGACATCACCGCCCGGCAGCGGTTTTATCAGGCTGGCGAGGGAAACTGAGTCTCAGAGCAAATGGGATCAGAGAAGAAAGCGACCATTCACTCCAAAACCGCTGGCAACTCGGAATTTCCGCGATAAAATACCTTCCATGTTCAGGAAAACTCTTGGTTTATTGATGGTCG
>CAIQUL010000052.1 GCA_903874975.1 uncultured Chthoniobacter sp. | reverse complement strand
CCTTTGGGCAGAGAGAAGACCGCGGAGCGGCGCAAAGCAGCTGGGACTTCAGCTCTATCGGGCCGGGAGCTTTGGGCTGAAGCCCAAGTTACTTCCCGCCGAGCAGCGCCGCCGCTTCTTGCGGGCTGGGCAGGCCCCACGCTTGCCACTTCGCCAGGTACTCGGCGCGCGGGAGCAGCGCGTAGTGGGGGCGCTGGTCGGCGCGCAGCCACTTCATCAGATTCACGAGATTGCCCTCGGCCATCGTGGTGCAGCCGGCGCTCGGGCGGTCCGGCCCGCGGCGGATGTGGAAAAAGATCGCACTCCCGGCACCGGGCGCCGGCGGATCGGAGTTGTGGCGGATCTCCACGAGCCAGCGGTAGGCGAAATCCCCGTGCCGCATCTTTTGCTGCGCAAACCACGGCGGCGGATTCGCGGGATCGATCACGAGATGCCGGTTGTAGTCCGGCGAATTCACGTCATCCACCCACGCGTCGCCGAGCCCGACCGTGCGAAACGGATACTGCGCCCCGGCCGGCAGCGCGGCATCGTAGGTGTAGATTTTCCCGATGCGAAACACCCCGCTGGGCGCACGGCCATCGCGCTCCACCTTGCGCGCGCCGGGCTCGCCCGAGCCGAGCACTCCGCGACCCCAGACCAGTCCGTTTTTTCCATAAAGCACCGGCCACGCCGGCCCGCTCGCCACCCAGCCCGCGCCCTGCCGCTCGAAGCGCTGCAGCCGCCCGCTCGTCGCGTCCCACGACGGCGCCACGCTCACCACGAGCTGCTTCACCCCATCCAGTTCGCCCGCCCACGCGCGGGTCATCAGCCCCAGCGCGAGCAGCGCCAACCCCACGGCATGCTTGCCCGTGCGCGTTCTGTTTTGCATCCTCGCCGCCTTGAAAAAGCTGCCGCGAACCGTTGCCATTATTGTCATCATCGCGGCGACGTTTCTCGGATACTGGCCCGCGCTGCGCAACGGTTTTGTCTGGGACGACACCGCCCTTTGCTTCCGCGACCCGCTCATCCGCAGTTGGATCCTCATCCCCGAAGGCTTCCGCCATTTCCTCTTTCTCGACGCCACCGCCTCGGACTTCTACCGCCCGCTCCAGCGCCTCACCTTCACCGCCGACTACCAGCTCTACTCCTTCGCGCAGCCGTGGGGCTGGCACCTCACGAGCATCCTCATGCACGCCGCCGCCGCCGTGGCGTTGTGGTTTTTTGTGCGCAAACTCAGCGCCTCCCTTCCGGCGAAAGCGCTCGCCCACGACGTGAGCGACTGGCTCGCGCTCGGCGTCGCCGTGGTCTGGGCCGTCCACCCGCTGCACACCTCCGCGGTCACCTACATTGCCGGCCGCGCCGATCCGCTCGCCGCGCTGTGCGGCTTCAGCGGGCTGGCGCTCGGCCTGGCGAGTTTGGAAAAGGGCCGCCGCCGCTGGCTGCCCGCGCTCGGCGCCGCCTGGTGCTTTTTCGGCGCGCTGCTCGCGAAAGAAGCCGGCGTCTTCGCCCTCCTCATCTGGTTCCTCATCCTCGCCTGGCGGCGCGAGCCCGGGCGGGTTTTCGTGAAATGGGTCGCGCTCGCCGTCCTCGTGCTCGGCAGCTATGCCGCACTCCGTTGCACCGCCGCGAAAACCTCCCCGCCACCACCGCCGGCCACCCCGCTGGCCGTCCGTCCGATCCTCGTCGCCCGGGCCGCCGCCGAATACGCCAGCCTCCTCGTCGCCCCGCTCCGCCTGCACATGGAGCGCGATGTCAGCACCCGTCCGCAGGACAGCGTCGACGCCACCCTGCGCAACGCCCGCCTGCGCGAATTCCAAACCCTCGCCGGCGCCCTCCTCCTCCTCGGCCTCCTCGCCTGGGGCCAGCGCGGACGCCGCCTCGATCCGCTCATCCCGCTCGCCCTCGGCTCCTTCCTCGTCGCCTACCTCCCGATCAGCAACGTCCTTTCCCTCAACGCCACCGCCGCCGAGCATTGGCTCTACGTCCCCAGCGCCTTCCTCTTTCTCGCCGCCGCCCGCACCCTCGCCCACAGCCGCCTCCCGCGCGGCCCGGTCCTCGCCGTCCTCGCCGTCTGGACGCTCCTCCTCGGCGCGCGCACCTTTCTCCGGCAAGCCGACTGGCGCGACCAGCGCACCTTCATCGAGCACACCATCGCCGACGGCGGCGACAGCCCGCGCATGCGGATGAACCTCGGCAACGTCGAGTCCGCCGCCGGCCATCACGAACTCGCCGTCCGGCATTACCGCGAAGCCCTGCGCGGTTCCCCCGAGCAGCCCATCATCTGGCTCGGTTACGCCAATGTGCTCCTCCGCGCCGGAAATTTCACCGGCGCGCGCGAGGCTCTCGGCCAGGCCGAAAAATCTCGCCACCTCGCTGGCGAATGTCGCCGCACCCTCGCCGCCATCACCCACCTCGAAAGCGGCGCCGACAGCGGCAACATCCTCCGCGACGCCCTCGCTCTCGACCCCGACAACTGGTCCATCCGCAAGCAGTACATCGAATACCTCATCGGGCGCGACGAAGAGGGGGCGATGCGTGCGTTGCGCGACCAACTCCGGGGCGACGGCTTTCGCAATGAGTCCTGGAAACTCATGGGCCGGCTCGCCGAATCCATCAACCGCCCGGACCTCGCCATCGGCTCCTACCGCGAGGCCCTCGCCCGCGACGTCCACGACGAGGAAACCCGCGCCCGCATCCGGCAACTCGCGGCGACCGCAGAGCCAAAAAATCAGCCGCCCGGTGCGCGGCGTTAATCCGTTCGACTTCGCCGGACGTAGACACTACCCACCAATCCTTTTCGATGCTTTCCAAACCTGACAGCGCCCTCGTCATCGTCGGCCACGGCTCGACCGTGAACCCGGACTCCAGCGCACCCACTTTCGACCACGCCGAGACGCTGCTTGCGCGCGGGATTTTCGGCGAAGTGCATTGCGCGTTTTGGAAAGAGGAGCCGAGCTTCCGGCAGGTGCTGCACATGGTCGGGCGGGACGACATCTACGTGGTGCCGAATTTCATCAGCGAGGGTTACTTCACGAAGACCGTCATCCCGCGCGAACTGGAACTCGACGGCGCGCTGACCCGGCGCGGCGGGCGGGTGATCAAATACTGCGAGCCGGTGGGCAATGACGCGCGCATGACCGAGCTGCTGCTGCGCCGCGCGGCGGAGATCGCGCCGGGCGTGGACCCGGCGCAGACGAGCCTTTTCATCGTCGGGCACGGCACCAATCTGAACGACAATTCCGCCGCCGCCGCGAAGCGCGAAGTGGAGCGCATCGCCGCGCTCGGGCTCTACGCCGAGGTGCGCAGCGCCTACATGGAAGAGGAGCCGCTCATCTCGAAGTGGGACGAATACTCGACCCAGCCGAACGTCGTGGTCGTCCCGTTTTTCATCTCCGACGGACTGCACAGCTACGAGGACATCCCCGTGCTGCTCGGCATCGCCAGCGCGTCGCCGGGCGCGGCCAGCGCGGGCGGGCGGGAGGTTTTCCAGCACAACCCGTATCACCTCCGCGGACGCACGCTGTTCTACGCGAGCGCCATCGGCACGGAGCCGCTTTTTGCGGACGTGATTCTGGAGCAGGTCGCGGCCTTCGACGCCGTCCACGCCGCGTGAGCCGGGACGTGCAAAAAGCGCTCGCCGACTGGCTGGCGGGCGGCGGGGATCGCATCGGCGAGATCGCCATCGCGCGCGGGCCGGCGGGCTGGGAGCTGCGGCACGCCGAGGACGCCGGGCGCGCCGATCTCACCGCGCACGCGCAGCCGGAAGCCGCGCGGCATTTGGCGAACCTCGATCCGGCGGGAAACTTCCGCCCGCTCAAGACCGCGCCAACCCTCGTGCGCGGCTGGCGGCTGCTGCTCGCGGACCTCGCGGCGGTGCGGCGGGCGCTGGATTATTTCTACCCGGCGATGACCGGCGTCTGGCTCAGCCACACGCGCGGCGAGCTGGTGCCGGTGGTTTTGCGCGAGACGCTCGGGCGGCAAACCGGCATGTATCGCGTCACGCAAAAACTCACCGACCCGCAGGCGCGCGAACTCATCGACCGCGTCTGCGCCGGCTGCCTGAAGCACCGCCTCTGGGAGATCGCCACGGCCAACCCCAGCTCCCCCGCTTTCCCCGCCGGCAACCTCCCGCTGCTCTGCCACGAAGCCTGCAATCTCCTCGTGGCCCAGGCGCGCGAGGTCGTGAAGAAAGCCGAGCGCGCCGCATGATTCTCCGCGCCCGCGCCATCGTCACGATGGACGGCCCGCCGATTGCCAACGGGGCCGTCGCCATCGAGGGCAACCGGATCATCGCCGTCGGGCCGCTCGCGGAAGTCGCGGCGGCGGGCGGGCCGGTGCTCGATCTCGGCGAGGTCGTGCTGCTCCCGGGGTTGATCAACGCGCACTGCCATCTCGACTACTCGATGATGCGCAACGCGATCTCGCGGCCGAAAAGTTTCACCGCCTGGGTGCAGCAGATCAACGCCCTCAAGCGCAGCCTCGACAACGACGACTACCTCGCCGCGATCCGGCACGGTTTTGCCGAGCTGCGCCAATGGGGGACGACCAGCGTCTGCAACATCGAGACTTTTCCCGAACTCATGCCGCACCTCGGCCCGTCGCCGCTGCGCACCTGGTGGTTTTACGAGATGATCGACATCCGCCATCGCATCACCTCCGACGACGTGGTCGCGGGTGCGCTCGCGTTTTTTCAGCATCGCGAAAACTCCCTCGACCACTCCGGCCTCAGCCCGCACGCGCCCTACACCGCGTCCGTTTCGCTCTACCAGCTCGCCAACACCTGCGGCGACGCTTTTGCCATGCCGCTGACCACCCACGTCGCGGAATCGCGCGAGGAATTTGCCATGTTTCGCGACGGCTGCGGGCCGCTCTACGACTTCATGGCCGCGCTCCAGCGGCCCATGGGCGACTGCGGGAAAGACACGCCCTTTGGCCTGCTCTGGCGCCGCGGCGCGATCCACGGCCGCTGGCTGCTCGCGCACATGAATGAGCTGACCGAGGACGACTTCGCGCTGCTCGCCAGCCTCCCGCCCGGCGGCGCGCCGAGCATCGTTCACTGCCCCGGCTCGCACCGCTATTTCGAGCACACGCCGTTTGAATTCCGCCGCCTGCACGACCTCGGCGTGAACCTCTGCACCGGCACCGACAGCCTCGCCAGCACCCGATCGCTCAGCCTTTTCGAGGAACTCCGCTCGCTCGGCAAAACCGACCCGTGGCTCACCGCCGAGCAGCTTCTCCGCACCGTCACCGTCAACCCCGCGCGCGCCCTCCGCCGCCGCGGCCAGCTCGGCCAGATCACCCCCGGCGCACTCGCCGACTTGATCACCGTGCCGGTGTCCGGCAAGCTTGCGACCGTCCACGAAGAAATCGTCCAGCACGAGCTGCCGATCGCGTGGACGATGCTCGATGGGCAAGTGCTCGGGTAGTGGCTCAGTTTGAAAAACACCGTCATTCTGAACGGAATTCCCGGTGGGCGACGGCGGGCGGGAATGAAGTGAGGAAGCGGTGACGGAAACGCCCCGACGCAGTCTCGCGGACTCGGCTCTGCACGGCGTTTCGCCCGCCGCCTTTGCCCACGGCGAACTCCGTTCAGAATGACGGCGGGGTTTTCTACGAAACCGCCGCCGCGTTCTATGCACGTTTCGGTTTCGAGCCGACGGCGGCACCGGGCAAAGCGGCGGACGCCCGCCGGGCGTTGTCCCGGAGGGACATCGGAAATTAGCCGGTGGTGCAGCGAGGAACGAGCGCAACCACCGGACTCTCCACAAAAGCGCACCCGCCCCGGAGGGGCGCTG
>CAIQUL010000051.1 GCA_903874975.1 uncultured Chthoniobacter sp. | reverse complement strand
CTCCGCGTAGCCTCGGCGCGTGTCCGATCTTTTCTCCGCACCGTCCGTTGAATCCGCCGCGCCCTTGGCCAGCGCGCCGCTGGCGCAGCGCATGCGGCCGGCTTCGCTGGATGAGTATGCCGGGCAGGAGCACATCCTCGCGCCGGGGAAATTGCTGCGCCGCGCGATTGAGGCGGATCGCATTTCGTCGATCATCCTGTTCGGTCCGCCGGGGACGGGGAAGACCACGCTCGCGGAGATCATCGCCAATGCCACGCAGTCGCGGTTCGAGCGGCTGAGCGGGGTGGAAAGCAATGTCGCCGACTTGCGGCGCGTGATCGCCAGCGCGGGCCACCGGCTCGCGAACACGGGCGGGAAGACGATTCTTTTCATCGACGAAATCCACCGCTGGAACAAGGCACAGCAGGACGTGCTGTTGCCCGATGTCGAGCGCGGCACGGTGCGGCTGATCGGCGCGACGACGCACAATCCGTATTTCTACATCAACTCCCCGCTCGTCTCGCGCTCGCAGGTTTTCCAGCTCGAACCGCTGACCGCGGCCAGCCTCGTCGCGCTGCAAAAACGCGCGCTGGCGGATGAGGCGCGCGGCTTTGGCAAAATGCGGATCGAGATCGCGGACGACGCGCTTGCGCATCTCGCCACCTCCGCCGATGGCGACGCCCGCAAGTGCCTGAATGCGCTGGAAATCGCCGTCGTGACCACCCCGCCCGGCGCGGATGGCGTGATCCGCATCGACCGCGCGACGGCGGAGGAATCGATCCAGAAGAAGGCCGTGGTCTATGACGCGGATGGCGACCAGCACTACGACACGATCTCCGCGTTCATCAAAAGCGTGCGCGGCTCGGACCCCGACGCCGCGCTCTACTGGCTGGCGAAAATGCTCTACGCGGGCGAAGAGGTGCGCTTCATCGCGCGGCGGCTGGTCATCCTCGCGAGCGAGGACATCGGGCTCGCCGATCCGCACGCGCTCGTGCTCGCGGTGGCGGCGCAGCAGGCGGTGGAATTCATCGGGCTGCCCGAGGCGCAGATTCCCCTCGCCCACTGCACCGTCTATCTCGCCACCGCGCCGAAATCCAACCGCGCCTACGCCGCGCTCCACGCCGCGCAGGCCGATGTAAAAGGCGGCGCGACTCTGGCCGTCCCGCGGCATCTCCGCAGCACCGGTAGCTCCCGCGCGAAGAAGGCGCTCGGCCACACCGGCTACCAGTACAGCCATGACGGCGAAGGCGCGTACGTCCCGCAAGCCTATCTCCCCGAGGGCCGCCGCTATTACGAGCCCGGGGAGCAAGGCGCGGAGAAGCGGATCAAGGAACGGCTGGATTACTGGCGTGCGCTTTTCGAGCAGGCGCAGGCGCAGGAGGGTTGACCTCCGCCTCACCCTGCGGGGGATTTTTTCCCACCCGCCGCAACAGCGGCACGGCGATGAACCAGGCGATGATGACGTGGAGGAGGATGATCGTCTGGAAGTAGGAAAAGGGTGCGCCGCAGGGTAGCTGCAAGGCGCTCCAGGTGGGCGGGAAGAGGTCTTTGATCCAGCCGCCGGCGAGCGCGCCAGCGGCAGCAATCACGCCGACGGTGGACCAGTGGACGGCCATCGCCACGGTGCGCCCGGCGGTGCCGGTGAAGATTTGCGTGAGGCGGAGCTGGCAGAGCAGCACGCCGCCGTAAAAGCCGCCGATGATGAGCGACGCGACGGACATCAGCAGCACGGGCTGCGGCACGGACCCGACGATCGGCAGGCTCACCGCGACCGGCGCGACGAAGAACCACGCGAGCGTGCACACCGGCCCGACGGCCATGAGAAACAGCGCCACTTTGCGCGCGCCGAAGCGGTCGATGCGATGCCCGATCGCGGGCGCCCACAGCACCGTGCCGAGCGCGGAGGCGACGATCAGCCACGAGGACTGCGAGTAGCTCGCGCCGAAGTTTTCCTGCAAATACACGACGTTGAAAAAGCCGGGCGTGCCGGCGGAGTAACCGGGCAGCGCGAGCGCGGCGGTCCACGCCCCCATGGCGAGCGTGAGCTGGCGAAAATCGTGATCGCGCAGCGGGGCCACGATCCGCTCCCAAACCGGGATGCCGGGCGCGCTGCGCACCGGCGCGGGTTCGGCGACGGCGAGATGCACCACGATGTCCGCCACGCCGAGCAGCGCAGCGAGGCCAAAGACGAGCGAGAAGCCGAGCAGCGCATGCGGCGGGTGATTCCACCGGTCCATCATCCAGCCGAAGCCGAGCGCCGAGGCCACCATGCTCGCGGCGAGCAGCCGCGCGCGCACGCCCCAGAAGCGCCCGGCCCGCGCGGGCGGCAGCAGATCGGCCATCCAGCTCAGCCACGGCGCGGAGCCGGCTTGCGCGAAAATTTCGCTCACCCCGAGCACGACGATGAGGAGGACCGGCCACCACGCCCGCCCTTCCGGCCACAGCCACGGGAGCAGCGCGGGCAGGAGCCACAGCAGCCGGTGCGCGATGACCAGCACGGCCCAAAACGTCTTCCGCTTTTCCAGCCGCTCCACGAAAAAGGCCCCGGGCAACTGCGCGAGCAGTGCGAGCTGCCGCACGGCTCCCATCAAGCCGAGTTGCAGCCCGCTGGCCTGCACGGCCTGGAGAAAAAGCGGGAGCGGCGTGCCGTAAGCCGCGCCGATCCAAAACGTGCCGAGAAAACCCGCAACCATGTTCACCCACATCGAGCGCTCCAACGCCCGCTGCGAAATCTCCGCCGGTCGCGGCTCGTCGGGCCTCACTGCTGCGCCCGGCTTTTCATGCCGCGCCAATCAATACGGCTGGATGATCACGCGCCGCTTCGGGTCGGTCGCGCCCACGCCCCTGTAGATGTTCCCCGGCGAAACGGAAATCAGCTCGGTGCCTTTGAGCACCAACTCGGGATAGAACCCATTGCTCGCCGGCTCGTAAACCATCTCCCCGCTGAAGCTCCCGAAGAGTTTGTATTCGTAGTTGTTGTCGCTGCCGAGTTTCCCCAGTTCGCGGTCGGGCGCGAACTTCTGGTTTTCATTCAGCATGACCATTTTCGCGGTGCTCCACGACTCGCCCGGTTTGCGCACCCAGCCCCAGAATTTGTAGTCCACTTTGTAATAGCGCCGCCCGATGAAGTAGCTGCCGGGCGCCTCGGACTTGATGTTTGCGAGCATCGCCTGGCGCGAGACAGCCAGCGGATCGGTCGTCGTGCAGCCGGAAAGAAGGACGGACGCAGCGGCAAGGACGAGGAGGTTGAAAAGGCGGAGGCGGGACATGGAGTCGGGGTTCAAAGCGGGTCGATCTTGGCGAGGAAAGGCGCGAGCCACGCGGCGAGCGCGTCCTCCTTCAAAGAGCCGGGTTCGGGCAGCGAGCCAAAGAGCCGCCACGCCTCGGTGTGGCCGACGGACTCGCCCGGCGCGAGGGTGCGCAGCGGGCTGAGGGTTTCGAGTTCGAGCATCTGGGCATTGGCAAAGGTCTCGAAGTTGCAGCCGAAATCGGGATACGTGCCGCCTTCTTCAAAGGCGACCGACTTGATGAAAAGCACGCTGCGCATGAGGTAGCCGACCCACGGCTCCGTGTGCCGCAGGCCGATCTTCGTCGGCGGGGCGTGCGGGGTCTGGCGCAGCGTGATGAACTCGCGGCCCCAGCGCCAGCGCTCGTCCGAGGTGTCGGTGTAGGGCCAGAGCACCATCACCTGATTCGGCAACAGGTCGCGCGGGTGCTCGCCGAATCGCGGACGCGGGATGATTTCTAGGCCGCCCGGTTCCATGACCGTGAGCGCCCACGTGGCCAGCGTCAGCGGCGCGGTGCCGACATTCGTGGCCCGATGCACGAGCCGCACCGCCGAGGTTTCGGCGGCGAGCGTGACGGTGAGTTCCTTCTTGATCGGCCCGCTGATGCTCTCGAGGCGCACGCCGTCGGGGAGAAGCTCGGAGGTCACCGGCGTGTTGTCGGGGAGATAGGTCAGCTCGTTTTCCGGTGCGACCCAGAGCCGGTGCCCGCCGCGCATGACAAAATGATCCTCGCCGCTTTTGCCCAGCTCCTCCGGGTTCACCTTGAGCACGTTTTTTCCGCCCGGCAGATGCTGGTAGGAAAGGATGCGCGGCCCGACATCGAGCGTGATGATCAGTTCTCCGTGGTCGTTCGCCAGGCGCAGGCAGTTCGCCCAGCCGCCAAATTCGGTTTTCTCAATTTTCATCGGTTTGCTTTCTGACTTTGGCCAGCAGCGCGGGTTGCCGCTGGAGTTGCTGCGTCAGCGCCTCGATGGCGCGGAGCGTGGGTGGGCTGATGTGGTGTTCCATGCCTTCGACATCGTGATAGATGACCTCCTCATCGAGGCCAAGGAGTTTGAGGAAATCCGTGAGCAACTGGTGCCGTCGCGTGATGTTCAGCGCGAGCGCCTCGCCCGCCGTGGTCAGCGCGAGGCCGCGATACTTTTCGTACTTCAGCAGCCCCTCGGCATCCAGGCGCTGGATCATATTGGTCACGCTGGCCTGCGAGATTTTCAGGCTCTGCGCGATATCGACCACGCGGGCGTAACCCTTGGTATTGATGAGTTCCAGGATGCGCTCGAGGTAGTCCTCGACCGCAGCGGAAGTGTGGCGCTCCGTCAGCATGGCGGAAGCGATAGCCGCCAAGCGGAGGGGAGGTCAAGCGAGCGGCGGTTGGGATCTCGCCTTGGCACGCCCTCCGGTTCATCCCGCCCATCGCGGTCGTCTTGACCGCCCGCCGCCCCGCTGTTTCCCTGCGCTCCTCATGCTACGCCTTGCGCTCAAGATGCTTTACGGGGACCGGGCGAAATACGCGATGCTCGTGGGCGGCCTCACGTTTTGCGCGCTGCTCATGTCGCAGCAAGTCTCGGTTTTCTGCGGGCTGATGCGCTGGACCACGGCCACGCTGCGCAATGTCCAGGTGCCCATCTGGGTCGCCGACGCCAAGGTCGAGCAGGTCAACGAAGTCGTGGCCATGCGCGACATCGAAGTGGATCGCGTGAAGAGCGTGCCCGGCGTCGAATGGGCGGTCCCGCTTTTCTGGGGCCTGCTCAATGCGCGCCTGCCCGACGGCTCTTTCCAAGCGGTGCAACTCACCGGACTCGACACCGCCACGCTCGTCGGGCGTCCGGGAAAAATGCTCGCGGGTCGGGTCGAGGATTTGCGCCTGCCAAACGCGGTCATCGTCGATCAGGTCGGCGTGAAGAAGTTTAAGAAAAAGGGCATCGAGCTGAAGATCGGCAGCACCTTTGAGATCAACGACAAGGAGGCGCGCGTGGTCGGGCTGTGCCAGTCGGACCAGAGTTTTCTCGGCCAGCCGTACGTCTTCACCACCTACGACCGCGCGCTGGAATACGCGCCGCCGCAGCGCAAGCGGCTCAGCTTCGTCCTCGTCCAGCCCAAGCCCGGCGTCGATCCCGCGACGGTCGTGGAAACCATCCGCGCCATCCCCGGCCTGACCGCCTACACGAGCGACGACTTTTTCCACCGCACGATCGACTGGTACATGAAAAACACCGGCATCCCGATTTCCTTCGGCACCGTGGTGGTGCTCGGGATCGTGGTGGGCATCGCCATCGCCGGGCAGACGTTCTACCTTTTCGTCCACGAAAACCTGCGCTTCATGGCCGCGCTCAAAGCGATGGGCGCACGCACCCGCACGCTCGCGGCGATGGTCTTCCTCCAAGCCTTCGCCGTCGGCCTGGCCGGCTACGGGCTGGGTGTCGGCGCGGCGGCGATGTTCGGCTTCGGCGTGCTCAAAGGCGGTGAGCCACCGTTTTACATGCCGTGGCAGGTGCCGGTTTTCACCGGCGTCATCATTCTTTTCATCTGCTGCCTTTCGGCGCTGATCGGGCTGGTGAAAATCATCCGCGCCGAGCCGGCGGTCGTTTTCAAATAGCGCATGAACGAACCCGCCAACGGCCACCAATCCGTCGCCATCGAAGCGCGCGGCGTGACGAAAACTTTCGGCACCGGCGACTCCGCCGTGGCGGCGCTCAAGGGCGTGAACCTCGACGTGCGCTTCGGCGAGCTGACGATGATCGTCGGGCCGTCGGGCTGCGGGAAGACGACCTTTCTCAGCGTGCTCTGCGGCACGATGAAATTCGACGGCGGCTCGGTGCAGCTTTTCGGGCGCGATCTCGCCGCGATGCGCGACGCCGAGGTCACGGCGTTTCGCGGGAAGAACGTCGGGTTCATTTTTCAGCAATTCAATCTCATCCCAACCTGGAGTGCCGTGGAAAACGCCAGCGTCCCGCTGCTCCTCGCGGGGGCCAGTCGGCAGACCGCCGAGGCCGCCGCGCAGCGCCTGCTCGACGAAGTGGGCATCGGCCAGAAGCGCCGCTCGTATCCGACCGAGTTGTCCGGCGGACAGCAGCAGCGCGTGGCCATCGCGCGGGCGCTGGTGCATGAGCCGCGGCTGATTATCTGCGACGAACCCACCGCTTCGCTCGACGCCGCGAGCGGGCATCACGTGCTCGAACTTCTCCAGAAAATCGCCTGCCGTCCCGACCGCTGCGTCATCGTGGTCACGCACGACAGCCGCATCTTTTCCTTTGCCGACCGCATCGCCGAGATGGAGGACGGACAAGTCAAAGCCGTCCACGGTCGCGGCGAATATCACGCTCAATATGTTTAAGAGATTCTCCGTCTGGCTGGCGCTCGCCGGCATCGTCGCCGCCGTGCTGCTCGTGAAAAAAGTGCGGCACACCGACCCGCCGCCGCCGCCGCTCGCCGAGCCGGCCCGCGCGCCTTTCCAGAATTCCATCGGCGCCCGCGGCATCGTCGAGAGCTTCCAGGAAAACGTCCGCATCGCCCCGGCGGTCGCGGGGCTGGTGACGAAGGTGAACGTGAAGGTCGGAGACGCCTTGAAAACGGGCGATGTACTTTTCGAGCAGGACCCGCGCGACGCCGAGGCGCTGGTGAAAATCCAGGAGGCGCTGATCCACACGCTCGGCGCACAAGTCGGGCAGGCGCAGGTCACGCTCGCGGACAAAAAGGATTCCTGGGAGCGCATGGAAAAACTCAGCGCCAACCAAGTCTCCAGCCTCGATGAACGCCAGCGCGCGCGCTTTGCCGTGGAGACGGCCACCTCCCAACTCGCGGTCACCCGTGCGGAACTCGCCGCCGCGCAGGTCCAGGTCGCGCGCTCCAAAGTGCAACTCGACCTCCTCACCGTGAAAGCCCCGCGCGACGGCACCGTGCTCCAGGTGAACATCCGTGCTGGCGAATACGCCGCGCTCCACGCCTCCGAACCCGCGCTCCTCCTCGGGCAGATCGACGAACTCCAGCTCCGCGCTGACGTGGACGAAGACAACGCCTCGCGCGTTCGCCCCGGTTGTCGTGCGGTGGCCTATCTCAAAGGGCGGCGCGACCACGAAATCCCGCTGACCTTTGTCCGCATCGAGCCCTACATCCTGCCAAAAAAATCCCTCACGGGCGAAAGCAGCGAGCGCGTGGACACGCGGGTGCTGCAGATCATTTTCCGGTTCGAGAAAACGAAAATGCCGGTGTATGTCGGGCAGCAGGTGGATGTGTTCATCGACGCTGGCGCACCGGCAACGGAAGCGCCCGCGCCGCGCTGACACGCACTCCCACGATCCGTCCTTCTGAGCAGAGTTCCCGGCAGGCGTAGGCGGGCACGGGGGCGCAGGACCCCCGTGGAATCGCCTGCGACTCGCTGCCCATGAACCTCCTGAATTTTCAAAGGCGTGCGGATTCACGGGACATTCCTGTCGCCGATGGCGGCGCGCGCAGCCGTCAAGGCCTTGAGCCTGTCGAAGGGCGCCCAATCAAAAAAACG
>CAIQUL010000050.1 GCA_903874975.1 uncultured Chthoniobacter sp. | reverse complement strand
GTGATCGTCCACAGCGATGCGGACGTGGCGGCGGCGGTGCCGCTGATCGCGACGGGTGCGTTTGGCTACGCGGGGCAGTCGTGCATCAGCGTGCAGCGGGTGGTTGTGCATGAGTCGCGCTACGAGGAGGTGAAGGCGGCGCTGGTCGCGCACATCGCGGCGAAAGTGCTGACCGGCGATCCGTGGGAGCGGACGACGGTGGTCGGGCCGATGATCACCGAGCCGGCGCGCGATGCGGTGCTGGAGCGGATCGCGGCGGCGCTGGCCGGTGGTGCGCGGTTGGTCTGCGGCGGCGAAGTGCGCGGGCGCTGCCTGGAGGCGACGGTGCTGGAAAACGCCGGGGCCACGATGGCGATCTGCGCGGAGGAGGCGTTCGCGCCAGTGCTCACGCTGCATCGCTACGCGGAGTTCGCGGAGGCGCTGGCGTTTGTGAACGCGTCCGACTTTGGCCTGCAGGCGGGCGTTTTCACCCGCGACCTCACGCTCGCGCTGCGGGCCTATGAGGAGCTGGAAGTCGGCGGTGTGCTCATCAATCAGGTGCCAACTTTCCGCGTGGAAAACATGCCGTATGGCGGGATCAAGGATTCGGGCTTCGGGCGCGAAGGGGTGCGCTCCACGATGGAAGAGATGACGGAAATGAAATCGCTGGTTATCAAGAGGACGTAGATGAAACGACCGGCTGATTTTCAACGCAAAGACGCGGAGACACCGAGGGCGCGGTTTTTTTTCCCGACGCTGCTCGCGCTGCTCGCGCTCGCCACTCCGCTTTCGGCGCGCGTGCCGCGCCACCCGGCCCTCCCGACGCTGCCCTCTCCCGTGACCACCGGACCGACGTCCGGCGAACCGTCGCTGAAGCGGCTGCTCTTCGGCCTCGGCGTGGGTTTTGAAAGGTTCGCCGGCGCGCAGGGCATGGGGATCACGCGGGTGCTGCCGGATTCGCCGGCGTCGCGCGCGGGGCTGGCGGTGGGCTGCATGGTCACTGAGATCAATGGCATCGTCACCGCGGGTCGCACCGGGGAGGACTGCGCGCGGATCATTCAAAGCACCTTCGGCCCGATTCGTCTGAAGTATCTCGACGCCAACCAGCAGGAGAAAACGCTGAAGCTCCGCAAGGCGTGGCTGCCGATGCCGGATTACCGGATTTTTAATCCGTGACGAAATCGAAGTCGGCCACGACCGCGCGGTGGTCGGAACGCAGCGAGTGGCCGTGCGTGCAATGGACCGCGCGGAGGCGGCGTCCCGACCAGATCTGATCGAGCGAAAGGACCGGGAGCGGCCAAGGCCAGGTCTCAGCCAATCCGCTGCCGGCGGCTTCAAAGGCATTCGTCATTTCCGCGCGCAGCGGTGCGAGCAGGCGGGATTCGCGCGGGGTGTTGAAGTCGCCGAGGAGGATGAAATTCTCCCCGAAGTGCGGGCGGGCGCGGGTCAGCAGATTCGCCCAGGCGCGGCGGCGCGACTGTGTCGGGCGCGGCGTGATGTCCACCTGGAGGATCGTGACCGGACGGCCGCGGATCTCCGTTTGGAGCAGCGCGCAGTAGGAATTGGCGGCGAATTGCCGGCTCTCCTGGGCGAGGATTTTTCCGCGGATCAGGCAGGTCATTTCGCCGTCGAACTCGACCGCTGCATAACCGGGAAACTCCGCCTGCCAGCGCGCCAGCGTGGCCGGCTTCCGCCGCTGGTGCCCCTCGGCGAGCGCGATGATGTCGGCATCCTGCGCGCGCAGCCAGCGGGCGTCGCCCGCCAGTCGGCCAACTGGCCGATCGACATTCCAATGCACCACGCGCAGGGCGCCCCGCCGGGTCGGAGCATCGTGCCGAAACCAGCTCGTGCTCAGCCACACGCAGAGCGCCGCGAGCGCCAGACCAACGAACGTCGCCGCCGCGCGACGCCGCTTTTTCCACCACCAAAAAAACGCCAGCGCCCCCGAGCCCACGGCGATGACGGGCCACGGCGTGAGGTAGAAAAGGATCGCGAGTCCGTCGATACGGTCGCCGACGGTGAGGTGGAGCACTGCGCCGAGCGGCAGCAGCACGCTGCCGGTGATCGCGCCCGCCAGAAACAGCCGGGCCGCGCCGCGCCGCATCACCGCGCGAGCCGCGCGAAGACGGCCTGCAACTGCTTCGCGACGACCGCGAACGAGAGCGATTCGCGCGCGAGTTCCACCGCGCGCTCAATCACGACCTGCACGTCATGCGGGTGGTCGAGCAGCCGCGCGGCGAGGTCAAAGAGCTGCTCCGGTGTGCGTCCGTGGCCGCAAAGATCGGGAAAGACGAGGCGCTCGGTGGTGCCATTGCCGCCCACGCACGGGACGCGGCAGAGCAGCGCGTCGCCCGCGACCTGGCCCGGCACGGCGCTGGCATCGAGCTGCCAGACGATGCGGTGCCGCGCCAGCAGCCGCAGGTAGCGCGGATAGGGCAGCCGGTTTTCGATCACGCGGAGCAGGCTGTCGGGGAGCTGCAGCCGCGCGAGCATCCGCCGGCCGCGCCAGCCGTCGCCGTTGAAAACGGTCACGGGTTCCTGCATCGCCTCCGCGAGCTGGCGCACCGCGAGGAGCGCGGCCAGATGATTGCGGGACGGAGTGGAAAATTCGCGCGTCCCGATGAAGACGCCGCGCCGCTCCTCGATGGGAATCGAAAAATCCCAGCGCTCGTCCTCCACGGGATAGGGAGTCGGAAGGAACTCCACGCGGCGCGCACCCGCGCCGAGATAGAGCGGGCCGAGGTCGGGCACTGTGGCGAGTGCCGCATCCGCGCGCTGGCAGATTTCCTGAAAGAGCCGCAACCGCGCCGGTTTGCCCAGCAGCTCCGCGACCTGAAACGCCCCCGCCTCTTTCAGCGCCACGATGACCGTCTTCCCCGCGCGTCGCAGCTCGAGCAGCGCATCGCGCGACGCCTTTAAATCGCGCCGCAGCAGCAGCAGCACGTTCTTCGTCTCCGCCGGGATCGCCTGATCCTTGCGGTGGAAAGCGCCGCCGGTACACGCGGCGAACGCGTGGTAATTCACCGGCGGATGCGCCGCCTCATCGGGCGCACCGGCGAAATCGGGAAAGTGTTGCTCGGGGTCGCGACCACCGGGATTGAGAACGGCCAAGGACATGAAGGTGCCGGAGTTCACCGGAAAATTCGCGCCGCGGCAACGCGCGACTCGCGGGGGAAATTCGAAATCCGAATATCGAAATCCGAAACAAATCTGAAAAGCGTGAAGGCGGTAAAGGGGAGGAGGGTGCGCCGCCTGCCGTTTTCTGACCTTCAATTCCTTCGAGCTTGTTTCGGATTTTCGATCCCTACACCGCCGCCATCGTCACCAGCCGCCGGACCAAATCCTCCCACGTCACCACGCCGAGTTGCTGGCCTTGCGCATTGCTCACCACGGCGACAGTGATGCGGGCGGCG
>CAIQUL010000049.1 GCA_903874975.1 uncultured Chthoniobacter sp. | reverse complement strand
TCGCATTGTCGCGCGACTTCGTCGCCTATGAAAACCCTCCGCCTCCTCGCCGCTCCCTCTCTCGCCTTCTGCCAACTCACTGCGTTCGCCGGCGAGACCGAGTGGCCACAGTTTCGCGGACCCACTGGGCAGGGACTGTCCGCCGCGGTGCAGGTGCCGGTCGAGTGGAGCGCCACGAAAGGCGTGAAGTGGAAAGTCGAAGTCCCCGGTCGCGGGTGGTCGTCCCCGGTGCTCTCGCGCGGTCGGCTTTACCTCACGACCGCCGGCGGCGACTCCGACACTACGCTCCGCGCGCTCTGCCTCGATGCGACGGACGGACGCGTCATCTGGAACACGGAAGTCTTTCGCCCCGACCCCGCGAGCCTAGCCGCGATGCACAAGAAAAACTCACCCGCCAGCGGCTCGCCGATCGTCACTGCGGACCGGCTTTACGTCCATTTCGGGCACATGGGCACGGCGGCGCTGGACCTCGAGGGCAAGGTCGTATGGCGGCAGACCGAAGTGAAGTATCCGCCCGTCCATGGCACCGGCGGCTCGCCGTTGCTGACGGGCGGCGCGCTGGTCTTCAGTTGCGACGGCGAGAAGGATCCGTTCGTCATCGCGCTCGACGCTGGGACCGGTGCGATCCGCTGGAAAACCGCGCGCAACACCAAGGCGAAGAGGCCGTTTTCGTTTTGCACTCCGCTGGCCATCGAGGTCGCCGGCGCACCGCAGATCATCCTGCCCGGCGCGGGGTTCGTGGGCAGCTACGACGGGAAAGACGGGCGCGAAATCTGGCGCGTGAGCTACGGCGAAGGCTACTCGGTAATCCCGCGGCCGGTCTTCGCGCACGGGTTGCTGTTCGTGAGTTCAAGCTTCGACGCCGCAGTCCTCTACGCCATCAAACCCGACGGTGCCGCCGGCGACGCCACGGCCACAAACGTCGCGTGGTCCAGCCGCAAAGCCGCGCCGCACTCCGCCTCCACCCTCGTGCTCGGCGATGAAATCTACTTTGTCTCCGACGCCGGCATCGCCACCTGTGCCGACGCCCGCACCGGCGCGGTCCACTGGAGCGAGCGCCTCAGCGGCGGCTTCTCGGCGTCACCCGTGGCGGCCGAGGGACGCGTGTATTTTCAAAACGAAGCGGGGGTGAGTTTCGTGGTGCAAGCGGGGAAAACCTACCAACTTCTCGCCACCAACGACCTCGGCGAACGCACGCTCGCGTCGCCCGCCGTGGCCGACGGCGCGCTCTACCTGCGCTCCGAAAAGCACCTCTGGAAAATCGCGCCCTGAGCGGGAAACGCCTGCGGAGCGCTCGCGCTCACCACCATTGCATTTTGTAGCTGGTGAACCAGTAGAGCCACCAGACGATCAGACCGCCCGCGACCCAGCGCCACAGCCCCATCCGCGAGCCGGGCGCGCGGGGCTTGCGACCCAGCGGGCGGACGATCTTTTCGTCGTCGTCTTCGTAAGCCCAGTCGGGCAGATCGAGCGCGCCGTAGTCGGGTTCCTCGTCCAGTTTCCAGCCGCTCTCGTGGCACGCGCCGCAGTCGGGACAGGCGCGGGCTTTTGGCGGCACGTCCTCGCCGCAGACGGGGCAGACCTTGGGGGGACGGCGAGGCTTCACGGAACTGGCTGAACGGTGATGCGGGTGGAACCGGTCTGCACGAGCTGGCCGGCGCGGATCTTTCCCGCTTTGCGCAGCTCGCGCTGGCCGTCCACCTGCACCGCCCCGGATTCCACGAGCGCCTTGGCCTCGCCACCGCTGGCGCAGACGCCGGTCACTTTGAGCAGCTTGTGCAGCTCGATGAATTCGCCGCGGAGTTGGAATGGGATCGTGTTCATGGGCGGTGGAATTGCCGGTGATCGAGGATCATGCGCTCGAATGGCGGGTGCTCGGCGGCGGGCATGTCGGCTGGAAATTTTGCGATGGAGCGGCCCCACTTACCGAGCCATTCCGCGCCGAGCAACTCGAGCCGGCCCGGCGCGGACGCCTGCCAGGCCGCGGGTGTGAGGGCGATGGTCGTCTCGGTTTTCTCCCCGGCGCTGCGACCGTGCGCGACATAGAAACCGGCGGCGAGCAGCGCGACGCGGTTCGCGGTGGAGCAGGTGTAGGTGAACAGCTCGGCGGCGCGGCCCGCGCACGCGGCGAAGACTTTGTGGAAAGCGGTGAGCGTCCACGGATCGCCGGTCGCGCGGGTGGAAAACATGTCGTAGAAAAGCACGTCCGGCGGCGCGGGCGCGGCGGCGAGCGTGGCGAGGAAATCGCCCTCCACCAGCACCCAGCTCAAGCCCGCGTGCTGGCGCGATTGCCATGCGCCGGTTTCGAGAATCCCCGCCGGGCCGGCGTGGCGCAGGTAGGGAAACTCGCGGGTGTGGCGGAAGGCCAGCCGCAGCGAGTCGAGGTCGTTTTCGAAGCTGATGATCCGCAGCGGGCGCACGGGTCCGGCGGCGGCCTGCTCCTCGTAGCAGTGGATCGCCGCCATCGCGTTCGCCGCCGCGCCGAGGCCCACGTCCCAGATGACCAGCGGCTCGGAGCTTTCCTCCCGCACGCGCGCGGCGAGCTGCGACTGCTCGACGTAGAGCCGGCGCGCTTCCTCCATCGGCGCGGTACGCGAGTGCATGATCTCGCCGGAGGAAATCTGCCGGATGTTCGCCCAGCCCTCCCACGCGGTGTGGATTTCGTAGTCGCCCAGGGTGCGCGCTTTTTTCTTCGAGGGCTTCTGCTGCACGGTCGGATGATCGAGATCCGACGCGTGCAGAAACTCCCGCTTTTCCCGATACAACTCGAGGAAGCGGTCCGCGAGAATGCTCGCGCGGATGTCGCGCATGAGCTGGTGGTAAAAGTAGATGTTGTGCTGGCCGAGGAGCGTCCAGCCGAGGTTTTCGCCGGTCTTCGCGAGATGATGGAGATACGCGCGCGAGTAACGCGCGCAGGTCGGGCAGCCGCACTCGGGATCGAGCGGCGTGTCGGCGAATTTGTAGACGCCGCGCTTCATCTGGAGGTAGCCGCGCGAGGTGAAAACCGCGCCACGCTGCGCGACCTGCGTGGGGATGATGCAGTCGAACATGTCCACGCCGCGATGCACCGCCTCGAGGATGTCGAGCGGCGTGCCCACGCCCATGAGGTAGCGCGGACGGTCCTCCGGGAGGAGCTGCGCGGTGAATTCGCACACGTCCTCGCGCTCGTTTTTTCCCTCGCCGACCGCGAGCCCGCCGATGGCGAATCCGTCGAACGCCATCCCGCGCAGCACGTCCGCGCTTTCCCGCCGCAGCTCGGGAAAAAGCGCGCCCTGCACGATGGCGAACATCGCCTGCGGCGACTCCCCGCGCGCCGCCAGGCTCCGCGCCGCCCAGCGATGCGTGATCCCGAGCGCGGCCCGCGCGGCGGCTTCATCCGCGGTCGAGGGAATGCACTGGTCGAGCGCCATCATGATGTCGCTGCCGATGGCGATCTGCGTTCCGATGCTGACCTCCGGGCTGAGCAGGATGGTCTTGCCGTCGAGGTAGCTCTGGAAAACCGCGCCCTCCTCGCTCATCGCGCGCGAGTGCGGCAGCGAGAAAATCTGGAACCCGCCCGAGTCGGTGAGCACGGACTTTTTCCAGCTCATAAACCCGTGGATGCCGCCGGTGCGCCGAAACACCTCCGCGCCCGGCCGGAGCAGCAGGTGGTAGGTGTTCGCGAGCAGGATTTGCGAACCCGCGTCCTCGAGCGTCTGCGTGAGCTGCGCCTTCACCGTGGCCTGCGTGCCGACCGGCATGAAGAGCGGCGTGAGCACTTCATTGTGCAGCGTACGAAACGTCGCCGCCCGTGCGCGCGAACCAGTGGCGCGGGCATCGAGGTGAAAGTGCAGACGGGAGTCGCTCACGGGCGGCGGTGGATCATGGAGGAAACCGGATGCGTGCATCCGGAGTGCTGCGCGGCTTTTCTACACCGTCCCGACCGCCTCCGGTGCGCGCATTTTCTCCAGCCACTCGCGGTGGATTTTCGGGGAGATTTCGCTGGGCTTGATCTCGCTGCGGCCACCCCAGAAAACGTTCGTGTAGCTGACCGGCATGCCGATGGCGGCGAGGTGCGCGTCGATGGCGGCTTTGTGGGCAAAGACGCGGTCTTTTTCCGTGCCGTGGCATACGGCCATGATGTTCACGTTGTTGAACTCGGAGCCGCCCTCGCGCCAGTAGCAGTGCGTGAGGATGGGGTGGCGGCCCACTTCGCCGCCGGCTTCGACCTCGCGGCCTGCGGGGACGCGCCAGTGGAAAAGGGCGTTGAAGCGGGTCACGCGGACGCCGGTCTGCGATGGTTTCACGTGTTCGAGGAAAGTGGAGAAGCGGCCGATGACCTGGCGCGCGTTGAGGTCCTCGGCGACGCGGCAGAAAGTTTCGAGATCGATACCCGCTTCGGCAGCGCGGGTCGCCCAGAGCCCGGGGCGGATTTCGTCGGGGGTCAGTTCGCGTTTGAGAGCGATCAGGACCTCCCATTCGAGGTCGGTGAGCTGGACAACGCCGACTTTGATCATCTGCGCGAGCTCGTCCACCTTGTCGCCAGGCTCGATGGTTTTCCGCCGCACATGTCCCACACCGAGGGCGAAGATGCCTTTGGCGGGCATGAGTTTGAAATGCGTGGCGCCGGTGTGCCGCATGAGCACTGCGCAATGATCCGCCATGGACTGGCCGACGGGGACTTTGAGCGTGGTCCAAAGGCGGTAGTCGCTGCCGGTGGTCTGCTGGTCGGTCGAGCGGACGACGACGTGCCCGCTGAACGGGTCTTTTTGAAACATGAAATCGAACGCGCTGTTGAGCTGGTCCTCGCTCACTTTCCACGCAACGAGCGCGCCCTCGGCGAGGTTGCTGGCCACGAGCGTCTGCCGCACGCGGCGGATCGTGCCGGCGGCGAGCATTGCGCGGATGCGCTCCAGCACGGTCTCGATCGGCAGCCCGCTGAGCGCGGCGATTTCGCCGAAAGGCTCGCGGACGAAGCCCTGAATCCTGTCCTCGGAGACGGCGAGGATTTGCGTGTTGATGGGGTCAGTGTGTTCGATGGACATGGTGCGGAGGCGCAGACTTTAAACGGCCCGCCGCATGGCACAACGCAGATTCTGCGTGGAGCTGACCGCGGGTTGTTTGGGGTCCACGAAAGGCACGAAAGGACACGGAAACGGGGGACGCGCGGGTTCGGTCAATCCGCCGTTTCGTGTCCTTCCGTGCCTTTCGTGGACAAAAACTCCGCTTTCACGAATGCGAGCGCCTCGTCCCGGGTGGTGAGCGTCTTTTCGAGCTGGCGGCTTTCGACGGTTTCGAGGATTTCGGCAAAGCTTGGATTCGGTTTCATGCCGAGCGCGATGAGGTCGCGGCCGGTGATGAGCGGCGGCGGGATGAGTGGCTCGCTGGCGAATTCCTCGCGTTTGGCTTTTAGGAACTCGTAGTTGTCGAGCATCCCGTGGCTGCTCG
>CAIQUL010000048.1 GCA_903874975.1 uncultured Chthoniobacter sp. | reverse complement strand
GATCTGGATCTATGGATCGCGCGCCGCCGCACCGCCGGAGCGGCACACCCCAGGGCGCCGAACCCCACGCGCCCGCAGGGCCAAATCCAAAACGCCCGGGCCCCGCGGAACCCACCCGGCAGCCCGCCCGCCTATTCCACCACCACGACCGGCTTCCCGAGCACGTCCATTTTCGGCGTGATGCCGAGCCCCGGCGCGGTGCTGGCGGACATGAAGCCGTTCACGCGCTGCGGCGCGCCGTCGGCGGTGGAGACGGTGACGTAGCTGTTGACGTCCGTGCTCGTGAAGCGGAACTCCTCCGGCGTGCTGTGCGCGAGGTGCGCGATGGCCGCGGTGGTGATGTCGCCGCCCCACGAGTCCTCCAGCGTCATGCCGATGCCCATGCTCACGCAGAGGTCGCGCGCCTGCTTGATCTTCGTCAGCCCGCCGAGCTTGCTGATTCTGCTGCGGGGGATAGTGGGCTGATGAAGGAACCCATGAATCGTGGGGAAAAGCCTACTCGTGAGCGACAGTTCCCGAGTAGGTCCGGCCCAATGGCCTGACCGGCTTCAGATTTTCTCCAACGCGTCGCGGGCGCGCTGTTTGGATTCGGCGTCGTCCTTTTCGCGGCTCGGGAGCGCCAGGCCTTTGTTCAATTCGGTGCGCGCCAATTCCTTTTCGCCGAGCGCCGCGTAGGTGCGGCCGATCTCCACGCGATGCGCCACGCGTTGCGGTGCGAGGCTGATCGCCTTCTTGAAATTTTTCACCGCGTCCTCATAGGACGCCGCCGGCAGCGCGCCGTAGATAAGCTTCGCGAAAGTCCGGAGCACCGGATTGAGGTCGGCCATTTCGTAGTGCCACGCGCCGAGCACGTGAAAGGCGTAGTCATTGGTGGCATCCAGCGCGATGGACTGCTCGGCGTGCTCCTTGATGAGTTTCGAGTAGGCGATCTTCGTCCGGTTATCGAGCAACGGCGCGACGCGCCCGTAGCAGATCGCCAGCGCAAGATGGGCGAGCGCGTTCTTCGGGTCGGTGGCCACGGCGCGCTGGGCGTAGCTCACGGACTTCTGCCCCAGCGCGAGCTTCTCCGCCTTGGCTTTCGCGTCCGGCATGGCCAGCGCGTACTCGCGCGCGATCTTCCGTAGCAGGTCGGCATCGTTGCCCCCGAGTTTCTCGGCTTCGAGATACGCGCTCAACGATTCCTGCGTCTTGAACTGCTGATCCAGCGCATCGCCCTTGGCCACGAGAGCGGCGATGGAGTCGTTGCTCGCAAAGCCTGGCCGCGGCAGCGCGAGCGTGAGGAGGCCGATGAGGATCAGGCGTTTCATGGTTTGCGAAAGAGGTAGTGGGAGACGTGCCATTCGTTGCCGCGGCGGTAGCCCCAGAGTTCGGCGCAGGCGAGGTAGAAGACGCGCCAGTAGGTCCACCAGCGTTTTGAGTTTCCGGCACCGTAGGTTTGCTCGAAGAGCGGGAGGATTTCGGCGCGGTTGGCATCCATGTTGGCGAGCCAGGCTTCGGCGGTTTTCTGGTAGTGCGTGCCATTCACGCACCAGTGCTGCTCGATGCGGACGTCGTCCTGAAAGTAGAGCAGCAGATCGTCGGAGGGCATCTGGCCGCCGGCGAAAAAGTAGCGGGTCATCCAGTCGGACGGGCCTTTGTCCTCGTAGTGGTAGGCGTAGCGGCGGTGGGTGAAAATGTGGACGAAGAGCTTGCCGCCGGGCACCAGCCACCGGGCGATCTTGGCAAGCAGTGCCTGGTAGTTCTTCATGTGCTCGAACATCTCGACGCTCACGACGCGATCGAACTGCGCGTCGCTGTCGAAGACGTTCATGTCGCGCGTGAGGATGGTGAGATTCGCCAATCCGCGCCGCGCAGCCTCGGCGTCGATGTGTTCCTTTTGCGTGCGGGAATTGGAGACGCCGGTGATTTGCGCGCCGGGAAATTTTTCCGCCATCCAGAGCGAGAGCGAGCCCCAGCCGCAACCGAGTTCGAGGATGCGCTGGCCGTCGGCGAGTTCCGCGCGCGCGCAGGTGAGCGCGAGCATTTTCTCCTCGGCCTGATCGAGCGTGGCGACCTCGGCGGTCCAGAGGCCGGAGCTGTATTTGAGCCGCTGGCCGAGGCAGAGCTGGTAGAAGCGCGTGGGCACTTCGTAGTGCTGCTCGTTGGCGTCGCGGGTCTGGATGGCGATGGGGCTTTGCTTCAGCCCGGCGATGTGCGCGAGGAGCGCGGCCCGCTGTTCCTCGACGCCGGAGCGCCGGTGCTCGCGCAGGGTGCCGGCGAGCAGGCGGCGGATGCCGACGCGGATGAGCGGGTCGGGGACGAGGTTGGTTTGGAGGAGGTCGTCGAGTGAGATCATGATTTTCTGAACCACGGAATGAAGGCGCTCGTGGTGCGCTGATACTCGCGATACGCGTCGCCTTTGCTGCGGACGGCGTGCTCTTCGGTCAGCGGGATGCCGGTGACTTTGAGGAGAAACTGGAGCATCAGCAGCGGGCAGGCGACCGTGATCCAGCCATGCGGCGAGCCGAGTGCGACGAGGAAAAAGCCCCACCAGATGAGCGCCTCGAAAAAGTAGTTCGGATGCCGCGAGTAGCGCCAGAGCCCATGCTGGCAGACCTGGCCGCGGCTGGCGGGGTCGCGTTTGAAAGCCTGTATCTGCAAGTCGGCCAGCGTCTCGCCGAGCAGGGCGATGGCGGCGAGGATCAGCCCGGCGATTTCCAGCGCGCTGAGGGTGGGCGCGGGGTTGAAGGCGACGAGGAGGAACGGCAGCGAGAAGATCACGACGAGCACAGCTTGCAGCTCGAAGAAGACGAGGAACATCCCGGCACCGGGCCAGCGGGCACGGAGGGTTTCGTAGCGCACATCCTCCTGCGGATGATGCCGAAGCACGCGAAGCAGGATGTAGCTGCCGAGCCGCAAACTCCACGCGACACCGAGACCGGTGAGCAGCCATTTGCGCAGCGGATCACCGGGCGAAAAGAGCGCGTAGATCGGCGCGAGGATGGCGACCCCGTAGGACCACGCGACATCGAGCAGCCCGTAGTTTTTAATCCGCACGCTGATCGCCCAAGTCCCGGCAAAATACGCGACCGCGATGGCGAGGCCGAGGAGGAGGAGGGTCAGCATCGGAATTTCTCGGGGTGGAGCACTCGACCCGAGTGCTCCGTTCGGCGACCCGCCGAGCGGATGAGTGCGAACGCTGCATCGGAGCGGCACGAGTAGATTCGGTGCGACGCGCTCCGTCGATCCGCGCGGCCAGTGGCCGCACGGAGCACTCGGGTCGAGTGCTCCACCCGGAATTCGCGGCCGCGACTACATTGATGCGGAGCCGGCACGTTCATACCACGGAGACACGGCGCGCGAGGGCGCGGAGGGGTGCGCGGAGGGCGAAATAGACAACCGCGGCGAGCAGCGGGGCGACGAGGCACCAGACGACGATCCCGCGCACGCCGATCATCCCGAAGTCGCCGAGAAACTGCCAGGCGTCAGCCCGGAAGCGGTCAATCAGGAAGCTGAGCGACAGCGGGATGTGCGGCTGGCCGAAGAGCGTGGAGCCGGCGCGATAAAACGGGATGAGCAGCGCGAGCTGCGCGGGGTAGGCGAAGTAATGGACGAGGTGAATGATCGGCTGATTGAGCCGCAGCCAGTAAGCCGCAAGGCCGCAGAGGATCGTGGTCGAGCCCAGGATCGGGAAGATGCCGAGCACGCCGCCGAGCGCGATGGTCAGCGCGATCTTCTCCGGCGTGGTGCCCTGCCGGAGTTGGCCGACGATCGGCGCAACGACGCGTCTTTTCCAAAACGACCCGGAGGGCAATGGGCCTGTCTCAGCCACAGCACGGGCGCTCATTTCCGGCGGAGCAAAACGGTTTCGAGCCTGGCGTCAGCGGGCACGCGGAAGAGTTCGCGCAGCAGGTAGATCGCCATCGCGATATTGCCGAGCAGCAGGATGGCGAGGAGCCAGCCGGTGCGGGCGAGCGCCGTGGTTTCCTTGTAGGCGACCCAAGCCCAGAAGGTGAGGAACGCGAAATACGTATCGAACAGCGTGGCGATGAACCACGGATGCGTGGCGACTTCGCGCGGCATTTCCCACAGGGCGACGAAGGTGCTCGCCCAAGTCGTCACGCCGAGCATGGCGAGGAGGACGAGGCTGCAAGCGATGCGGAGGAACCAGATCATGGCGTCAGAAATTGCGGTGCAGCGCGCGGTTGTTGGGCCGCGTGTAGATGGCTTGCACGACGCTGATATTCCGCATGGCAAAGGCCGCCTCGCAGTATTGCAGGTAGTAGTTCCACTTGCGGATGAAGCGCGTGTCGAAGCCGAGCGCGCGGACTTCCGCGTCGCGCGCATTGAAAGTTTCCCACCACGCGTGGAGCGTCTTCGCGTAGCTCGCGCCGAGGTCTTCGAGGCGGTGGAGAAAGAGGTCGCCGGTGCGATGGAGCGCGGTGTTCACGCGGCCCACGCTGAGCAGCAGCGAGCCGGGAAAGATGTGCTTTTGAATCCAGTCGATGCCGCGCTTCAGCTCCGCGTGGCGGCGGTCGGGGACGGTGATGTATTGCAGGCCGACGAGTCCGCCGGGTTTCAGCACCTCATGGATTTTCGCGAAATAGGTTTCGAGATAACGGTCGCCGAGCGCCTCCATCATTTCGATGGACGCGACCTTGTCGAACTGGCCGGTGATAAGCCGGTAGTCGGTGAGCCGGATTTCCACGCGATCGGCGACATCCTCGCGGGCCAAGCGTTCGCGGGCGTATTTGAACTGCTCTTCGGAGATCGTCACCGTGGTCACGCGGCAGCCGTAATGCTTCACCGCGTGGCAGGCGAAGCCGCCCCAGCCGCTGCCGATTTCGAGGACGTGATCCGTGGGCCGGAGGTCGAGTTGGCGGCAGAGCGCGTCGTATTTCGCGGTCTGTGCGGCTTCGAGCGACTGCCCGGGCGCGGTGAAAAGCGCGGACGAGTAGGTCAGCGTCGGGTCGAGCCAGAGGCGGTAGAAATCGTTCCCGAGATCGTAGTGCTCGGCGATGTTGCGGCGGGCGGTGGCGACGCTGTTTGGCCGCAGCAGGTGGAGCGCGCGGTTGTAGTGCTGGAGCAGGTTCAGCGCGAAGCGGCGGGTCTTCGAGCCGGACATGCCGGGCGAGTTTTCGACGTTCAGGATCGCCCACGCGATGACGCGCTCGATGCTGTCGGTTTCCCAATCCCCCTCGACGTAGCTTTCGCCAAAACCGACATCGCCGAAGAGCACACACTTTTGGAAAAAAGCCGGATCGAGCACCCGGAGCTGGGCGCTGATCTCCGCGCCGGGCGTGCCGATGATGCGGGTTTCGCCGCCGGGGAGGGTGAGACGCAAACAACCCGCGCTCATCTTCCCGAGCGCGTCCAGCACGAGGCGCTGGTAGAGGCCGGCGGAGCGCGGAGCGTCGAGCGCGCTGACGTCGGGATTGGTGGCGGTTTCGTTCATGGCGTTCTTCCGGCGATGGAGGCGTGGGGATTGAAGACCTCGCGCTGAAGGTCGGGGTTCGCGGCCTTGCGGTGAAAGGGCAGCCGTTTCGCCCAAAGTAGAAAGGCGTGCCAGTGGATGAGGCCGATCACGCGCAAAGTGATGAGCGGATACTTCAGCGTGAACCACGCGAGGCGCGCGGCGGTGAGCGGCGCGCGCTCGCCGGTGAGCGCGGTGACGAGGATCGCGCGCGCGCCTTCGCGGTCGTCGATGTGGATGTCGAGGCGCTCGCCGGGGACGCGGAGTTTGAAATCGAAGTCGAGATCGAGCGCGGAGAACGGCGAGACGTAGAAATGTTTCGGCGTGGTGAGGCGGAAGGCGTTTTCGCCGGATGGCTCGCGGAGCAGATACGGCTTCATCTCGCGGAAGGTGTTGCCGACTTGCACGACGGCGCAGAGCGGCGCGCCCGCGGCGTCGGCGCAGAAGTAGAAGGAGACGGGATTGAAGATGTAGCCAAACACGCGGGGCAGGGTGACGAGCGTTATCCGTCCGTCGGCCGGGAAACGGATGCCGTTTTGCGCGAGATATTCGACGAGGTTTTCCTTGAGCGTGGCGTGCTCGAAGCCGGGGAGCGTGAGGTGATCGCGGTCGCGAAACTCGTAAAGGTTGCGGCGGTTGCGGCTGAGGAAAGGGATGCGGGCGGCGACGGCGGCGAGTTCATCGAGATCGAGCGCGAGCATGAAGATGCGGTAGCGGAAGTGGTGCTCCTTCGGCGCAAGGCGGTGGTGCATGACCGAGCACTCGTAGAGGCAGGAGCGGAGGGCGACGCGCGCAGGAGTTCCGGGTGGAGCACTCGACCCGAGTGCTCCGACCGGCGACTCGCCGGTCGGATGGACGGTGGAGGTCGCGGAGCGTGAGCGGGGGCGATCCGGTGACGGCGCGCTTTCTCCGTCCGCTCGGCCAGTGGCCGAACGGGGCACTCGGGTCGAGTGCTCCACCCGGCGTTCCCTGGCGCTCGTTGTATCTGACTCGCTCACGTCCACAGCGGTTCTCCGGTGATGGCGCGGGCACACTCCAGCGCACTGGTGAAGCCGTCTTCGTGAAAACCGTATTTGAACCAAGCGCCCGCGAAGTAAGTGCCCTGGCTTGGCGCGAGGCGGTTGAGCCGCGGGAGTTCGCGCTGCGCGGCGGTGGTGGCGAGGTTGAAAATCGGGTGCTCGTAGTCGATGCGGCGGAGCACGCGGTCGGGCGCAACGCGGTCGTGGCAGTTCAGCGAGACGAAATAGTTTTCGTGGCGGGAGACGCTCTGGAGGCTGTTCATCCAGTAGTGCGTGGTCGGGAGCGCGGTGCCGTCTGGCGCGGCGTCGAGCCGGTAGTTCCAGCTCGCCCAGCAGCGGCGGGTGCGCGGCATGAAGGACGCGTCGGTGTGCAGCGTGGCGGTGTTCGGCTGGTATTGGAATTCGCGGAGCAAACGCGTTTCGAGGTCGGTCGGATCGGCGAGCAGCGCGAGCGCCTGGTCGCCGTGGCAGGCGAGCACGACCTTGTCGAAGACGCGCTCGCTGCCATCCGCCGCGCGCACTTTCACCCCGCCCGCCTCCCGGGAAACGCGCACCGCTTTGCGCCCGAGCTGCAGGCGGTCGCGAAAGGGCGCGGTGATTTTTTGCACGTAGCTTTTCGCGCCGTTCACCACGGTGAACCACGGGTGCTGCGTGTGCAGGCCGAGGAAGCCGTGGTTGTGCCAGAAACGCAGGAGCGTCATCGCCGGGAAGTCGAGCATCAGCGCGGGCGGTGTGCTCCAGACGGCGCTGCTCATCGGCACGAGATAGAGGTGCAGCATGTCGTCGCCGTAGCCGCGCTCGGCCACGTAGTCGCGCAGGCTGAGGTGGGCGAAACGCGGGTCGTCGAGCGCGGGTACGGCCTCGGCGTTGAAGCGGTTGATCTGCGCGAGCATCCGCCAATGGCGCGGGCGCAGCAGATTGCGGCGCTGGCCGAAAAGCAGGTTCAGGCTGCCGCCGTTGTATTCGAGTCCGCTCGGCATGTGCTGTACGCTGAAGGACATCGCCGTCGGTTTCGTCTCCACGCCGAGTTCGCGGAAGAGCCGCGTGAGATTCGGATAGGTGACGTGGTTGAAGACCATGAAGCCGGTGTCGATCGGCACGGCGCGGCCCGACTCGTCCACGATGATCGTATTCGTGTGCCCGCCGGCGTAGTCGTACTGCTCGTAGAGCGTGAGGTCGTAACGGGCGTGGAGAAAGTGCGCGCAACCCAGCCCGGCGATGCCGGTCCCGATGATCGCGAGCGTTTTCACGATTGGAATTTGGCTTCCGACCACTACGCCGCGTCGGCGCTACCCCGCGGCTGACGCGCTTCCTCGTAAATGCTCACCGGCACGGGCTTCAAATCCCAGATCAGGCCGGTCCACGAGAGCGCCTTGAGCGCGTAGTAGGTGATGTCGATTTCCCACCAATAGAAACCCTGCCGCGCCGTGCCCATGTAGCGGTGGTGGTTGTTGTGCCAGCCTTCCCCGAGCGTGATCAGCGCGAGGAGGAGATTGTTGCGGCTGTCGTCGTCCGTGGCGAACCGGCGCGAGCCGAAGACGTGCGCGAGCGAGTTGATCAAGAGCGTGCCGTGGAGCAGCACGACTGTGCTGACGAAAAAGCCCCAGACGAAAAGCTGTCCGCCCGTCGTGCCGAGCCCCGGCGCGAGCCAGCGCAGGATTTCGCCGAGGGCGAAAAGCAGCGCGCCGAAGATGGCGGGGATGACGAGGTCGAAGCGGTTGAGGAAGACGAGTTCGGGAAACTTCGCGAGGTCGCGGATCACACCGTAGTCGGTCGGGAAGTTCTTGCTGCTCGTCATCCAGCCGATGTGCGCCCACCAAAAACCGCTCAGCCCCGGCGAATGGACATCGTGCTCCTGGTCGGCGTGCTTGTGGTGATGCCGATGCACCGCCGCCCACCACAGCGCGCCGCGCTGGACGGAGGTATTTCCGAGGACGGCAAAGGCAAACTGCATCCAGCGCGAGGTGTGAAAAGTGCGATGGGAAAAATAGCGGTGATAGAACCCCGTGATCGCAAACATCCGCACGAAATAGAGCGCCGCGGCGAGCGCGACCGCCGTCCAGCTCCAGCCGACCCACAGCACGGCGAGGCAGCCGGCGTGGAGAAAGATGAACGGCAGGCAACGGCGGAGCTCGAAGCGGTCCGAGCGCGCGCGCACCGCATCCGCCCCTTCGGGGAAATAATCAGAATCAAACCATTGCCGGATCGTGACGAGAACGCGACGGATGGCATGGCCGGGCGCGGGAGTGGAGCGATGAGTGGTGGTTGGCACTGTCGGTAATGAGCCCTTAGCGGGCGAAGGATGCGGCGAGAAGATTCAAATTTTCCAAAGTGAGGGAGTCGGGCTCACCGCGCAGGCGGAAGCTGGGCCGGAAGCTGCGGGACTTTCTCGAACCTCGCGGGATCGTAGCCTTGCGCGGTGAGCCGCCGGAGGATCGCGGCGTAGGTCGCGTCGGGCAGCGTTTTGTCGCGCGCCATGATCCATCCGTAGTTCCGCGAGGGATGGCCCACGACGGTCCAGCGGTAGTCGGGATCGAGATCCAAGATGAGATATTTCGCGGTGATGACCTTGAAGAAGGTGATCCGCCACTCGGCGTTCGTCTGCGTATCGTGGACTCGCGCGAGCGCGCGGACCTGCCCCTGCGGCGCGTCGAACGATTTCTTCCGAAAGGTGAAGATGTTGTCGATCTTCCCGTCGGCGCGGAGGCGGTAGGTCTCGATCGAATCAATGCAGCCCTTCTCCGCGAAATACGGGATGTTCGCGATGACCCGCCAGTCGCCCATGTAGCGTGCGAGATCGACGCGCGGGACCGTCCGCAGCGGCTGGGCGGGTGGGGCTTTCATAGGTTGCGTGCGGTGGGCGGTGGTCGCGCAGCCGCTGAAAGCGAGCGCGAGCAGAGCGGCGATGATTTTCAAAGTGGGAACGATGCTGGTCATGGGAAGGATGCGTCGGCTGGATCCGCGTCCGGAGGGGTTGAATTCGCGCGCCGAGGCAAACGGGATGCACCGAACGTCGCGCGTCCCTGCATTTTTTCTGCCGGTCACCCGGCGTGCGTCAGTTCACTTCGCCGACCACTTCACGGGCACGTCGTTGGCCTGTTTCGGGCCTGGCGTGCTGCGTCCGTCGCTGACGATTTTTTCCAACCGCGCGGTGAGGTCGGAAACGATGTCGGTCTTTTCGGCGGCGAGGTTTTTGGTTTCGCCGGGGTCGGCAGCGAGGTCGTAAAGCTGGGGCGATTCCGGCCCGCCGCCTTTGCTCCAGCCGCCGCTGCCGGCGCAGAGCGCGAGTTTCCACGGACCCTGCCGGATGGCGAATCTCCCGCTGCTGCTGTGATGCACAACGGGCTCACGCGGCGCTGGTTGGTCCGCGCCGAGCAGCGTGGGGAGCAGGCTCGCGCTATCCTCCCCAGCGGTATTGGGAAGTTTTGCGCCGAGGATTTCCGCGCAGGTCGCCATGAAGTCGGTGTGGCAGATCACGCGCTCGCTGCGCGTGCCAGCTTTCACCCGCGCCGGCCAGCGCACGAGGAAAGGCACGCGATGTCCACCTTCCCAAATGTCGGCTTTGGAGCCGCGCGACTCCGCGCTGGCGAAGTGGCCCTGCGCCTCCAGCTTCGCGGTGCCAGCCATCGGTGAGCCGCCGTTGTCGCTGGTGAAAATGACGAGCGTGTTTTCGGCGAGGCCGGCTTTATCCAGGGCGGCGAGTACCTCGCCGACGGCGGCGTCGGTCTGCATGACGAAGTCGCCATACGCGCCGAGCCCGCTTTTGCCCTTCCACTCCGGCGTGGGCACGATGGGCGTATGCGGCGAGGTCAGCGGCAGGTAGAGGAAAAACGGCTGCCCCACCTTCGCGGCGGCCGCGCGCTGGCCGATGATCTCGACCGCCTTCCGCGTGAGCGCCGGCAGCACGTCCACGGCCTCGAAGCCCGGCGCGGCGGCACCTTTGCGAATCCAAGTTTTTTGCGCGGTCGGGGCCTCGGTGTAGCGGTCGTTTTCGATGAACGCATAAGGCGGCATGTCGAGCGAGGCGCTGATGCCGAAGAAGTAGTCGAACCCGCGGGCGACCGGCCCCTCGGTGATCGGCGCGGCGAGATCCTGGGCGGGCGGGAGGTTCATGCCGAGATGCCATTTGCCGACTGCGGCGGTGAAATAGCCGTGCTGTTTGAGGAAAGCTGGCGCGGTCAGACGGTCGGGCGCGATGAGCGGTTTCGAGTCGCCGCCGAGCACGCCGTTTTGCAGCCGCGTGCGCCAGGCGTAGCGCCCGGTGAGCAGGCCATAGCGCGTGGGTGTGCAGACGGCGGAGCCGCTGTGGGCATCGGTGAAAGTCATCCCCTGCCCCGCCAGTTGGTCGAGATGCGGAGTCTTGATTTTCCCGCGCTGCGGATTGAGCGCCTGCACGTCGCCGTAGCCGAGGTCGTCGGCGAGAATGTAGAGGATGTTGGGCTTGGCGGGCGGCTCGGCGGCGGGGAGCGGAAGCGTCAGCAGCAGGAGGACGGCGGCGAGGGGGAAAAGGAGGCGGTGCATGGACGTGGAAGCTCCACGAAAAGCACGGAAGGACACGAAAAGAAATCCTGGCGGGAGACGTTGGGCGGGCTCCGGCTTTGGCGCGGGCGATGACAAAGTCCACGAGTTCCTGCGAGCGGAAGAAGCCGTCGAACATGTTGTGACCCTGACCTTCGAGGATCTTCGAAGTGCGCTGCGCCTCCGCTCCAGCCTCTCGGTACTGCCGCGCAAACTCGGCGGAGTTTTCGCGCCGCGGCACGAGCGTGTCTTTGTCGCCGTGCAGGAGGAAAGCGGGGACGCCCACCTTCGCGATCACGCCGATGCGCGCGATGGGATTCAAGGCGTCGTTGCGGTCGGCGAGTTCCTGCGGCGTCACGCCATAGGCGGGCGCGGCTTTGTCCAGCTTCGGGTAGCTGCGCAGGTCGAAGACCGAATAGATGCCCGCGATCCCAACCATGCCCCGCGTCGCAAGATACTGACTCTGCGGCGCAAACTGCCCCGCGTTTCCCGCCACCCATCCACCGCCGAAGTAGAACACCACCGCCGGTCGCCGATCCGCCGCTTTCCACTCCGTCGGCTGGTCGATCACCAGCTTCAACTCGCGACCAGCGACGCGTTTGTAAACCACGCTCTCCGCTTCGGCTCCGAACGCGAATTGGCCGCAGCACGCGAAGCTGGCGAGGATCAGGAAATGGCGGGCGGAGGACATGGGGGAACTTCAGTTTTCAGTGTGCAGGTTTCAGTAATCCGAGGCGGGAATTGAAAACCCAAGGCCGCCTACTGAACCCTGAAAACTCTTCCCGCCCCTCACTGCCTCGCGGCCACCGGCGAGGCGCTCGGCGTGATCACGCCCGTCAGGATCAGGCTCGTCGCGCGATGCCGAAACGTGCCGGCTTTTCCAAACGAGTAGTAGGGCACGTAGCGATCCGACGAGACACTGTCCGCCGCGATGGGATCGGCGCGTTCCGTGCAGTCGAGAATCCACCAGCGATCGTCGTAACGCCAATAGACCCAGGCGTGGCTGGAGCGGGCGCGCTTCTGGACTTTGCCGATGACGAAGAGCGCGTTCGTGTCGCCAAGACCTTCGAAGAGCCAGAGCGCCTTCGATTTGCAATCGCCCGCCTTCCGCCCGGCGGTCACGGATGGCGGATCGGCGCGGAAGGGATCGCTCAGGCAGTAGCGCATGCGCCGGCCTTCCTTCATCAGCCGCGCCGCGAGCGTCATCGTGGTGGGATGCGGATCGAGGTTGGCGATGACCGTGCGGACGGATCCCATGTAGCGGTCGTAGGGGGTGAAAGTGGTGGGCTGGAGTGCGAGTTCGGCGCCGCCGAGCGGCAGGGCGCTGGCGGGCGGAATGTTGCGCGGGGGGAGCACGCTGCGCGGCACGGGCAGGGTCATGGCAAAAGCGGGCGCGGAAGGCGGGCGCTTGCCGGGAGTGGTCGGCGGACTTTTCTTGGCGACGCCTTTCGCCGCCGGCGGGAGGGGTGCGGGGGGCAGGTCGGTCGGGATGCTGACGCTGACCGGTGGGGCCGTCGGAGTGACGGTCACGGTCGGCTCGCGCAGCCTCATTTCCTGACCGAACACGGCACTGCGGAAAACGATGCTGGAGCGGGGCGCGGGGCGGGTGCCGACTTCCTGCGCCGAGAGCGGAGCCGCCGGAAGCAGGGCGACGAGCGCAGTGGCGAGGAGGCGTGGTCGGCAGAAACGCATGCGGCGGGTTTGCGTCGGCACTTAGCAGGAGTCCGGCGACACTGGCAACCGTTCGCTAATGAAAACTCCCTATAAACCCAGTTCCCGCCCGGTCCGAGACGGGGCTGGCGCGGTCGTTTCCGACGGGTACGCTGCGCGGAGATGAGTCGTCTGCTGACCGCCGCCGGAACCCTCGTGGACCGGATTAAGATCAATGCCCTTTCCCGCGAAATCCGGGACGGCCGCCCGATGTGGATCAAACGCCGGCGGGCACTGGTCGGTCCGATCCTGGCCTGCGCGAACCGCTTTTTCCGCGCGGTCGGCAATCCCGTGCAGGCGCTCGCCGAACCCGCCGCCTGGCAGCGCTGGGAGGTGGAGTGTTTCCTCGCGCTGCACGGCGCCCGCTTCCACGCCCAGCCGGACGGACCGCGCTCCGTCGCCGCGGAGGAGGTGCCGGGGGTCAATCTCTCGCAGCATCTGAACGCCGGCACGCTGACCGCGGCGCAGCTCGCCGCCGCCGGGCGCGAGCTGCGCCGCGCTCACGAGTGGAATTGCGCGGACTTCGCCGGCCCGTGGTCGCACGGCGATCCGCACCTCGGCAATTTCGTCCACGAGGCCGCCACCGACCGCGCGCGACTGATCGACTTCGAAGTCCGCCATCACGTCGCGCTCTCGGCGGACGAGCGCCACGCCGACGACCTGCTCGTCCTGCTCCAGGACCTGCTCGGCCGCATCGCGCCCGCGCAGTGGCTGCCCTCGGCCCACGCTTTCCTTGCGGGCTACGATCGGGCCGGGATCGTCGCGCGGCTGCGCGAAAAACTCATCGCTCCGCGGAGCGCGGACCGCCTCTGGTGGGCCGTGCGCACCACCTATCTCGCGCCCGCCGAACTCGCCCACCGCCTCGCCGCCCTGCGCGCCACTCTTTAGCCACCGCACCCGAGAGCGTTCCGCGCCGCCACCCACTCCCGCACCGGTTCCCCGCCCCGCAGGTGCTCCTGCAAAATGCGCTCGAACCGCTCCGGCGTGACCGCCCCGTACCACACGCCCTCGGGATAAACCACCAGCCACGGCCCACCCGTGCAGATGCGGAAACATCCCGCCTTCGTCCGCATCGCCCGCAAGCCCGTCTCGCGCACCCGCTGCTTCACCCGCTCCCACAGCACCTCGCCCTCCGCCGCCGCGCAGCAGTCCGGCCCGAGGCACACGAAAATGTGCCGCTCAGCGGTGGCGATGCCGGCCTTCGCGAGGCCGTCCTGGAGTTTGCTCATGCCGCGACGCTAGCCGCTCCCCCACCCTCGGGCGAGCTTCGCGGCGCACCGGCCGCGTTGACATTTTTTCCCAGCTCCCGGTCACTATCGGTGCGGCTGGCTTCCGCCGCCGCGCTTCACCTCCACCGGCTGTTCCTTATGAAACTCCTGCACTCCCTCGGCGTTCTCCTTTTCCTCGTCGGCGCCGTCCTCGCCGCCAAACCGCCGGAGGTGGAACTGATCGTGGAAGGCGATGCGCTGGAGCCGGCGAGCACCGTCGAGGTGCGGTTCGCGCGGCCCATGGTGGCGGCGGAGCAGATCGGCGTGGTGGTGAAAGATGCGCCGCTGGTGTTTGCGCCGGCGCTGCCGGGGCAGTTCACGTGGCTGAGCACGCGGAGCGGCGTGTATGCGCCGACGGCCGCGCCCGCGCTGGGAACGGCCTACCGGGTGACGCTCCGCGCCGGGCTCGCCGACGCCGCGAGCACGAAGTTCGGCCCCGATTTCTCGCAAGTGCTGAAGACGCCGCCGTTCCAAGTTTCCGCCGGAATGCCGCCGGGCGACAAAGACGGGACGACCTCGCCGCGGCCCGTGGAGCAGGTCGCTTTCAACCTCAAAGTGAAACTCCAAGGCGCAGCAAAGTTCTTCACCTTTGTCGCCGACGACGGGCGCAAGGTCGCGGCGACCGTGCGCCACGCGCTGCGCAAGGATTACTTCTCGATTCCCGACGACGCGGAGGATTGGCACGAGCGGTGGAAAAAAGCGCACCAACCAACCCGCGCGGAGCAGCCGGAGGACGAAGACAAGGACGCCGAGCTGGCGCAGCCGAACCGGCTCATCGTCTCCGCCGCCGAGCCGCTCACGCCCGGTCCGCTCTGGCGCCTGGAGATGCGGCCAGGGATCGAGTCGAGCGTCGGAAACCTCCAGATCGCCGAGCCGCGCGTATCGGTGCTGGGAAGGGTGAAGGCGTTCACTTTGGACAAGCTCGTGCCCGAGAGCTACGTGAACTCCGGGCGCAGCCTCGCGCTCGAGTTCTCCGAGGAACTCGCACCGGACGTGAGCGAAAAGACCGCCGGGAAGTTTTTCCGCGTCACCCCGGCCGTCGCGAAGATGAGCTTCGAGACGAACTACGAATCGCTCATCATTCGCGGCGATTTCCAGCGCGGCGTGGAATACCAACTGGAGATCGATCCCGCGCTCCTCGGCGAGTCGCTCCAGACGCTGGCCGGCGCGCGCACCCGCGCCTTTCGCTTCGCGCCGGTCAAGCCGCGCCTGTATCTGCCCACGATCACCGCCGACCAACTCCGCAGCGGCGCGCGCCAGTTTCCCGTCCGCGGCGTGAACCTCCAAAGCGTCCGCGTCACCGCGCAGCTCGTCGCCCCGGAGGCAGCGGCGCAGGCCGTCGAGGCGTTCGCCAAATACGCGAAAGAGGGGCCGGAGGATGAAAACGCGCCCCACGAATTTTACCAACCGCTCCCACCCGGCCTGATCAAAGCGACGCCGCTCGCCGAGCGCACCGTGGCGCTGCCGGGCGCGGTGCTCGACGCCCGCCAGGAGACGCTCATTGATTGGACCGACATCCTCGGCGGGAGAAAGGCGGGCGTGATTTTCCTGACCGTGGAAGGCCAGCCGCTCGCCGGGACCGAAGCCGGCCAGAAGCGGCCCGGCGCGCAGGCGCTCATCCAGCTCACCGATCTCGGCGTGCTGTGGAAAAGGGCGGACGGACGGTTGCACACGACGGTCTTCTCGATGGCCACCGGCCAGACCATCGAGGGCGCGAGCGTGGCGATGCTGAAAAGGGATTTCACCGCCGTGCTCGCCTCGGCCACGACCGACGCCACGGGCGCGGTTTCTTTCGCGCTGCCGCCGAAGGATGACATCGGCTGGCTCGTAGTCCGCCAGGGCGACGACGTGCATGCGCTGCGCATGGGCGCGGCGGCGGATGAACTGCCGATGGCGCGCTTTGGCGGCTACTCCACAGGCCGCTGGTCCGCCGAAGCCGCCGCGGCCGAGATGATCCCGCTGACCGGCCTCATCTTCACCGACCGCCCGCTCTACAAACCCGGCGAAACGGTGCGCGTAAAAGGAATCGTCCGCCGCGCCGCCCGCGACGGCTTGAAACTCGACGGGACGAAGGACGGTTTCGTGAACGTCACCTATCCCCGCGCCGCCGGCTCGCAGGAGATCAAAATCCGCGTGGATGCGCGCGGCGCGTTCGACGCGTCATTCGAGCTGCCCGCGACACTGGTCGGCACCTTCCGCCTCCGCGCATGGGTCACCGGAGTCAAGGACGGGGAAGCCAGCGGCGGCCTCGACGCCTCATTCAAAGTGCAGGAATTCCAGCCCAACGCTTTCGACACCCGCATCGCCATGCCGGAGCGCTTCGCACCGGAGCAAAAGGTCGTCGCAGACGTCGCGGCGAATTACTTCTTCGGCTCGCCGGTGAGCGACGCGCGCGTGCAGTGGACGCTCCAGTATGCACCGGCAGCGTTTCGTCCCGATGGATTCGGCGCGTTCAGCTTCGGCGGCGACCAGGCAAAAGAAAGCAAGAGCCTGACCCTCCGCGGCGAGGGCAAGCTGGCCGCGACCCTCGCCATCGCGCCGCAGTTGCCGCAGATCACCAGCGATCGCTTTCGCGGGAATCTCACCGTCGAGGTCACGGATCAGAATCAGCAGACCGTCACGGAAAGCCGCGAGTTTTTCTGCGAGGCCGCGGACTTCTATCTCGGCATTGGCGAAAACGGCGGGCAGGTGCTGCGACCCGCGGAGGAGTATGAAGTGCGCGCCGTGGCCGTGCGGCCCGACGGCACGCCGCTGCCCGCGCCCGTCGCGGTGCGCGCGGAACTGGTCCGCGTGGAGTTCGACACCGTGCGCGTGCAGGCCGCGGGCAAAGCCGTCTCCTTTCACACCGAACGGCGGGAGACCGTGCTCGCCACCACCAACGGCAAAACGCTCGTGCCCTTCCTCGAGGGCGACGACTGGCGCACGCCGCCCGGCGAGACGGCGCGCTTCAAACCCGCCGCCGCCGGCGAATACCTCGTGCGCCTCACCGCGCAGGACGGCGCGGGCCGCACGGCGCGCGCGATTTCCAGCTTCACCATCTCGGGCCGCGAGCCGGTTTCGTGGGATTACCGGAACACGGCGCAGATCGACCTCATCGCGGACAAAACGGAATACCGCCCCGGCGACACCGCACGCATCCTCGTGAAGACACCGATCTCCGGCGAGGCCTGGGTCAGTATCGAGCGCGGCGAGAGCGTGCTGCGCTCCCATCGCGTGAAGCTGACCGGCAACGCGCCCACTTTGGAAATCCCGCTCGAGGCCGGCGACGCGCCGAACGTTTTCGTCTCCGTGGTCCTCATTCGCGGGGCGGATCAGAGCACGCGGAAATTCAAAACCCCGGACTGCCGCTACGGCGCGTGCCGCCTGCGCGTGTCCGATCCGATGACCCGCCTGCAGGTCACCGTCGCACCCGCGCAGCCCGACGCGCAGCCCGGCCGCGAGATCGAAACGGAGGTCCGCGTACTCGACGCGCAAGGCGCGCCCGTCGCCGATGCCGAGGTCACCTTCTGGGCCGCGGACGACGGCATCCTCGCGCTCACCGGCTACGAGCGCCCGGAGCCGCACGACATTTTTCACCACCCGTTTTCGCTCAGCGTGGCCACCGGCCTCACGCTCTTCGACCTGCTCCCCGAGGATCCGACCGATCTCACCTTTGCCAATAAAGGCTACCTCATCGGCGGCGGCGGGCCGGGCGGGCCGGGGCTCAAGCTGCGGCGCAATTTCCCCGGCACCGCCTGCTGGTTTCCCACGCTGCGGACCGGCAAAGACGGGCGCGTGAAACCGCGCTTCACCGCGCCGGATGCGCTCACGCGCTATCGCCTCGTGGCCGTGGCGCACGCGGGCGCAAACCGCTTCGGCTCCGGCGAGTCGTCCATCGGCATCCGCAAGCCGCTCATGCTCCTCTCCGCGCTCGGGCCGGTGGCCCACGTGGGCGACGAGATCATCGCGCGCGCCGTGGTGCGCAATGACACCGGCGCGAGCGGCACCGCGGAAATCACGCTCGAACTCGACGCCACCGCGCAGCCGGTGAAAGGTCCGCTCACGACGAAAATCCCGCTGGAGAAAGGCGAATCACGGACCGTGGATTTTCCGGTGAAGCTCGTGGCGATGGGCGCGGCGGATTGGAAATGGTCGGCGCACATGGAGGCGCGCGGTGACGTTTTCGACGACCGTCTGCTGACCTCGCTGAAGATCGGCTCGCCCGTGCCGGTGCTGCGCGAGACGTATCTCACCGAGCTGGACGAAAAGACAAACGACCTGCTCGCGGGCGTGAATCCGCAACTGCTCGAAGGCGAGGGCACGGTCACCGTCACCCTCGCAAATACGCGGCTCGCCGGCCTCGGCGAGAGCGCGCACCAGCTTCTCGACTATCCGTACGGCTGCGCCGAGCAGCTCGTCTCGTCGCTTCTCCCGTGGATCGTCGTGCGGAATCTCGGCCCCGTGCTCGGCGACATCGGCAAGGATCCGAAGCAGGTGCGCCAGGCGCTCGAAGCGGGTGTCGAAAGGATCTTCGCGCTGCAAACTTCCGAAGGCGGACTGGCCTACTGGCCCGGCGGGCAGAAGCCCGGCCTTTTCGTCAGCGCCTGGGCCGCGGTGGCGCTGGCGGAACTCGCGAAGCAGGAGTTCCCGCTGCCCGCCGGCTGGCCGAAACTGGTCGGGTATCTCGGCAAGGAATTGCGCGACGTGGACAAGCTCCGCGACGGCGGCGAACTCGATCTGCGGGCGCTCGTCCTTTTCGCCCTCGCGCGCAGCGGCAACGCGGAGCCGGCCTACTCCGAAAAACTCGCCGCCCGGCGCAGCGAGATGACCCGCGAAAGCCGCGCGCTGCTCGCACTGGCGATCCTCGAATCCAAGGGCGCACCCGCCTTTGCCGAAGGGCTGCTCAACCCCGCGCTGCCCGCGCCGGAGGACGCATCGTGGTTTGGCAGCGTCGCGCGGGAGCGAGCCGTGAGCCTGATGGCGTGGACACGCTGCAAACCCAAGTCGAAGGAAGTCGGGCGCCTCACGGCGGAGCTGCTCGGTTCGCGCCGCGGCGGCCACTGGCGGACCACGCAGGAAAACGCGTGGGCGCTGCTCGCGCTCTCGCAATACTTCGCGCTCGTGGAGCGCGAGGTGAAGCCGGTCAGCGGCACGCTGGTGCAAAACGGCCGGCCCGCAGTGTTCCAGCTCACGAAGAAGCAGTTCACCGAAACGACGCGCCTCGACTACCACGCCGGCCTGCCGCCGGGGCCGCTCTCGGTCGAGAATCCAAAACGCGCGCCGCTCTACGGCGAGGCTCGCTTTGTCGCGCGTCCGCCGGTCGCGGAGCAGCCGCGGCAGGATCGCGGCTACGCCGTTTCGCGCAGCTACCGCAAAATCGCCGCCGACGGTTCGCTCGCGGAAGCGGCCGACTTGCAGGTGGGCGACCGCGTGGTCGTGACGCTGCGCGTGGCCACGCCGCGGCCGGGGCACTTCGTGGCGATTGACGATCCGCTGCCGGCGATTTTGGAAGCGGTGAATCCGGAGTTCCGCACGCCGCAGGGCGCCGCCGAACTGCGGGATTTCTGGCGCGCGGATTACCGCGAAGTCCGCGCGGATCGCGTGCTCTATTTCTGCGATCACCTGCCCGCAGGCGCTTACACCTTCAGCTACCTCGCGCGGGTGCGGACGGCGGGCACGGTCATGGCACCGGCGACGAAAGTGGAGGAGATGTACCGCCCGGAACGCTTCGGGCTGAGCGACACCGCGAAACTCACCAGCCGTGCGGCGAAGTGATGAGGCGCAGGCCGCAAGGTAGCGCCAGCCTCCGGCTTGTGGAGCGCGCTCGGCCCCAGCCGGAGGCTTGCGCTACGTTCTTCCGCCGTCTCCGCCGCACCGCGTGCGCGATCGTCGTCGGGGGCGTCACGATCTTTTTCGCGCTGCGCTTCACGCCACTGCCGCCGGCGCTGGAAAGCGAGCCACCGGAGAGTGCGGAGTTTCTCGACCGCAACGGCCAGCCACTGCGGCTGATGCTCGTGGAGGAACGCCGCTACTCCCGGCGCTGCCCCCTCGCGGAAATCGCGCCCGCCCTCATCGCCGCCACGCTCAGCGCGGAGGACAAACGCTTTCGCGAACACACCGGAGTGGACGTCCTCGCCACGGGCCGCGCCCTCCGCAATGCGGCGCTGAGGAAGACGCCCGCCTCCGGTGCTTCGACGATCAGCCAGCAGCTCCTTAAGCTCGCCGCGCCCGCGCCGCGCACCATCGGGCGCAAGTTCGCGGAAATCTGGCTGGCGCTGTGTCTGGAGCGGCGCTGGAGCAAGGACCGCATCCTCACCGAATACCTGAATCGGCTGGAATACGGGAACCTCCAGACCGGCATCGCCGCCGCGAGTCGGCACTACTTTGCCAAGCCGCCGTCCGATCTCAGCGCCGCCGAGGCCGCCTTCCTCGCCGGGTTGCCGCGCGCGCCGGGGCGGCTGAATCCGCGCGCGGATTTCGCGGCGGCGCGGGCGCGGCAGCAGTGGGTGCTGGGGAGGATGGCGGCCAACGGCGTGCTCGCTCCCGACGCGCTCGCCCGCGCCGCGGCGGAACCGCTCGTTCTCTGCCCGGCGGGACGCGCGTTTGCGGCGCCGCACTTTGTCGATCTGCTGCTCCAGCGGCGCGGTCTAATTGCTCCGGCGGGCGGCGTGATCCGCACGACACTGGACCTGAATTTGAACCGCTTCGTCGAGCAATGCCTGACCGAAAACCTCGCGCAGATCGCCGACAAAAATGCCCGCGGCGGTGCGGCCGTGGTGCTCGACAACGTGACCGGCGAGGTCCTCGCGCTGGCCGGTGCGGGCGACTATTTCGAGGCGGGCGCGGGGCAGATCAATGGGGCGTGGATGGTGCGCTCGCCCGGCTCGGCGGTGAAACCTTTCACCTACCTCCTCGCGCTCGAACGCGGCGCGGAACCGGCGACCATCGTGCCCGATGTGCCGACCTCCTTCACCACACCGGACGGCCTCTACCGCCCGAACAATTACAACCACCGCTTTTACGGCCCGGTCAGCCTGCGCCAGGCGCTCGGCAATTCGCTCAACGTCGCCGCCATCCGCGCGCTGGAACTCGCCGGCGGCCCCGCCACGCTGCAGCACGCGCTCCGGCGGTGCGGCGTCACCACGCTCGATCACCCCGCCGATTACTACGGGCTCGGCCTCACGCTCGGCAACGGCGAGGTCCGCCTGCTCGAACTCGCCAACGCCTACGCCACCCTCGCGCGGCTCGGCGTCTTCCGCCCGTTCCGCCTGCTGGTCCGCGAGCCCGGCACCGCGCCACCGGACCGCCGCGTCTTCGACTCCCGCGCCGCGTTTCTCGTCGCCGACGTGCTCGCCGACAACTCCGCCCGCGCCGCGTCCTTCGGTCTCACCTCGCACCTCGCGTTCGACTTTCCCGTCGCGTGCAAGACCGGCACCAGCTCCGACTACCGCGACAACTGGGCCGTCGGCTACACGCCCGAGTTCACCGTCGCCGTGTGGGTCGGCAATCCCGACGGCCAGCCGATGCGCGGCATCACCGGCGTGACCGGCGCGGCTCCGGCGATGCACGAGATTTTCGAGCACCTGCACCGCACCGCCGGCACCACTTGGTTTGCGACACCGCCGGCCATCCGCACCTACACCGTCCACCCGCTGACCGGCCGCGAGGTTGCACCCGGCCGCCCCGGCGCGGTCTTCGAGAAATTCCTCCGCGCCCCCGAACCGGAGCGCGCCTCCGACTACGACGCCGGCGGCGCGGTCCGCCTGCCGCCCGAGTATTTTCCCTGGCTCGCCAGCCCACAAAACAGCCTCGGCACCCTCGTCGCCGCCAGCCCCGAACCCCACGCCCCACGCATCCTCCAGCCACCACCCGGCGCGACCTATTTCCTCGACCCCGATCTCCCGCTGCACAGCCAGTGGATCCCGCTGCGCGCCGCGTCCGCCAGCCCCACCGTCTGGTCCAGCGACTCCCTCCCCATCGACGGCGACCGCGCCCAACTCCGCGCCGGCCGCCACACCATCACCGCCCGCCCCGGCCCCACTGCTGAACCGCTGACCACGTGGATCGAAGTCCGGGAGCTGTAACGGTCAGTGGAACTTTGCGGGAAATTTCGCGCCGGCCGTGAGCCGGAGCAAACCGGCGCGCTTTTCGGGATGCGCCTTGCAATGGGTCACGAGTTCCGGGCCGTTCGTTTGAAAGTCGAGCAACTCCTTGGTCACCGGATCGGTGAGGCCGAAAACGAAGTATTTGTAAACGCGCCCCACGATATTCGAGGAGTCGCACCAGGAGTCAAAACCCACCGTCCACTCACCAAAGAGGAACG
>CAIQUL010000047.1 GCA_903874975.1 uncultured Chthoniobacter sp. | reverse complement strand
TGGGAGTCCTCCAAATCTTACCTCAACATGAATCCATCCATCTCGCCTTCCGCCTGACCTCCGCTGCTTTTACAGAAAACAATTTGCGCCGCCCCCGGACACCTATGACAACCAGCAGGAATGGCCCAGCCCGGCTCCCAAAAACCCGGTTGCGGCTTTCCGCTCATTAGCATCGTCGGCATCTTCTGCCTGGGCAGCGGCGCGCTCCTGCGCGCCGCCCACGGCAAGTGGAAAACGAGCGAGGCACGCCTCTTCGCTCTGCTGCGCCGCATCCTTCGACGGGGCGACATCGTCGTCGCCGATCGCGGCTTCTGGAGCTTTGCCAACCTGGCCTTCCTCCCCATGCGCGGAGCCGACAGGGTCGTGCGTGGCCGCTATGCGGATCGGATTGACTGGCGCAAAGGCCAACGCCTCGGCAAAGACGACCGGCTCATCCTCATGAAACGCCCGGCGGACAAGGATGCCAGCCGCGTCATGAGCCCGTGCCTTTGGTGCCAGTTGCCGCAAAACATTGCCGTACGCCAGATCCGGGCGCGGAGCACCCGGCCTGGCTTTCACACCCAGGACCTCCTGCTCATCACCGCCCTGCTCGACCCGTGCTTTGGCCGGTGGAAACCCTCGTGGCCCTCTACGAGAGGCGCTGGCGGGTGGAACTCTATTTCGACGACATTAAGACCACCATGCAGGCTGCCCACATGCGCTGCCTCACCCCCGCGATGGTGCAGCGCGAACTCCTTCTCCATGCCATCGCCTACAACCTGGTGCGCCGCATCATGCTCCAAAGCGCCTGGTAGGAAGGCGCGCCGCTGGATCAAATCAGCTTCAAAGGCACCCTGGACACTGTGCGCCATTGGCAGCACACCATCGCCGCCCAGCGTGGTGCCAGCGCGCGCGAGGACGCCTTGGAGGAAATGCTCATCCTCTGCGCCGCCGACCTCCTGCCCCTGCTTCCCGGACGCCGCGAACCGCGGGTGCTCAAACGCCGTCTGAAACCCTATCAATCCCTGACCCGCCCGCGCCACCTTATGCGCGTCTCGCCCTCCCGCGACAACAAGGGCAAGCCTCGAAAAACCAACCCAATCTCTTCCCTTAATTGAGCGCCATTAAAAGCTGCCCCCGGTCCCTCTCCCCTAAATCCAAGTCCTTGCACCTGCGCGCGAACAGTGCGGTCGGGCGGAGGCGCCGGAGAAGATTCTGAGTTTTCGCGAAGTCCGGGCCTTCGAGCAGGGCGTGGGCAATCATTTCGGCAGCAGGGTCAATAACGAGGTGCCGGGAGCGGTTGGTCCACGTCGCCAGCCGAAAGGCCGCGCGCCAGTCCCAGCGGATGACATCCACCGGATCGCGGGTCCGCCAATTCCAATGCGGCCCGGCATTTTTCACCTCCGCCACCGCGCGCCGGTAATCGTATTCGCGCCCGCCCGCCCACGCGAAGACGGCGAGCGTGACGACGAGGGCCCACCAGCCCGGATGCCGGAGCCGGGCCCAGCGCTTCGCTGGGTCGAGGGTGTCGTTCACCGCATCCGTTGAACCCGCCCTCGCCCCGCCCGCCAAGCGGTAAACCCGCGCCCTGGAGCTAGAGCGGGGACAGCTCGGGAATTTCGATCTTTCGCCCTAGATTCCGTTGACCTAGAGGCGCGCGACTCTGCGGAGCTCGCGCGCCCTGAGGCAACCTGCGGCCGGGCCGGCGATGGACGGGAAACGTTTCACAAAATCCACTTGCCGCGTCCCGGCTCGCAAACCACGCTTCGCGTCGATCCCGCACCGCACTTTCGCCATGGCTCTCACTACTACCGAACTCAAACTTCCCGACGCCGCCACCCGCACGCAGGAGAGCGGCGAAGTGCGGGATATCCTCGGGGAGAAACTCATCCTCAACATGGGGCCGTCGCATCCGGCCACGCACGGGGTGCTGCGGCTGATTCTGGAGATGGATGGCGAGATCATCACGAAGGCGACGCCGGACGTCGGCTACCTGCATCGCGGCGACGAAAAAATTGCGGAGAACATGACTTACAATCAGTTCATCCCGTACACGGACCGGCTGGATTATCTCGCGCCGATCGCAAACAACGTGGCCTACGCGCTGGCGGTGGAGAAGCTGATGGGCTGGACGCTGCCGCCGCGCGGGCAGGCGATTCGCGTGATCTGCTGCGAGATCGCGCGCATCTCATCGCACCTGCTCGGCGTGGGGTGCTTCGGCATGGATTGCGGCGCGATGACGGTCTTTCTCTACACCTTCACGGAGCGCGAAAAGATCTACAATCTCGTGGAGTTGCTCAGCGGCGCGCGGTTCACCACGAGCTACACGCGGGTGGGCGGGCAGACGCGCGATCTGCCGGAGGCGTTCCTGCCGCTGCTGGAGAAATTTCTCGTCGAGCTGCCGCCGGTGATTGACGAGATCGACAACCTGCTCTCCCGCAACCGCATCTTCGTGGACCGCACGAAGGACATCGGGACGATCACGAAAGAGGACGCCATCGCCTACGGCCTCACGGGGCCAAACCTGCGGGCCTCGGGGGTGGATCACGACCTGCGGAAAAAGCGCCCGTATCTCGGTTACGAGCAGTACGACTTCGATGTGCCGATCGGTTCGGTGGGCGATTCGTATGATCGCTACACGGTGCGGATGGCGGAGATGCGGGAGTCGCTGCGCATCCTGCGGCAGGTCATCGACACGCTGCCGGGGGGCGCAATCAACGTCACGGACGCGAAGAATTTTCCGCCGCCGAAGACGACCGTGCTGACGAAAATGGAGGAACTGATCCACCACTTCATCATCCATACCGAGGGGATCGACGCTCCGGCGGGCGAGGTTTATTTCGGCCACGAAAACCCGAAGGGCGAACTCGGCTTTTACATCAACAGCAAAGGCGGCGGCACCCCACACCGGCTGAAAATTCGCAGCCCTTCATTCGTCAATCTCAGCATCCTCCCGAAAATCCTGCCCGGCCACATGATGAGCGACGTCGTCGCCATTCTCGGCTCGCTGGATTTCGTGATGGGCGAGTGCGACCGCTGACAGACCGTTGCGACAGGTTCGGCCTCCGATCTTTTCCGCTTCCGCTTAATCTTCCCCATCTCCCCATTTGCTGGAGGAAGGTTAAGTGGAAGAGAAAGAGGGCGTGGAAATAAGCGACAGGAGTCCCAAGCTCCGGTCGCGGGAAAAGACCGGCACTCCGCCTGTGCGGCGGGAATTCCTGCAGGCGCGGCTACTCTCCGAGGTGCTCGGCGATGCACTGCTTGATCGCTTCGAGGCTCACCGGTTTGGCGAGAAAGGGGAAGCCGCCGATGTCGTGCTTCGTCTCGGTGCGGGAGACGATGGCGGTGAGGAAGATGATCGGGACGTGCGCGAGCATGGGATCGGAGCGGATCTGCTGGGCGACATCGCCGCCGTCGATTTTCGGCATGACGATGTCGAGGAAGATGATGTCGGGCTTGAAGGCGCGCGCCTCGAGCCAGGCGTTGGTGCCGTCGTTCTCCTCCTGCACCTGAAAGTTGCCGGTTTTTTCGAGAGTGAGTTTGAGGAGCCGGGTGAAGCCGGCTTCGTCATCAACGATGAAGATGCGTTGTTTTTTCATAGGGTTTGCGAGAGGCGGCGGGGTCAGGCTTGGAACATGATGGTCACGCGCAGGCCGGCGTCCGGGAGGTTGCGAAGGTCGATAGTTCCGCCGTGGAGGTCGATGATCGTTTTCACCACCGACAACCCCAGCCCGGTGCCTTGCCCCGTGGGTTTCGTGGTGAAAAACGGCTCGAAGACCTTCGCCAATTTGTCTTCGGCGATACCGGGGCCGGTGTCGTCGATCTCGGCGACGATGATGGTTTCGCCGACCCGGAAGGATTCGGACCGCTGATCGCTGATGTTGCTGCCGACGCCGGTAAGTTGCTTCGAGTAGGTGCGGACAAAGAGGGTTCCGCCGCCGCCCATGGCGTGGATTGAATTGGTGAAAAGATTGACGAAGACCTGGCTGATCTTGTCGGCGTCGAGCGCCAGTTGCGGAAGGTCTTCCTGCAATTCGCGCTGCACTTGGCAGCCGCGTTTCATCTCGCCGCGGACGAGGCGCAGGGCCTGGTTGACGATGACGTTGATGCTGGTGCGCCGGACTTCGAGTTGCTTTGGGGCGGAAAAATCCAGCAAGCCGCGGATGACGGTGTCGGCGCGATGCAGTGCGTCGGACATTTCCTTGAGAATGAGTGGCGCGGTCTCGTCTTCGATGGGCAGCGTGGACAGGTATTCGAGCCCCATTTTCATGATGGCGAGGGGATTTTTCACCTCGTGAGCGACGCCGGCGGCGAGACGCCCGACGGATTTCATCTTCTCAGCGTCCACGAGCTGAAGCTGGGTGGCGCGGAGATCCTGATGCGCTTCCTGCAAGTCCTTCACCGCGGCCATCAGATCCTGGCGCCGGGATTTGAGATCGGCGTTGGCCTGCTTCAAGTGCAGTTCCGCGAGTTTCTGGACCGAGATGTCGCGGCTGATGGAGACGAGCCCGACGGCGCGACCTTCGCTGAGCCACGGAATCTTCGTCGTGAGCAGCCAGCGCATATGGCCGCTGATGTCGGCGACCTTTTGCTCGTGATCGTAGACCGGCTGGCCGCTGCGGATGATGGCCATGTCTTCCTCGTGCAAAACCCGGGCGATGGGGTCCGGGAAAAAATCGAACGGCGTGCGTCCGTCGATTTCCGAGAATTCGCTCGCGCCGAGGAATCTCATGTGCGCGGGGTTATCGAGGAGGTAGCGGCCCTCGGCGTCTTTTAGGAAAACGAGGTCGGGCAGATTGTCGATGAGCGCGCGGAGGAGGTGCCGTTCGGTGGCCAGTTGCTCCTCCAACGTCTTGAACGCGGTGACCTCGCGCGAGATGCCACACGTTCCGATGATCAGTCCGGCGCGGTCGCGCAGTGGTAGCTTCGTGGTCAGCGTCCACGAAACTTCGCCGTTGGTCAGGGTCTTGGACTCAATCTTGCCGAGGATCGGCTGGCCGGTTTCCATGATGGAGCGTTCGTCTGCCAGCATCTGCTGCGCGGCTGCAGGATCAAAAAAATCGCCGTCGGTCCTGCCGTAGGCTGCCTCGGCCGAGGCGAGGCCAAAAAATTCCGTGAGGGCGCGGTTGATGCGGATGAAACGGCTGCGCCGATCTTTGAAATAGATCCGGTCCGGAATGTTTTCGAGGAGAGTCGCCAGCAGCTCCCGCTCGTGGGCGAGTTGCGCATCGGCGCGGGCGCGCTCGACCGCGTAGCGCAAGGCGCGGTGGAGCAGATGCGGAACGATCCGCCCTTTGACGAGATACTCCTGCGCGCCGAGTTGCACAGTTTGCAGCGCGAGCTCCTCGTCCTCCACATCGCTCAGCACCACGACGGGCAAGGTCGGGGCGGTTTTCCGAAACGCGGTGAACGTCTCCAACCCGTGGCTGTCCGCGAGTTCCAGATCGAGGAGCACCACATCAATCCCGCCGGAGGCCAGGCGGGTCGTCGCGTCGGCCAGGCTGCCGGCCTCGGCACCGATGACGAAGCGCGAGTGCGGCTCCTCATTCACCATCTCGCGGAGCAGAAAGACGTCGCCATGGTGCTCGACGATCAGGAGCACGCGCAGTTTGGCTGAGGGGGTGGTGGACATGACGGCGCGCCGAGACTGCCCCGGCGGTCACTGCGCGGCGAGCTACTTTGGGCAGACGGTGGCCATGGCGGCGCGCAGTGAGTCGAACGTGAAAGGCTTGGTCACCACGAGATCCACGCCCGGCGGGCGCTCGCCGACGCCATTCATGAGGTCGCCGAAGCCGGTGAGCAAGAGCACCGGCTGGCGGGGCCGCAGGTTCTTGATCGCGGCGGCGAACGCGTCGCCGTTCATTTCGGGCATTGAGCGGTCGGTCATCACGAGATCGAAGGTTCCCGCCCGGAATTTTTCCAAGCCGTCCCGTCCGTTCACCGCCGTGGTCACGATGTGGTGATCCTGGGAAAGATAGACTTCGAGCACCTCGCGCACGAGTTCCTCGTCCTCGACGACGAGGATGCGGAGTGTGGGCGATGCGGGGGGAGTGGGCGGAGTCGTGGGTGCGGCGGCTTCCTGCTGGAGGGGAAACGAGACGGTCACCGTGGTGCCGGCGTCCGGTGCGCTCTGGATGTCGATCGTGCCGTTATGCCGCCGCACCACGCCGTAGACGCTGCCCAGCCCGAGGCCGGAGCCGCGGTCGGTCTTGGTCGAAAAGAAAGGTTCCAGACAGCGCGTCCGCACATCCTCGGTCATCCCCACGCCGTCATCGGTCACGGTCACGACGAGCCGCTCCGCGCGCAGGTCGGTGCGCAGCGTGATGGTCCCGCGCTCGCGGATGGCGTCGGAGGCGTTGCAAATCAAACTGACGAGAATCTCGCGGATTTCGGCTTCATTGGCCTGGATGGTGGGCACGGCGACCAGCTCGGTGCGGATGTCGATCTGCGTGCCTTCGGCGAGCGCCTGGTCTTTCCACCGTGGCTGCGTGAGGGCCACGGCGAGCTGCATCACTTCATTCATCGCGACCGGCGTGAGCACCTCGCCCGGTTCACGGTAGCGGTAAAATTCCCGCAATCGGCGGACCACGCGGGTGCTGCTCTTGGCGGCGCTGTGAATCATTTCGAGGTAGTTCCGCGCCTTCGGCAAGGCGGCCAGCGTTTCCGGTTTCATCAGCAGCAACTCGCTGAAACCGAGGATTGGCGCGAGGGAGTTGTTGAGGTCGTGCGCGATGCCATTGGCCATGCGGCCGAGCGCCAGCATCCGCTCGCGCTGGATCATCTCCTCCTGCGTCGCCTGCAGCTCGGCGAGAGTCGCCACGAGTTGGCGGTTGCTCGCGGAGGTCGCTTCCTCGGCCTTGCGCCGTTCGGCGACTTCGTGGTGGAGCAGGGCATTGGTCTGCGCGAGCGCGGTGGTCCGCTCGCGCACGCGGAGTTCGAGATCGTCGTGCGCCTGCTGGAGCGCCCGCTGTGCGCGCTTACGCTCGATCGCGTAGGACATCGCGCGCATCAGGAGCTGGTTGTCCACGCGACCTTTCACCAGATAATCCTGCGCGCCGAACTGCACCGTCTCGATGGCCAGCGCGACATCGTTGGTCCCGCTCAGGACTACCAGGGCCGCAGCGGGAGCCGCCTCGAAAACGCGGAGGAACGTTTCCAGCCCGTCGCTGTCTGGCAGCGTGAGGTCGAGCAGGATCAGCGCGCAGCGCTCGGTCTGGAGCCAGGCGAGCCCGGCGGCCAGCGTCTCCACCGTCGCGAGAGCAAAGTGGCTCAGTTCCGGCGTGGCGAAGAGCTTCCGGAGGAAATCCACGTGTTCCGTGTTGTCCTCGATCAGGAGGACGGGCGTGATTTCACCAGCCATGAGCGACCGTCGCCGACCGACTACTCGTGGTGACGATTTCGAGATGAGGGGTGATGCAGGAGCGATTCATAGTCAGGCGGACCCTGATGACCAGCGAGTTGTAACATTTCGCCGACGATTTGCATGCGCTAAAAACAGCGCCTTTCCAGCCCGTCCCGCCGGGCACCCAGCGGCGGGCGCGGCGGCCCGGCTACTGGAATTTGATCTTCACTTCCGGCGCGGTTTCCACTTTCACGCCTTCGATGCCTTTCATCAGGGCCTTGGCCTCCTGGAGCGTTTGGGGATTCTCCTTGGAGAGCTGCTTAAATTTTTCCGGGTTTGCGAGCAGCTTGTTGAAGTCCATTTCCATCAGCGTCACGCGTGAGCCGGCCGTGTATTCGGCGTTCGTCTGCTTGATCGCGCCAGCCACTTCGATCGCCATGCTGATCTTCATGTCCTTAAATATTTGCTGCATCATCTGCATGGCCATCGCATCCATGCCGGCTTCGGCCCCTGCCTTTTTCTTGGCCGCGCCTTTCAGGTCGGGCGTGGGCATCTTGATGGTGAGTTCAGCGGGGGCGCCCTTGGTGAACTTGAACGTCACCGGCTCGCTCTTGGCGCCGCCCGGTCCGGGTGCGGCCTTTCTTCCGCCGGGTGTCGGCATCAGGTCGCTGGGGTTCTGCTCGAGCTTGAGCCTATTGATGTCCGTGAAAGCGTAAGTTGCGACAAAGCCGCTGCCGGTTTCGTTGTCGATCTTCCTGGCTCCGACAAAAGTCACGCCCTCGCCCATGGTCGCTGCCGCGCCTTTCAGCTTTTCCTCGTCCATGAGGTCGAAACCCTTGGCCGGCTGGTCGCCTTTCTTGCCGCCGGCGGGATCGCCGAACCCCGCGGCCATCTGTCCGATCTGCGCGACCGTGGCCTTGCTCATCACGACCTTTTCCTCGAGCGTTCCGCTGCCGTCGGTTTTGAGTTTGATGATCTTTTCCACCTCCAGACAGCCGGTGAGGCTGATGGAAAGGAGGGCGGCGGTGAGGAGGGTGAGGACGAATTTCATCGGCGCAAACTGCTGGGCGGCGGATGGCGGAACAAGCTCGTTCTCGGTGCGCGCGACCGGGCGGCGCGGCCATGGGCGCGAGCTTGCGGGCGGTGGCGCGGGCTGGTAGTTACGGCGTCCTTCATGGCCGACGACCCCGCAGCTTTCATTCAGGAGTGTCCGACCTGCTCGGCGCAGGTCGATGTCTCCGGCGAAGAACCCTGTTCGTCCATCCGGTGTCCGGCCTGCGGCGAAGCCCTGCGCGTGAAGCGGCGGTTCGATCACTTTGAACTCCTCGAGCAACTCGGGGTCGGCGGCATGGGGACGGTTTATCGGGCGCTGGACCGCAATCTCGGGCGGCACGTCGCGCTCAAACTGCTCCAGGAGGAACACAGTCAGAATCCGGAGTTCAATGCGCAGTTTGCCCGTGAGGCGGCGGTCACGGCTTCGATCAACCATCCGCATGTCGTGAAAGTCTTCAGTTCGGGAGAGGATCTCGGGCGGGTCTATATCGCCATGGAGTTGGTGGACAAAGGTTCGCTCGATGACCGTTTGAATGAGAACGGGCGGATGCCGGAGGAAGAGGTGCTGACCACCGGGATCCAAATTGCCCAGGGCTTGAACGCCGCCCTGCAGCGCGGGCTGATTCACCGCGACATCAAGCCGGGCAACATCCTCTTTGCCGACCGGCACACCGCGAAGATCGTGGACTTCGGACTGGCGGTGCTCATGGAGCATGCGGGCACGGTCATGGGCGAAGTGTGGGGCACGCCGCCGTATGTCGCGCCGGAGAAACTCGACAATCAGCCCGAGGATGTGCGGAGCGATATTTATTCGTTGGGTGCGGCCCTCTTTCATGCCCTGACTGGCCAACCGCCGTGCAATCTCGAGACCAACCAGATGACGGTGCTGCTCGAGGCCAAGCGCAAGCTGCCCAGCGTGCGTGCGGCGGCCAAAGAGGTGTCTGTGGCCACGGCTTTCGCCATCGATACCGCCCTGAAGTTCGATCCGGCGGACCGCTTTCAGAGCTACGAGGAAATGATCAAGGTGCTCGAAGACGCACGCCGGGAATTGCAGGCGGCTAAGGAGACGCGCGCGCGCGGCCCGAAGCTGCCGGCCAAATGGCTGGCCTATGCCGGTGCGGTGCTGGCGGTGGTGGTCGGCTTCCTCGTAATGAAGTCCCAGCCTGGCGGCCCGGCGGTGCCGGACGAACCGGCAGACGACCCGAAAAGTGGCAGTGGCGTGGATCGGAAATTTCAAGCCGCGCGGATGCTCCTCGCGGGCAGCGATGGGACAAAAGCGGCGGCGGCCTTTCGCGCCCTTGAGGAGCTGCCGGATGTCCCGCAGCCGCGGCTGAACTGGATCACCGTCCACGCCGGACTCGCGAAATTCCTGGCCGGGCGTCCCGAGGAGGGCTGCGCGGAATTCGCCAGGATGGTGGAGCGCGGCGCGTTCTCCACCGATCCGACCGAGCAGCGCTTGGCGGAATTTTTCCTCGCCCTGGGAAAACTCGGGGCGCAGGAGACGCCGGTGCCTGCGGCTCTGGTCGAGGACTTGCAGCCCGAGGGGGAGGAGGCCATCGCGTATCTCGTCTGTGGAGTGAAAGACTGGGCCATGCAGGACTACGTCAGCGCCGGGACGCTGCTGGCGAAATTCAATGCGACGACCTTTTCCTCGAAGGCGGCGTGGGTCGGGGAATACAAGGCGCTGGCCGGAACTTTCGTGGCGGATTTCGTGGCTTACAGCGAGGCGATGAAGCAGGCGGCGGCTGCGAGCACGCTGGTGGAGTTGGAAAAATCCCTCGCCGACGTGGAGACCGCACGCACGAAGCTCACGCAGTCCGGCGCCCTCTCCGCCCGGTTGGAATCGCTGGCCGCCGATCTGCGGTTGAAAATCGGCGCGGCCAAGAGCGGGGAGAAGGCCCGCCTGGCGGCGGTGGAGGCTGCGGAGGGAAAAGTTCTCGCCGATTTGAAACCGAAGTTGCTGGGGCTTTGCGGCCAGCTCCGCTTCGCCGACGCCATGAATCTGGCCAAAGCCACGCCGGTGCATACCGAGTCCGGCAAACTGCTGCTCGCCTCCATGACCCAGAAAACCGAGTGGCTCGCGCGCTTCAAAGCGACGCTGATCAACGACCTCTCCACGGTCGGTTACACCGAGCCGCTGATGAAGAAACCGAACCTGCCCGTCCCCGGCGGAGCCCGGCGAGCGAGCGAGTTCCAGGTCGAGGCCGTCGCCCATTTCGGTTCCGTGCCCGTGCTCTGGACGGAACTCACCCCCGAATGTATTTTTTCCATGGGCCAGTCCTTCCTCCGGCAGGCGCGCACGGCGGACAAACTCGCCGACCGGCAGTGGCTGCTCGGCGTTTATGCGCTCTTCATCGGCAAAGACTTGCAGGGCCGAGAGTTGCTCATCCTCGCGGCCCGGGGCAAGGACGACTACCGGCTGCAACTCGGCTACTTCATCGGCGTCGTCGAGTCGCTCGGCGCGCCGACACCCTGATTCTGCGCCATGAAGAAAAGTGACCGCCGCAAGAAATCCAACCCGGCATCCTGAAGAACCGAACACGCGGGCGTGATATTTGGTGCGGGATGAACCAGAGGACGCGGTGTGCGGCTGGCGGAAAGAAGGAGGCAGGAAAATTGTGGGTAGGAAAATTTGGAGAATCCCCAATTTTCCTACCTACCAATCGAGGGAGGTTCATGACAGCGGAGCGGAGGAGGAAAGGCGGGCGAAGCGCAGTCGAAGGCCCCCGTAGCGCAGGCGTCCCGCTTGCCCGGGCACCGCTGCGAGTATGCGTCGCGCGCGTTTTGCCGCCGCGCGGAGGCAGGCGGGACGCACTGCGCTACGGCCAGCCCGAGGCTCGCGCTACGGGCGTCACCGGCGACTCCACGCAGTCGAAGAACTTGGAGCAGGAGCCTGTTGAAAAACGCTGCTTCTCCTACTCCTTGTCTTGCTCCTGCGTCTGCGTCCGGCGCTTTCATCTCTGCGGTGGAGCAAGGGCAGGAGCACGAGAAAGAGATCAGGTCGGCGCGACGCAGGTATTTCCACAGGCTGTTCGGATGAGGGATAGCGAGCCCGGAAAAGAATCCCACAGGGCAATGGCAGCCCCATCATCGCCCCCGATTTTCAGATTAGGCGCCCGCATTCGACAGGCGCAGGGTCGGCTTCGACTGCGCTGCCCCTGCCGACTGTTTCCGGCCTCGGAATGACGGGCTTTACGTTTCCCCGTCGAAATCGAGGTGGAGCTGGGCGGGGCGAATGCGGCTGGCGCGGTCGCGGTCGCGGAGCTGGCGGCGGTAGAGCCAGAGGAAAAGCGCGCCGACGAGGGTGAGTTCGATGCCGAGGCCGAGCATGGGTGGCGGTCAGTTGCGGAACTTCCGGACGAGGGCGACCATGACGCCTTGGATGATCAGTTCGCGGGCGGGGAGGAGGTCGGGGAAGCGCGGGTTTTCGGCTTTCAAATAGGGACGGCCGCGCTGGTGGAGGTAGCGTTTCAGCGTGGTCTCGCCGTCGATCAATGCAGCGACGACCGCACCGGGCCGAGGCTCGCGGTTTTCAAGGATGACGAGGTCGCCGTCGCTGATGTCGGCCCCGATCATGGAGTCGCCCCGCACTTTCAAGGCGAAGACGCGGCGGCCCGGGGCGACGCCGACGCTGGCGGCGTCGATGGAGAGGATACCGTCGTTTTCCTGCTCGACGGTCTCGGCGTAGCCGGCGGCGATCTGGCCATAGATCGGCACGTCGATGATGCGCGCGCGTTCGAGATGGACGCTGAGGGCCGCGGCGCGGGCTTTGCCGGCGGACCTCTGGATGACGCCCTTTTTCTGCAATGCGCGGAGGTGGTTCATCGCCGCCGTCTGGCTGGCGAAACCGAAGTGCTGCTGAATCTCGCGGGTGGAGGGGATGATGCCAGTGCGCGCCTGCGAATCGGCAATGAAGTCGAGGATTTGCTGCTGGCGGGCGGTGAGTGCTTCCATGTTCCTGCGAACACTATTCCGCCGAGGTCGGATGGCAATGGGGAAAATGCCGGGATTCACCGGGAGGGGCGGCCTGCTGAGCGCTCCGAGAGGATGGCGGAGGCCTTCTGCGGCCTAAAATTCGCCGCCTCCGTTACGGCGTTTGGCGTCCTCCAGGACTGTGCGAGTCCGGTCGAGTGGGGCTTTGAGGGCGGTCGTCGGGGCAGGCGCAGCGGGTTCGCGGGGGCCGGTGGAGAGCGGGGCGGCTGCGCTGGCGGTGAGGGATTTGACCGGCGTGTTTCGTGCCAGAATGAAACAGGCGAGGGCCACGGCGGCGACGATGACGAGGTATTTCATGCTTGCTGGGGGAGCAGTGACCGGGCCACACCGGGTGCCTTGAAAATCGCGCTTGTTCATTACAGCTACGCGCCGGTCATCGGAGGGGTGGAGACGGTGCTGGCGGCGCATGCGCGGCTGTTGGCGGAGCACGGGCATGAGGTGACGGTGATCTGTCGGCGGGGGGAGAGCGATGATCCGCGCGTCCGCTTGGAGCGGCTGGGGGAAAAGGTGGACGCGGTCGGGCTGGAGGGCTGGCTGGCCGGGCAGGATGTGGTGTTTCTGCACAACGTGACGACGATGCCGTTCGATCGGGTGCTGACGGCGGCATTGGCGCGGGCGGCGGAGCGGCTGGCGGGCGTGCGGTTTGTGGCGTGGATTCACGACCTCGCGGCGGGCAATCCGGACTACGAAATTGCCGCGAACGACGAGCTGCTCGCGCGGGCGCATCCGCGTTACGAGTATGTCGCGGTTTCGGAGTTGCGGCGGCGGCAATGGGAAGCGCTCACAGGTGCGCGGAGCCGGGTGATTCCGAACGGGGTCGATCCGTCGCGGGTGCTCGGGCTGACGGAGCGGGTGGGGGAGTTGGCGGCGAAACATGGGCTGCTGGAGCGTGAGATTGTGCTGCTGCATCCGACGCGGTTGCTGCGGCGGAAAAATGTGGAGCTGGGGTTGGCGGTGACGGCGGCGCTGCGGGCGACGGGTCGCTTGTGTGCGTATCTGGTGACGGGGCCGCCGGACCCGCACAACGCAGCCTCGCAGGGATACGCCGCGGAGTTGGGGGTGCTGCGGGCACGGCTTGGGTTGGAAAAGGACGCTTTCTTTTTGCACGAGGACGCGCCGGTGGAGGAGCGCGATCTCGCGAGTCTGTACGCGCTGGCGGACGCGCTGTTTTTTCCAAGCCGGCAGGAAGGCTTCGGGCTGCCGATGCTCGAAGCGGCGCTGCATCGCCTGCCGATTTTCTGCGCGGCGATCGAGCCGCTGGATACTTTGCTTACGGATGGCGTCACGCTTTTCACCCTCGACGCCGACCCCGCGCAGATCGCCCGCGAGATCGTGGCGCAACTCGGCGAGACCGACTCGTGGCGGGCGCGCCGGCAGGTGCGGCAGGAGTACGCTTGGGCGGCGGTTTATCGAAATTATCTCGCGCCGCTGCTCGCCTCGCCGCCAACCTGACCGGCATGCAAATCACCGCCTACGCTCCCACGATCGATCCCGGTGCGCTCGAGGCGATCCTCCGCGCGGAACACGGCGATCCGTTCGCGGTGCTCGGGATGCACGACGCGGCCGGGCAGTGGGTCGTGCGTGTTTTTCGTCCCGATGCGCGCGCGGTGACGGTGCGCGCGGCCCACCCCGGCGGGGCGCTCTTCCCGGCGCGGCAGATCCACCCCGACGGCTTTTTTGAAGCGGTGCTCGAAGGTGCGACGGAGCGCTTCGGCTACGTGCTCGATTTCACCGGCGAGGAAGGGCAGGCGTGGACGGAGCATGATCCGTATGCCACGGGGATTTTGCTCGGGCCGCTCGATCTGCATCTCTTCGCTGAGGGGCAGCACTGGCAGCTTTACGAAAAGCTCGGCGCGCACCTCACCGAGGTCGAGGGCGTGCGCGGGACGGCGTTTCACGTGTGGGCGCCGAATGCGCAGCGGGTCAGCGTGGTCGGCGAATTCAACGGGTGGGACGGGCGGCGCAACCCGATGCGGAAGCTGCTCGGCTGCGGGGTGTGGGAGATTTTCCTGCCCGGCGTCGGCGAGGGCGCGCACTACAAATTCGAGGTCCGGCAATCGCACGGGGCGATCGTTTTGAAGAGCGATCCGTTCGCCTTTTTCGGCCAGCACGGCACGGCGACGGCCTCGCTCGTTTTCGATCTGAAACGCTACGCGTGGAACGACGCGGCGTGGTTGGAGGCGCGGCGCACGAAGGAGTGGCATCGCACGCCGATGAGCATCTACGAGGTGCATCTCGGCTCGTGGCAGCGCCGGGCGGAGGAGGGCGACCGCTTTCTCAGCTACCGCGAACTCGCGGACACGCTGCTGCCGTACGTCGTCGAGATGGGCTACACGCATCTCGAGCTGCTGCCGGTTGCGGAGCATCCGTTCGCGGGGTCGTGGGGCTATCAGGTCACGGGTTATTTCGCGCCGACTTCGCGCTTTGGAAACCCGGATGAGTTCCGGTATTTCGTGGACCGCTGCCATCAGGCGGGCGTGGGCGTGATCCTCGACTGGGTGCCCGGCCATTTCCCGAAAGACGCGCATGGACTGGCGGAGTTCGACGGCACCGATCTCTACGAGCACGCCGATCCGCGGCTCGGCGAGCACATGGATTGGGGCACGCTCATTTTCAACTACGGGCGCAACGAGGTCCGCAATTTCCTCATCGCGAACGCGCTCTTCTGGCTCGACGAATATCACATCGACGGCCTGCGCGTGGACGCCGTGGCCTCGATGCTCTACCTCGACTACTCGCGCCAGCCCGGTGAGTGGATCCCCAACGTGTATGGCGGGCGCGAAAACCTCGACGCGATCTACTTTTTGAAACGCTTCAACGAAGTCTGCTACGAGCGCTTTCCCGGCATCGTGACCATCGCCGAGGAAAGCACCGCGTGGCCCGGCGTCTCGCGTCCCACGTATCTCGGTGGGCTCGGTTTTGGCCTGAAATGGAACATGGGTTGGATGCACGATTTCCTCAGCTACATGCAGAAGGATCCGATCCATCGCCGCTTCCATCAGGGCGACATCACTTTCTCGCTGCTCTATGCGTTTCACGAGCATTTCGTCCTCGTGCTCAGCCACGACGAGGTGGTGCACGGCAAAGGTTCGCTGATCAACAAGATGCCCGGCGACGTGTGGCAGAAGTTCGCGAACCTGCGGATGTTTTACGCGTGGATGTTCGCGCATCCGGGAAAAAAGCTGCTCTTCATGGGCGGCGAATTCGGCCAGTGGCGCGAGTGGAACCACGATCAGTCGCTCGACTGGCATCTCTGCGAGCGCCCCGAGCACGACGGCCTGAAGCGCCTCGTCCAGCACCTGAACTGGGTCTATAAAAACGAGCCCGCCCTTTTCGACCAGGACGACTCGTACGACGGCTTCGAGTGGATCGACTTCCGCGACGGCGACAACTCCGTGGTCGCCTTCCTGCGCAAATCGCGCGCGGGCGAAAGCATCGCGTTTGTCATCAACGCCACGCCCATCGTGCGCGAGGCCTACCGGGTCGGGGTGAATGGGGAGGGCTGGTGGGAGGAGATCATCAATACCGACGCTGAGACTTACGGCGGGAGCAACGTCGGCAACTACGGCGGGCAGCACGCGGAACCCGTCGTGTGGCAGGGCAAGTCGCACTCGCTGCTGCTGCGCCTGCCGCCGCTGGGGTTGGTGGCGTTCAAACGCCAAGGGCATCCGGGTAAATTGCATTTCCCGATGAAATAAATTCTGCTCGTGCTTTGTGATCAAAGCTCCCACCGAAAACACCTTAGAGAACTCACCGCAGCAGACTGACGAACAACGAGAAAAAAAACCTGTTGCCCTCTGAGTTGATGCTGACTACACTGCGAAAACTTTATCTCACACAACAATCCATGAAACAAAAACCAACAAATCACACAGCCTTTACGCTGATCGAACTCCTCGTCGTGATCTCGATCATCGCGATCTTGGCCGGCATCGCCCTGCCCGTCTTCGGTGAGGTCAAAATCCGCGGCGATCAGACGAAAGCGCTGTCGAACGCCAAGCAAATCGGGACGGCCTGCAAAATCTACGCACAGGATTTTAACGGCTCCTACCCGCAATACACCGATATCGCCGCCAAGACCGAAGCCAAGACCGGCGCGTATGCCAATGATGTCCTTTCGACACTGATTCCCGACTATCTTCCGGAAAAATCCATCTTCGCCATCGGCAAATCCAAATATTGCACCAAGGCGGGCAGCGCCGATGCCACCACAGCGGCCAACATCAACAAGTTGGGCCCAGCCGAAAATGAATGGGCCTACGTGGTTGGTCTGACCGATACGTCTTACTCCCGGTGGCCGCTTCTCGCTTCCGGATTCAAGCCCGGCACGACGCCGCCGGTGTATGACACCGACGATACCAAGCCCGGCGGAATCTGGAAGGGCAAGAAGGCCATTGTCATTCGCTGCGATGGCAGCGGAAACGTGGAATCCCTCAAGAAATCCGATAAGAGCGTAAAGCGGAACCCCGACGAACCCGACGCGACGGCGAAGAACGCATTTGCGGACGGCGCCAGCGACACTCCAGCGTGGTTCACTTTTTCCGACTCCCTCTTCGTGGCACACGCTACCGAATCGAAATAGGTTTAATCGGAACTCCAGTTCCCAAGCAGGCTCCAGTTCGCTGGAGCCTGCTTTTTTTGCGCCCCGGAGCGGCCTCAGGTTTCCACGCGTGACTTCACCTCGCCGTCGGCCAATCGGGTCACGATTTGCGTTCCTCGTTGCACGTCTGTAACCGATCGAATCGTGCTGCCGTCCGTCGTCGTGGTAATGCTATAGCCGCGCGCCAAGGTTGCTGTCGGGGCGAGCAGTCGGAGCATTGCGGCGAGCCGGGCAAAGCGGGCCTTGGGTTCCTTGCGGGCCTCGTCGAAACGCGCCTGAAACTTGGCCCGCAGCGCATCGTAGTGCTGCCGCCGCAACGCGAGCAGTTGGTCCGGGCGATACTGCCGGAGCGCGGCCAGCAGGGCACCCACGTCTTGCCGTCGCGCAACGAGGTGCTCGCGCATCGCGCGACGCAGCGCCTCCTCGGCCAGATCGGTGCGCTGTTGCGCTGCGGCCAGGCGCTGCTCCGGCTCGCGGAAAAACGTACTGCGCGCGAGGAAATCCAGCCGGACGCGCTGTGCTCCGAGCGCTGCGCTCATCTGCCGGCGGAGTTGCGTGGCCCATTGCCCGAGTTCGCGCGTCAGTTCCGCCGCGTCCGGCGCGATCAACTCCGCCGCTGCGCTCGGCGTGGGCGCACGCAGATCCGCGGCGAAGTCCGCGATCGTGAAGTCAATCTCGTGCCCGACCGCTGACACCACCGGAATCGCCGACGCCACGATCGCCCGCGCCACCACCTCCTCGTTGAACGCCCACAAGTCCTCCACGCTGCCACCACCGCGCGCGACCACGATCACGTCGGGCGGAGCAGCCAGCTCATTCAGCGCCGCGATCCCCGCTGCAATCTCCGCCGCCGCGCCCTCACCCTGCACCCGTGCCGGACTCACGATCACCCGCAGCCACGGAGCCCGGCGCGCGAGGACGTGCAGCATGTCGCGGAGCGCCGCCCCGGTCGGCGAAGTCACGATGCCGACCACCGCTGGAAATCCGGGCAGTTCCCGCTTTCGTTCCGCGGCGAACAATCCCTCTGCCTCCAGCTTCCGCTTCAGCGCCTCGAACTTTGCCTGCAACAGCCCCGCGCCGCCCGCCTGCACGAGCTGCACGTTGAGCTGATACTGCCCGCGCGCCTCATAGACCGTCAGCGCCCCGCGCACCTGCACCTGCATCCCGTCCGTCAGCGCCACCTGCTTCAGCCGCGACCCGCCGCGCGCAAACCACACGCACGCGAGCTGCGCCTGCGCGTCCTTGAGCGTGAAATACTGATGCCCGCTGGCCTGCTTGCGGTAGTTGCTCACCTCGCCCTCCACCCACACCGTCCCGATTTCATCCTCCAAAACCGCGCGCACCGTCCGCGTGATCTCGCTCACGGAAAAAACCCGCGGCTCGTCGCTCGGCGGCTCCGGTACTCCGAAAAGGTCCGCCGTCATTGCGCGGAAAACCACGTTTCACCGCCGAACAGAATCTTCCCCGAGCGCCGCGCCTGGGCCGCGTGCGCCAGCGCCGCCGCCACCTCCGCGAGCGGGTAAATGCGCTCGACCGGCGCATGCAGCAGGCCGCGTCGGGCGAGATCGAAAAGTTCGGCAAACATCGCCCCGATGCTTGCCGCCGCCGCCTCCCGATACCACTGCGAAATCCAAAACCCGCGCCAGCGGATGTCCTGGAAAATCAGCAGCCCATTCGGGATGCGCAACGGCTGCCGACTCATCGCTCCGTAAGTGACGATCGTCCCGCCGGGCGCAAGCGCCTTGGCCAGCCGCAACGCGCTGTCGCCGCCGACCGCATTGAGGGCCAGCCGCACCGCCGCGCCGCCCGTCGCAGCCGTGATCTGGGCGGGTAGGTCATCGCCCTCCACCAGCACCACGTCCGCGCCCGCGGCCTTCAACTCCTCCACCAACTCCGGACGCCGCACCACATTCACCGTCCGCCAGCCGGACGCCCGCGCGATCTGAATCACCGCCCGCCCGACCGCCGAGTTCGCGGCGTTTTGCAAAACCCACTCGCCCGCTTGCAACGCCACAAAATCCCGCAGCATCCGCAGTGCGGTCGCCGGGTTGATCCGCAGCATCGCCGCCTGTTCCGTGGCGATGCCTTCCGGCACCGGCCACACGCTGCCCGCTTTCACCACACCCGCCTCGCGCCAGGTGCCGTAGCCGTGGGGCAGCAGCACACGGTCGCCTGAGCGCACACTTTTCACCGCGAGGCCGACGTTCTCCACCACGCCCAACCCCTCCACTCCCGGCACGCCGGGCAGCGCCGGACGGATCGGATATTTGCCCTCAATCACATTGAGGTCAGCGGGATTGATCGGCGCGGCGAGAAGCCGCACCCGCACCTCATCCGCCGTCGGCGCAGGCGCGTCGGTTTCCTCCCAACGCGCCACCTCCTCCGGCACGCCGTGCGTGTGGAAAACAATGGCCCTGACTTTCAAGTTCATGCGCCTACGATGCCGCTCCGTGGCCGATTCCACAAAACCAATCAGCGCGAGCGAAGCCTCCGCCCGCCGCGCTCGCGGCTACGGCACCGGCGCGCGGCTGGCCCTGATCGGCGTGGCCGTGAATTTCCTCCTCGCGCTCATCAAAATCATCGCGGGCGTCCTCGGCCATTGCTACGCGCTCATCGCCGACGGCATCGAGTCCACGCTCGATATCTTCGGCTCACTCGCCATCTGGTTCGGCCTGAAAGTCGCCGCGGAGCCGCCGGACGAACGGCATCCGTACGGCCACGGCAAAGCCGAGCCGCTGGCCTCCGTCGCTGTGGCCCTCGCGGTCATCGCCGCCGCCATCGGTCTGGCCGTGCAGAGCATCCGCGAGATCATCATCCCGCATCACGCGCCCGCGCCTTTCACCCTCGGGGTGCTCGTGCTGGTCATCGTGGTGAAAGAGACGCTCTTTCGCAAAGTCGCCGGAGCCGCGGAGCAGCTCGGCAGCGGCGCGGTGAAGACGGACGCCTGGCATCATCGCTCCGACGCCATCACCTCCGCGGGCGCGTTCGTCGGTATTTCCATCGCGCTCCTCGGCGGTCCCGGTTGGGAGCCGGCGGACGACTGGGCCGCGCTCTTCACCTGCGGCATCATCGGCTTCAACGGCTGGCGGCTGCTGATTCCCGCAATCCATGAAGTCATGGACATGGCACCGCCGAAGGAGGTCGAGGACAGCGTGCGCGCGATCGCGCAGCGCGTGGCCGGCGTGCTCAATGTGGAGAAATGCCGGCTGCGCAAGATGGGCACGGAGTTCTATGTGGACATCCACATCGGCGTGGATGCCGACCTCACGGTGCGCGCCGGCCACAAGATCGGGCACGACGTGAAGGACGCCATCCGCGCCGGCAACCCCGCGATGGCCGACGTGCTCGTCCACATCGAGCCCATCGAGCCGGGCGCAAAGTAGCTTGGACTTCAGTCCAAAGAGCGGGCGGACTTTGGACTAAAGTCCAAGCTGCTTTCACGCAACACCCGCGCCGCATCCTGCATCCGCGTCAGGATGTAATACACCGTCTGCGAGCGAATCCGCACGAGCTGGCCGCCGACAATCTTCGGCACGAAGTCCGCGGGTAGTGCTAGGATTTCGTCGAGCGTGGTGCCATGGAGGCCCATACACAAAATTGCCGCCAGAGCCTTGGTCAGCGTCTGGACCTGCGGGCCGAGGGTGATGCGAAAGTGTGCGCGCTGTTCCGCATCGAGCTGCAGGAATACGCCGACCGTGTCCGTGCACTCCTCGTCTTTGCGCACGTCTTCGAGCGCGAAAGTTTCGCCCGGTTTCGGTTCGTGTTTTTTCGCCTGGCCGGCATAGGCGATCAGATTCCCGCGGCGCTCGTCCTCGGTCTGCGACTCGAAGAACGCGATAATCTCGGCGAGCTTCGGCGGATAAGTCATGCGCTCGAGAGCTGCGCCGCCGCTCAGTCAGCCACGGGCGCGGCCGGTTTCCGACCTTCGAGCAGTGACGCGATGATGAAGCAGCCGGTCGCGATGAAGATGCAGCTATCCGCCACGTTGAAGGCCGGCCAGGGATTGGCGAAACGGACGTGCAGATCGACGAGCAGGAAATCGACGACGTGCTGATAGCGCAGCCGGTCGGTGAGATTGCCGAGGATGCCCGCGATGAGCAGGCCCACGCCGACGCGCGAGAGCAGATCGCGAAAGACGCCGCGCGCGTAAAAGACCAGCAGCCCGGCGAGCGTCACCACCGACAGCACCACGAAAAACCAGTTGTTTCCCGAGCCGATGCTGAACGCCGCGCCGGTGTTGTGCCAGCGGCAGAGGTAGAAGTAATGGTCGATCACCGGCTGCGGTTCGTCGTATGGCGTGAAGTGCTCGACCACCCACCATTTCGTGAGCTGGTCGAGCGCGTAGAGCGGGAGCGCGATGGCGGGGAGGAGTTTCATCGGAAGATGGTGGCGACGGGAATCCACGCTGGGTGGAGCACGCGACTCGCGTGCTGTTCGCGGCGACCCGCCGCGAACACCGGTATGCGCGAGGTCAAGCCAACAGGCACCCGCACCCTCGAAGCCTTCGGCGGGCCGCCGAAGGCGGCACGCGAGTCGCGTGCTCCACCCGGCGCTCTCTGGGTCGTCCGCATCCTCACAAAGCCGTCACGACCTCCGCGCAGCGCTCACACAACTCGGCGTGCGCCACATTCGCCCCGACGCTCGCCCGGTGCCGCCAGCAGCGGGCGCACTTTTTGTGCGCCGTGGGGACGATGCCCGCCTTGGT
>CAIQUL010000046.1 GCA_903874975.1 uncultured Chthoniobacter sp. | reverse complement strand
GGGTGGTGCGGCCGTCTTTTTCCCAGCGGAGGAAGTGGGTGACGGCGGCGGTGACGTAGCGTTTGGCGGCGGCGACGGCTTCGGGGAGGGCGAGTCCTTTGCCGAGGCCGGCGGCGATGGCGGCGGAGTAGGTGCAGCCGGTGCCGTGGGTGGAGACGCCGGGGACAAAGGGGGCGCTGAATTCTAGGACTGCGCCGCCGGTGAAAAGCAGGTCGGTGGCGGTGGGGCCGCGGAGGTGGCCGCCTTTGAGCAGGAAGGCGGTGCCGTGGCGGGCGGTGAGTTCCGCGCCGGCGCGGCGCATTTCGTCGAGGGTGGTGACGGGGCGGCCGAGGAGGGCAGCGGTTTCGTCGAGGTTCGGGGTGATGAGGGTGGCGAGGGGGAAAAGGCGCTCGCGGTAGAGGGCGATGGCGTCGGCCTGGAGGAGCGGGTCGCCGCTGCTGGCGATCATGACGGGATCGACGACGAGCGCCGGGCGGGGATGGGCAGTGCCGAACGACGCATCGAGAAGGTCGGTGACGGCGGCGATGATGGCGCGGGAGTGGAGCAGGCCGGTTTTGACGGCGGCGATGGGGAAGGCACCGAAGAGGAGGCGGATTTGCTCGGCGACGAGGGCGGGTTCGATGGGCTGGATGGCGCTGACTTTGCCCGGGACCTCGGCGACGACGCAGGTGATGGCGGTGACGCCGTAGGTGCCGAGGGCGCTCATGGTTTTGAGATCGGCCTGCGCGCCGGCCCCGGCGCTGTTGTCGGAACCGGCGATGGAGAGAATGACGGGAAGGGCGGACATTTAGGATTTAGGATTTAGGATTTAGGAAGTATCAGTCTCTGCAAATCCCAATGTCCGCCTTTACCGAACTCACAGGTCTGCACGTCACCGTCGATCGGCTGGAGCACATGCCGCATCTCGATGCGCCGCCGGAGCGCCCGCATCCGTTTGCGTATTTTCTGACGATCCACAATGAGTCGGCCGAGACGGTGACGATCAAGGGCCGGAAGTGGGTGGTGACGGATGAAGACGGGCAGAGCGTGGTGGTGGAGGGCGACGGGGTGGTGGGAAAATTTCCGCGGCTCGAGCCGGGTGAGGATTTCTCCTACAATAGCTATCACACCATCGGCGCGGCGAGCACGGCGGTAGGCGCGTTTTTCGGGGTCACGGAAGGTGGCGAGTTTGTGTTCACGCGGATTCCCCCGTTTGTGATGCGGGCGCCGCTGGACTAGCGGGCGACGAGGCCAGATTCGGTGACGACGGCATCGACGCGCTGGTCGTGGGGTTCGCAGGGGAGATCGGGGACGAACTGGAGGTCGAAGCAGATGCCGAGGGTCGCGGTATGCGGCGCGCGCGCGGCGAGCAGGCGGTCGTAGTAGCCGCCGCCGCGACCGAGGCGGCGTCCATCGCGGGTGAAAGCGAGGCCGGGGACGAGGATGAGGTCGAGGTCGGCGACAGGAATGGTGGGCTGCGCGGCGGCGGGTTCGCGGACGAGTGGGTTCCAGGCGGCGGGGGCGAGGTCTTCGGGGTGGCGCACGATGACGAACTCGATCTGCGGGCCGGTGACGCGCGGGTAGCAGAATTGGCGGGGCGATTTCTCCCAGAGCAGCTCCACGTCGGGCTCAGTCGGGAGCGGGGCGAAAAGGGCAACGGTCTGCGCGGCGAGAAACGCCGGGTGCGCGGCGAGGGCGGCGACGATGGCGCGGGAATTAGCGGCGCGGGCGTCGCCGAGGTTTTGGAGGCGGGCGCGCAGGGCGCGGCGGAGGTCGGGCTTCGTCACGGGGCCAAGCTACACGGGGGAGGGGCGTCGCTGGCAAGCGGAGGAAAACTTTGCCTCGCCCGGAGCGAGCGCTACAATTCGCGGCCTGTGCCCAATCCGTTTCAAAAACGCAAACCGAAGGCGGACATCAAGAAGTCCGCCACGCCCAACGGGCATGGGCAGGACGAGGCGGCGCGCAAGGTCGGGCTGAAGCCGGGGAACGGCTGGCAGAAGCGGAATTTTCTCACCGAGGTGCTCATCCCCTCGATCTTCGAGCCGCGCGCCGGCGGGCACGCGCCGCCGAATTTCCCCGAACTCCGCGAGGGTGAAATCTGCATCACCTGGACGGGGCACGCCTCGTTTCTCATCCAGACGCGCGAGCAGAATCTGCTCATCGATCCGAACTGGGCGAAGTGGCTGAAGGTTTTCAAGCGGATGAAGCATCCGGGGCTGCGGCTCGACGACCTGCCGGCGATCGACCTCGTGCTCGTGACGCACGCGCATTTCGACCACCTCGACCGCAAGACGCTGCGCGGGGTGGCGGCGGATCAGCCGATCGTGGTGCCGTTCGAGGTGGGAAATCTGGTGCATGACCTCGGCTTTCGCAGCGTGCATGAGCTGCATTACTGGGAGAGCTACGAGTGCGGACCGGCGAAAATCACGCTCACACCGGCGCACCATTGGGGCGCGCGGGTGCTGCATGATACGCACCGCGGCTTCGGCGGGTTCATCATCGAGGTGGGCGGGCGCACGATTTTCCACTGCGGCGACACGGCGTATTTCGAGGGCTTCCGGGAAATCGGCGCGCGGCACGCGATCGACGTGGCGCTGCTGCCCATCGGGGCCTACGACCCGCCGAGCGGGCGCGAGGTCCACATGAATCCCGAGGAGGCGCTGCGGGCGTTTGTCGATCTGGGCGCGCGCCGCATGGTGCCGATGCACTACGGCACCTTCCGCCTCAGCTACGAGCCGCTCCACGAACCGCCCGAGCGCCTGCTGGCCTGCGCCCGCGAGCAGGGCCTGGCGGAGCGGATCACGATCATGACCGAGGGTGAGCCGCTGGTGTTTTAGAAAGTCACTTCGGCACCGGCCCGGAGTTGCCTTCGTCGAGGTAGGTGTGGTCGCCGAGGGTCGTGATTTTCAAATACTGCCGCCACGTGCCGACGGCGGTGGGCGTGGAGACTTCGAGCGTTTTCGTTTCGGGCTGGGGTGCGGCGACTTCCACGCCGGCGAGCGCTTCGCGGAGGATGCGGCCGTCCATTTGGTCCGCGCCGGGAATGCCGAGGCGGTGGAGGATCGTCGGGGCGACATCCACATTGGCCGTGGGCAGGGTGTCGCGGAACCCGGCGCGGATGTCCGGGCCGGCGGCGACGAGGGTGTTGTGGATGTCGTAGCGGCTGAGGGAGGCGTGGGTGCCGTAGTTGTTGCGGCGGCCTTCGGCGGCGAGGAGTCCGGGTACGCCGTTGGCGTTTTTTTCGTCCTGCCAGCGGAAGGAAAGGAGCACGTCCGGCGAGTCCGGTGAGTCGATGCGGGCGGCCTGCATCGCGAAGGTGCCGGGGAGCGCGGTGCGGGTGAAAATGGGGCCGGCGTAGTTCGTGGCCTGGAGGAAGGCGACGAGCTTTTTCACCAGCTCCGGGTCGCGGCCGGGGATGTAAAACGCGGTGCTGCCACCCAGGGCCACCTGGAGGATTTCGCCGGGCTGCGGCTCTTTGGTGTAGGCGCGGACGGTGGTGAAACCGGCCTTTTTCAAAGCGCCGCTGAGATCCACCGCCCAGTCCACGGTGGAAAAGCCGTGGTCGGAGACGATGAAGATGTTGGTCTTTTCGAGCACGCCTTTGGCGCGGAGCGCGGTGAGGACCGTGCCGAGCGCGGCGTCGCTGTCGGCCATGGCGGCGAGGGCGGTGGGCGAGCCGGGCATGGTGAGGTGCTGGCTGAAATCCGGGTCGCCGAGCCAGAGCGTGCTGAACTTGGGGACGCCGTCGCGCCAGAGCTGCTCGGTGAGAGCGCGCGCGGTCCAGGCGTTTTGCGCGGTGTTCGGAGAGAGCGTCTCGACGTCGGGGTAGGAGGGGAATTTCCCGAGCGCGGCGGTGATCGGGGCGAGCGCGGCGGGGGGATTGGACTTGCCGGCGAAAAGGACGGTCGAGCCGTGGCTCGCCGCGCGATCAAGGCCGCGGTCGTGGAGCAGCGCGACGGGCTTTGTGCCGGCGATGGCGGTGCGGTGGCCGGCGCGCTGGACGATCTCCGCGAGCGTCGGCACGCGCACGTATTTTCCCGCGCGCACCTCGTCGCCGCGGCGGCAACTCTGCGGGTGCTCGGTGGCGACCGGGTGGAAGGGATGGATGTCCGGGCGGAACTCGACATTGGCGAGGATGCCGGTGCGCCCGGGGTAGCAGCCGGTGGCGATGGCGGTGCCATTGACCTCGGTGGAGGTGATATACACGGAGTGGTTATTGCCAAAGAACGTCCCGCGCGTGGCGAGCGCGTGCAGCACCGGCGTGGTGTCGGCGCGGATGAAATCCGGGCGCATGCCATCCCACACCACGAGCACCACATGCTCCGCCTTGGCCGCGAAAGGGGCATCCTCCGCCCGCGCGAAAAAGGCCGCGAGCAGGCCGGCCAGGAGCACGGGGGAAAGGCGAATGGCGAACATAAGCGCGGGCTCTTTACTCCCGCCGGCCAGCCCGCGCGAGAAAAGTTTCCGCGGCGAAGTTGCGCTCGCCTTTGACCCGTCCGCCATGCACCATCTGCCGCCATGCAGGAGTTCCTCAATTTCGTCTTACGTCAGCTCATCGACTACCCGGACGAGATGGTGCTGACCCGGCACGAAGGCAATAAGCGCACGACCTTTCATGTGCGGGTCCGCCAGAGCGACATCGGCAAAATCATCGGCAAGCACGGGCAGACGATTATCGCGATTCGCAATCTGCTCGCGGCGGCGGCGCAACACGGCGAGCGCGCGCAGTTGGAAATCATCGAGGCCGGCGGCAGCGGGGCGGAGTAGCGCGGGCATTGGGGCCTGCGGCAGCGAATTGAGGCGGGCGGTTTAATGCAATTCGCTTGCAGCTCGCCGGTGGCCTCCTATGCTCCGCAGAATGAAATTTCAGCGTCTTCTTCTCCCGGCTTTGCTGGCCTTGCCGTTCTCCGTTTTCGCGGAGGCGAAAGTCCGGGTTTCGAGCTTCTCCACGATCCTCACGGAGATCGCGCAGCAGGTCGGCGGCGACCGCGTGGCGGTGACGGCGCATGTGAAGCCGGGCATCGATCCCCACGAATACGAGCCGAAGCCCGCGGACCTGAAAACGGTGAGCGAGGCGCACGTCGTCCTGCTTTCCGCGAAGCACATGGAAGGCTACGTCGGGAAGCTCAAGCAGAGCACCGGCACGAAGGGTGCGCTGGTCGAGGTGGGCGACGGTTTCGCTTCGCTGAAAATGAAGCCGGAGCCGGGGCACGAGGGTCACGGGCATGCGACGGATGAGGATCCGCACTGGTGGCACGGCCTCGGTAATATGGGCAAGGCGACGACGATCGTGCGCGAGGCCTTGAGCAAGGCCAGCCCGGCGGATGCGGCGGTTTTTTCCGCCAATGCGGCGAAGTATCAGACGCAGCTCGACGCGCTGCAAAAGTGGTCGCGGGCGGAGCTGGCAAAGCTGCCGCGCAATCAGCGGAAACTCGTGACCTCGCACGATGCGTTTCAGTATTTCGCGAAGGAGCATGGGTTCACGATTTACGCCATCGAGGGCTTCTCCAGCGCGGATCAGCCGTCGTCGAAAAAGGTCGCGGAGATCATCGCGACGATCAAAGCCCAGGGCGTGAAAGCGATTTTTTCCGAGAGCATCAAGAACCCGAAAGTGCTCAAGGAAATCACCCGCGAGACGGGCGCGAAACTGGGCGGCGAGTTGTATGCCGACGGGCTCGGGGAAGGTGCGGCGGCCACGTACGAAGGGATGTACCGGCACAACGTCACGACGCTGGTGAATGCGCTGAAGTAGATGCGCGGCTCCCCACTGCTGCGGGCGCTGCTCGCTTTTCTCGCGATCCTCGCGCTGGGCTGGCCGCTGGTGCGGCTGACGACCACAGCGGATGGGCCGCGCGAGCAGCCGCGGGTGGTGGCTGCGGTGGAGCAGGAGATCGGGCTGGGGCTGACCTTCACGCTGGTGCCGAAGTCGGTAAAGGTGCTGCACCTCGGGCAGGAAGTGTGGAGCGAAAGCGCGCCGACCGCGGAGCTGGAGCGCAAGCTGAAGCTGGCGTATCCCGCGGAGGGTGTGGACCTGCAGTTTGCCATCGAGTGGCCTGCCGACGCGCCGCTCGCGGCGATGCGTGCGAAGCTCACCGACCCGGTGGGCGACGTGCATGAAAAGAGCGTGTGGGGCACGGGGACCACGGTGGAGGCAGTGACTTTTCCATGACGCTGCGCGCCTCTCTCAGCACGGCGCACGGGCTCGCGGTGAGCGATCTCACGGTGAGCTACAACCGCATCCCGGCGCTGCATCACATCGCGTTTGAAGTCGGCTGCGGGCAGTGCGTGGCGCTGCTCGGACCGAACGGCGCGGGCAAATCCACGCTGCTCAAGGCGCTCGCCGGCCTGCTCCCGCGCGAGACGGGGCGCATCGCGTTTCACGGGCGCGAGGTGCAGGGCGCGACCCAGGATTTTGCGTATCTCCCGCAGCGCGAGGCGATCGACTGGGACTTTCCCACCACGGTCCACGGGCTGGTGGAAATGGGGCGCTACCTGCGCGTCGGCTGGTGGCGCGGCTACGGACGCGAAGACGAGAAGGCGGTGGATGAAGCGATCGCGGCGATGCACCTCGGACCGCTCGCCCAGCGGCAGATCAGCGCGCTTTCCGGCGGGCAGCAGCAGCGCGCTTTCCTCGCTCGCGCGCTGGCCCAGCAGGCGCACGTCTTTTTGCTCGATGAGCCTTTCACCGGCCTCGACAAACCGACGCAGGACAATCTCAAGCAGCTCCTCCGCGAGCTGCGCGATCAGGGCAAACTGATCATCGCCTCGCACCACGATCTCGCGAGCGTGCGCGAGCTTTTCGACCAGGCGATCCTGCTCAATGGCGAACTCATCGCCGCCGGCAGCGTCGGTGAAGTCTTCACCGACGCGAACCTCCGCAAGACCTACGACACGCCGACCTTCGCGGGCCCCGCGCCGCAGGAGCACCAGCACCACCACGGCCCCGCGCACCACTGACCGATGGACTGGCTCACCGAACCCTTTCAGCACGAATTCATGCGCCGCGTTTTGGTCGGCGGCGCGCTCATTGGCTTCACCAATGGCTTCCTCGGCGCGTTCGTCGTGCTCCGCCGCCTCGCGCTGATGGCCGATTCGCTTTCGCACTCGCTGCTGCCGGGCCTGGCCATCGGCTGGATTCTGGCGGGCGGGCTGGTGCCGAGCGCGCTGTTCGGCGGCGCGCTCTTTGCCGCGCTGACGGTGGCGCTCGGCGCGCAGTTGCTCGCCCGCAGCTCGCGGCTGAAGGAGGACACCGCGCTCGGCATTCTTTACACCGTCGCGTTTTCCGTCGGCATCGTGCTCATCGGTTTGTTCAAGGTTCGCGTCTCCCTGATGCACTGGCTTTTTGGAAACATTCTCGGCCTTTCCAATACCGACCTGTGGATGATCTGGGGGATCAGCCTCGTGGTCGTGCCGCTCCTCGCCGCGCTCCAGCGCCCGCTGCTGCTCACGCTCTTCGACCCCACGGTCGCGGCCAGTCAGGGCATCCGCGTGAACCTGCTGAACTTCGTGCTCATGACCTGCCTCGTGCTCACGATGATCGCTTCGCTCCAGGCCGTCGGGGTGATCATGCTGCTCGGGTTGCTCATCGCGCCGGCGGCCACGGTTTATCTGCTCTGCGATTCGTATCCGGCGATGCTTTGGGGCGGCGGGCTCATCGGGATGTTTGGGTCGTGCGTGGGGTTGCTGCTGTCCTATCGGCTCGATCTGCCTTCCGGGGCGTGCATCGTTCTGGTGCTCGGCGCGATTTTCTTCGCCGCCTACCTCTTCAGCCCGCGCTACGGCCTGGTGCGGCGGCTGCGGCGGGCGCGGCATTTTCACGAGGAAAGCCTCGCCCGCTGGCCGGGCGGAGATGGCGGAAAATCGGCGTAAACGCGCCCCCCCGCGACTCCGCAGTTTACACGCGCGCTCTCGCCGTCCATTGAAGGCGCCCCATCATGGAAATTTTCCCCAACTGCACGCTCGCGGGCGACCATAGCCTGCCCTTTGCCCTGAACCCGCGGCCGCGCTGGAGCGGGGCCCCGCAGGAGACCACCCACGAGCCCGCTTGAACCCGCTCGAAAAAAACCCGCTCGCCGCGATCGTCGAGCCCCCCCCCGAGCCGCGGCGACTCTCCGCGGACTTGCGCGAACTTTTGCACGAAACCGCCGGGCGCTCGATGACGCTGGGCGAACTCGAGGACATCCTCAAAGGCCGCGGGTTCGGGTTGTTTCTGCTGCTCATGGCGCTGCCTTTCGTCTTCCCGATTCCCATCCCGGGGCTCTCCGTGCCCTTTGGGATCGTCATCATGCTCATCGGCCTGCGCATCGCGCTGGGGCGCAAGCCTTCGCTGCCCGGCTTCGTCCTCGCCCGCAGAGTCCCGCAGGCCATGCTCGAAAAAACCGTCACCCTCGGGCTAAAGCTGGCGACGAGGCTCGAAAAGCTGGTCAAGCCGCGCATGCACTTTCTCCAGCGCTGGCCCGGCATGGTCAACCTCATCGGCCTCGGCATCGCCTCCGGCGGACTCCTCCTGTCGCTCCCGCTGCCCCCGCTCATCCCCTTTTCCAATACCATCCCCGCCCTCGCCGTGCTCTTCCTCACCGCCGGGCTCGTCGAGCGCGACGGGCTCCTCGTGCTCATCGGCCACGTCGTGAATATCGCGGCGTGGATCTACTTCAGCATTATGTTTGCCGCCGCCGGCCACGGCATCCACCTTTTGTGGGAGAAGTTCGGCCATTGAAAAAGCGGGTTGCCATGCCGGAACACCGCGATGTAGCTTCCGCCCACTTCATGAAAATCCTCCTCAGCATCTTCATCCTCACGCTGCTGTCCGGCAGTGCTTTCGCCGACATCCACGACCCCGCGATGAACGATTACGGGCCCACCCGCAAGCTCGGTCGCGGCCTGGCGAACATCGCCTTTGCCGGCGCGGAACTCATCTACGTCCCGACCGTAATGAACGAGCGCGAGGGCAATTCGACCGCGTGGTTCTACGGCACGTCGAAAGGCTTCGGCCGCTTTATGTATCGTATGACCATGGGCATCTACGAGGTCGCGACCCACCCGTTTGCCACCCACAAAGGATCCTTCCGCCCGCCGTATAAGAGCAACGTCCCGTGGGTTCACGGCGGCTTTGAAGAGTTTCCGCCGGAGCTGGGCTTTGAGACCCGCTACAATTACACCCGCTCCCAGGGCGGCTGGTAGAAATCCGCGCCTTTTCCGAAGGAGGCTTCCGTTTCGCGACGGAAGCCTCTTTTTTTCCCATGACCCATTCTCAGCCCGTCCTTTCCTTGACCGTTCACGACATCGCCTTTGGCGGCAAAGGTGTGGCCCGCCATGACGGCAAGGTGTTTTTCGTTCCGTTCACCATTCCGGGCGAGACCGTGACCGCGCGCGTCGTCCGGCAGAAAAAGAACTTCGGCGAAGCCGAGTTGGTGGCGGTCGCAGAAGAGTCGCCTGATCGCGTCGCGCCGGCTTGCCCGTATTTCGGGAGCTGCGGCGGATGCAGCTACCAGCACATCGCCTACCCGCGGCAGCTCGCGATCAAGGCCGCGCAAGTCGAGCAAACCCTCCGGCGCGTGGGCAAACTCGCGCACGTCCCGATGCGCCCGATCATCCCCGCCCCGCACCCCCTCGGCTACCGCAACCGCATCCGCGTGCATGTCGTCGATGGCGTCACCGGATTTTTTGCCCACGACGGCCACCGCCTCGTGGACGTGGAGCAGTGCGCCCTCGCCGCGCCCGTGGTGAACAAAGCCCTGCGCGACCTCCGGCACGCCGGCGTCGGCGAGGGCGACTACTCGCTGCGCGCGAAAGGTGGTGGGCCGTATTTCGAGCAGACGAACCCCGAGGTGACCCGCGAACTCCTCGCGCTCGTGGAGGCCACCGCGCGCCGCGGGCAGGCGTTGCTCGTGGATGCGTATTGCGGGGCGGGCCTCTTCGCGAAAAAACTCGCCGCCCACTTTGAGACCGTCATCGGCATTGAGGAAAACGTCAGCGCCATCGAGAAAGCCCAGCGCGCCACCGCGCCGCACGAGCACTACCTTCAGGGCGATGTCGGCGCGCACCTCGGCGAAGTCCTCGCCGCGCACGACGCCGCCCGCACGACCGTCCTCCTCGACCCGCCCGCCACCGGCCTTGATGCCCGCGTGACCGACCTGCTCCTCGCCAATCTCCCGGCGGAAATCCTCTACGTTTCGTGCAACCCCGGCACGCTCGCCCGCGACCTCGCCGCGCTCAGCCGCAGCTACGACCTCGCCGCGGTCACGCCCCTCGACATGTTTCCCCAGACCGCCGAGATCGAAGTCCTCGCCCACCTCACGCTGCGCGACGCGCGCAGCGAAAAATTGTCATCCTGAGCGGAGCGGAGGCTTTGCGGAGCGCAGTCGAAGGACCGCTAACTCCCGGCGGGGGCGAAGGCGGTGGCTGGTGAGTGGGAAAAAAGGACGAATGTGGAATGTGGAATGACGAAGGACGCGGCGAGTTGGTGCGCATTCGTCATTCGGATTTTTTTCGTCATTCGCCACTGCCCCGCCCGCCGCCTCCACTCAGGATGAGGGAGAGGGGAAGCTGCGCGGCGGCGCGGGAATTCACCTTGACCGCTTCCGCCTGCACGCTTCTCTGCACACCTGCTTTTTTACCTCCAATTCCTACGCTCATGAAACGTCTCCTCACCTTCATCACCCTCCTCGCCGTCTCCGCCGTCGCGCAGGCGGAACCGCTCCGCGTCTTCATCCGCGCGGGGCAAAATAACCGCGGGCAGGAAGTCCACGCGCATCCGCGTTTCCTCGCGGAGTGGAAGCCGCTGCTCGCCGAGCGCGGGATGAAGGTGGACGGCGCGCTCGACTGGCCGACGGCGGATCAACTCAAGGAGACCGACGTGATCGTGGCCTACGCCCAAGAGGGCGGCGACGCCACGCCGGAGCAACAGACCGTGATCAATGCCTTCCTCAAGCGCGGCGGCGGCCTCGTGGTGCTGCACACGGCGGCGGTCTCGATGAAAGACCCGGCCTGGTGGCGCGAGGTGCTCGGCGGCGCGTGGAAGCCCGGCACGACCAAATGGAAGGAAGGCCCGATGGACCTCTACTACACCGAGAATCAATTCCTCGGCGGCGGGCATCCCATCACGAAGGGCGCGGCGAATTTCCATTTCGACGACGAGATTTACTACGACATGGACATGAAACCCGAGGCTCGCGTGCTCGCCACTAGCTACACGCCCTACGGACGCGGCGGCAAAGGCGGCGGCGGCAAGGCGCAGGTTTATGACGTGCAGGCGCAGATGTGGGTTTATGAAAATACGTGGGAGGGCGGCGCGAAACCGTACCGCGCGTTCGTCAGCATCCCCGGGCACCTGTTCAAGACCTTCGACCTGCCGCAGTATCGCGCGGTGCTCCTGCGCGGCATCGCGTGGGCCGGGAAACGCGACAACCTCGATGAGTTCGTGAAGAAGGAGGAACTCGCCGCGCTGACCTACCCGGCTGGGGGCCCTCAGCGCCCGGCGGACACGCTCAAGAACCTCGAAATTCATCCCGATTTCACGCTCAAGCTCGTCGCCGCCGAACCGCTCATCAACAAGCCGATGAACTTTGACTGGGCGCCCGACGGTTCGCTGTGGGTCGCCGAGACCCCGGAGTATCCGAATGGCCGCCGCGGGATGCGCCCGGACTACCGCGGCAAGGAGTGGAAGGACCACGGCGGCATCGACCCGACGCCCGGCGTGCAGGAGCGCAAGGCGATCGACAAAATTTCCCGCCTCACGGACTCCGACGGCGACGGCGTGATGGATAAGAAGACGGTTTTTTACGAGGGCCTCGACCTCGTTACCGGCCTCGTTTTCTACAAGGACGGCGTGATCGTCACGCAGGCGCCGGACATCCTTTTCCTCCGCGATACCGACGGCGACGGCAAGTGCGACAAGGTCGAGAAGCTCTACACGGGCCTCGGCACCGGCGACACGCACGCGGTCATCAACAATCCGCGCTGGGGCTGGGACGGCTGGATCTACGCCACGCACGGTTACAGCGGCGGCAATGTGAAGAGCCCCGACGGCGAGAAGAGCTTTGGCAGCATCCGGAGCGGAGTCGTCCGCTTCAAACCGGACGGCTCGGCCTTTGAGCAATACAGCTCGAAGGGCGGCAACACCTGGGGCCTCCAGATCACGGGCGAAAACCGGGTGATGTGGACCCAGCCGACGAGCGGCACGCTGCTCAACGAGGTCGTGCTTCCCGAATCCGCGCTGGCGCGCGGAAAAGTGGGCCGCGCCGGGAGTTTTCACACCGTCATCGGCGCGCAAAAATCCTTCCCTGCGATGACCTGGGAGCAGATGGCCTACGTGCAGATTGATCGCGTGGGCGACTTCACGGCGGGCGCGGGTTGCGCGATTTACGACGGCGGCGCGTGGCCGGCGGAATACAACGGCGACTACTTCACCACCGAGCCGACGATCAACATCATCGCCCACCAGCGGCTCACGCCCAAAGGCAGCAGCTACGCCGCCGCAAAATTGCCGGGCCGCGAGCAGACGGAGTTCATCCGCAGCAAAGACATGTGGTGGCGGCCCATCGAGGTCCGCGTGAGCCCGGACGGCGCGGTCTTTGTCGGCGATTTTTACAACCAGGCGGTCATCCACAACGACACGCGCGGCCCCGACCACAACAAGGTCAACGCCGCCGTGCGCCCCGACCGCGACCACTACTTTGGCCGCATCTGGCGCATCGACCACAAGGACGCGAAGAAGATCGCGGTGCCGGATTTGTCGAAGGCGGGCGTCGCGGAGTTGGCGAAGGCGCTGGAGCATCCGAACGCGCATGTGCGGATGACCGCGAACCGACTGCTGGTGGAGAAATTTGGGACTGCCGATCAGACGAAGGCGGTGAGCGCGGAGCCGGTCGCGGCGGTGCTCAAGAGCGCGAACCCCGGCGCGCAAATCGCCGCGCTGTGGACGCTGCACGGGCTCGGCCAGTTGAAAGCCGCGCAAATCGCCGCCGCTCTGGCGGACAAGGAGATCGTCGTGCGCAGAAACGCCGCGCTGGTTCTGGAGGCATCCGCTGGTGTGGCGGGTGCGCGTTCCGACGACACGGTGAAAATCGGAGCGCTTCTCGAAGACGCTGATCCCGCCGTCCGACTCGCCGCGCTCCGCGCCATCGCAGCCGGCGGAGGTGGCGACGATGCCGCGAAGGCCCTCATCGCCGCGTGGCCGAAGTTCGACGACGACTTCCAAAAATCCGCCGCCGTGGGTGCCGCCATGCGGAACCCCGCCGCCAGCATCGCCGCCGCGCTCGACGCCGCCGATCCCGCGCCGCTCGCGCCGCTCGTCGCGCAGCTCGCCGATTCCATCGGTGGGAAGAACGACACGGACGCCGCCGCGAAGCTCGTCATCGCGCTCGCGGCCAAGCCCGCCAGCGCCGACGCGCTGAAGGGCGCGATGCTCGACAAGCTCGGCAAGTCGCTCAAGGACGCGCCTGCGATGACGCCGGAACTTTCCGCCGCGCTCGCCAAACTCCTCACCGGCGGCGCGAGTGGCAGCGTCCTCCCGCTCGCCGCGAAGTGGGACAAGGCCGGCGCGCTCAAGGCCGAGACTGCCAAACTCTCGGGTTCGCTCCTCACCGCCGTCGCCGACCCCAAGGCCGAAGATACCGCGCGCCTCGGTGCCGTGCAGAGCCTCATCGGCCTCCGTGGCAGCGACGCCGCAATCCTGCCGGCCCTGGTAAAACAGCTCGCCGCCGACGGCACGCCCGCGTTCAAGCGCGGCCTCATCGCCGCGCTCGGCGAGACCGACGACGCCAGCGTGGGCACGGCGCTTTCCGCCGCCTACGCGAAACTGCCCGCCGACGTGCAGGCTCCCGCTTTTGACACCCTGCTCAAGCGCGCCGACTGGACGCTCGCCTTCCTCGATGCGGTCAAGGCCAACAGCGTCGATGTGACCAAACTCGGCCCCGCCGCCACCGCGCGCCTCCGCACCCATCCCGACCAGGGCGTGGCCAAACGCGCCACCGAAATGCTCGCCGAGCCAAACCCGCTCGCGAAGGCGAAGAAGGACGCGATCGCCAAACTGCTGCCCGTCGTCCAGGGCAAAGGCGACCCTGCGAAAGGCAGGGCGCTTTTCACCCAGGCCTGCGCGACGTGCCACAAGCACGGCGACATCGGCGTGGACCTCGGCCCCGCGCTCACCGGCATGGGCGCGCATGGCGCGAGCGAACTGCTCGGCGCCATCGTGGATCCGAACGCCGAGGTGGAACCGACCTTTTACGCGTGGAATCTCGAAACGAAAAACGGCCAGCTTTTCGCCGGCATCATCGCCTCGGAAAACGCGGCGACCATCACGCTGAAGAGCCTCGCCGGCGTGCAGGAGGTGAAAGTCGCCGACGTGAAAACGCGCGCGAACACCGGGCGGTCGCTCATGCCCGAGGGCTTTGAGGCGCTCGGCGGCGAGGCCCTGCGCGACATCATCGCCTACATGCAGAGCGTGGACGGCGGGAAATTCCGCGTGCTCGACCTCAAGGGCGCGTTCACGAGCAGCACCGCGCGCGGCCTTTTCCAAAACGCCACGGCGAAGAATGAATCGTTCGAGTTCGGGAAGACCGGAACGGTTCTCGTCGAGGGCATCCCGTTCAGCATCGTCGCGCCGGAGAAAGCGGCGGGCGGATCGAACATCGTCGTGCTCAAAGGCGGCCCCGGCGGCGCCGTGGCGCAGACCATGCCACAGCGCGTGGAGGTGAAAGTCGGCGGCTTCAAGGCGAACCGTCTGCACTTCCTCGGCGGCGTCGCCGGTTGGGGCTTCCAGCCAAACAGCACCGACCGCAGCGACGTGCTGAAGATCACCGTCCACGCCGTCGGCGGAGCCAGCGAAACCATCGTGTGCAAGAACGGCACCGAGTTTGCCGACTACGCCACGCGCGTGGATGTCCCCGGCTCGAAGTTCGCCGAGGGGATCGTGAAAGACCGGCAGATGCGCTGGTTCACCAAACCGCTCAGCGCCGAGCGGGAGATTGATCGCATCGAGCTGGAAAGCTTCGGCACCGGCTCCGCGCCCACCATCGTGGCCATCACCGCCGAACTGGGCAGTGGCACAGGCGCGCCCGCCGCCGCGGTGTCGGCGAAACCCAGCGCCGCAGATTGCGCCCCGGCACCTGCCGCTCCTGCACCTGCCGCTCCACCTGCCGCTCCACCTGCCGCTCCACCTGCCGCTCCACCTGCCGCTCCACCTGCCGCGGCTCCGGCGCCCGCTGCTCCGGATGAAGACGCGGGGTTCAAGCCGCAGTTCAGCGACCCCGTCCCGCAGCCGCCCGCCACGCGTCCCGCCAACGGCCCGCGCGTGCTTATCGTCGGCGGAGGTTCCTCGCACGACTTCGTGAAGTTCTTCGGCGGCGCCGACAAAGCCACGCTCACGCCCGTCTCCGGCTGGGTGGATTTCACCCAAAACCTCAACGGCATCCCCGCCATCCTCGACCACGTGGACGTGCTCGTGCTCAGCGCCAACCAGCCCGTCAGCGCCGCGACCCGCCGAGCGCTGATCGCCTACGCCAACCGTGGCGGGGCCATCGTCGCGCACCACCCCGGCACCTGGTATGCGTGGAGAAACTTCCCCGAGTGGAACAAGGAAATCATCGGCGGCGGCACCCGCGGGCACGACCGACTCGGGCCTTTCACCGTGAAGGTCACCAACGCCGAGCACCCGATCACCAAGGGCGTCACCGCCACCTTCGAAATCACCGACGAACTCTACAACCACATCCCCGACCCCGCCGCCACGCCTATCGAAGTGCTCGCCACCGCGGCCAGCCCGAAGAGCGGCAAGGAGTTCCCGCAAGTCTTCGTCGTGAAACATCCCAAAGCCCGCATCGTCGGCCTCACCCTCGGCCACGACGCCCGCGCCCACGACCTCCCCGACTACCAGACCCTGCTGAAAAACGCGGTCATCTGGGCCGGCGGGAAGTAGGGCGCGAAGAAGCGCCGAAGCGGTCAAACATGCGGGAAGGCGGGGGGCGGGCCGTGCGCGCCCACCGGGGAGATTTGATGCTCTTCGGTAGGGCTCAGGGCCTTCACGGCTGCACGCGCTGTGGCATCGGCGGCTGGAAGCTCGCCGCTCCTTTGAGAACGCCGATCCACTCCCCGAGCCTCTGTTTTTCCTGCGTCGTCCCGCGTCTTGGATCGCGCCCACGCCACGGAAACGGAGTTTCGCCACACACATCCATTCCCAAAGCGCGGCGCTGAACTTTGGGCACGAGAGCGGGGGCGAGACTTTACTGGACAACACGACACATAGTGGAACGATTTCCGGTGTTTCCGCGCGGTGCGG
>CAIQUL010000045.1 GCA_903874975.1 uncultured Chthoniobacter sp. | reverse complement strand
GCATCGGTTTCATCGAAGGCTCCCTGCTGTGGCGGCTCGCCGCCGCCGCCGACCCCAGCGGCAGTGCCGCCGCCGAGCAGCGCCTCGCCAGCAGCCCCACCGACGGCTCGGAGCCGGAGATCGACGAGGACTGGAAAGAGCACGTCCTCCCCGAGCTGCGCGTGCTCTTTGCCTCAGCCGTGGAAATCGTCCGCATGGACCTCGTCCATTCGTGGACTGGCACCGACGCGAGCGTGCGGGTGCCGGTGTCGCACGTCGAGGCCTGGCTCCTCGCGCTCAACCAAGCGCGGCTCGCGCTCGCCGCACGGCATCACCTCACCCAAGCCCAGATGGAGCGCCGCCCGCCGGAGGATCTTCAGCCCGGCACGGTCGCACATCTTTTCGTCGATTTTTTCGGCCACCTCCAGCAGCTCCTCATCGAGGCCACGGAGTCCGCCGACGGGACAGCGGAGGATTGACGCCGCCGGGGTGCCTCCACTAAATCCCGCATCCCATGAAACGCCTCCTGCTCCCCGTCCTCCTCGCCCTCTCGTTGGTCGCGCCCGTTCACGCCGCCGACAACGAACTCACCGAAGCCGAAAAAACCGCCGGCTGGAAACTGCTCTTTGACGGCAAGGATGCCAGCCAGTCGTGGCGCAATTTCAAAAAGGAAACGCTCTCCGACAAATGGGCCGTGCAGGACGGCGCGATCACGCTCACGGGCAAAGGCGGCGGGGACATCATCACGAAGGAGCAGTTCGAGAGCTTCGAGTTCTCCATTGATTGGAAGATCAGCGAAGGCGGCAACTCCGGCATCATGTTCAAAGTGCAGGAGAAAGGCGGGGCGCCATATTTCACCGGTCCGGAAGCGCAGATTCAGGACAATGTGAAGGGCCGCGACCCGCAAAAAGCCGGCTGGATGTATGGCCTCTACGCCGCCGCCGAGGACAAGACGAAGCCGGTCGGCGAGTGGAACACCTTTGTCCTCAAGTGCCAGAAAACGCCCGCCGGCACCTTCAAGTGCGAGCACACCATGAACGGCGCGAAGTACGTGGAATACGAGATCGGCTCGGCGGATTGGGCGGAGAAAGTGGCGAAGTCAAAGTTTGCGAAGTGGGCCGATTTCGGCAAAGCGGACAAGGGCCACCTCTGCCTGCAGGATCACGGCAACGTGGTGTCCTTCCGCAACATCAAGATCCGCGAGCTGAAGTAGCCGGCCAGCCCGCCGCCTCCGCCCGCGGAAGCTGCACCAGCACCGGCCCACGCGCGGCGTCGAGCCAGCGGACCAGCGTCGTCAGGTCGCGCTCTCGCAGCACCGTGCAGCCGGCTGTGCCGGTGCGTCGCGGCAGCCAGAGGTGGAGGAAAATGCACGACCCCGCGCCGGGCACGCGCCGCGGATTGTGCGCCACGACCAGCCCGAGCGCGTAGTCCGGGATCGCGCCCATCTTTTCGGATGAGCGCCAGTCGGGGTGCGCGACCCGCGCGCGATCCACGATGCGGTTGTAGTGCCGCGAGGCCGGATCATCCACCGCCTCCAGCGTGGACGAGAGCAGCGTGACTGGCAGCCGCAGCCCGCCGGTCGCCCTCCCGTTTGCGCGCCGCCCCGCGCGGTTCCGCGTGCAAGCCGCTGCCCCACGCGAACCCGCGCTCGCCGATCCGCGCCGGCAGCGCCTGCCCCACCGGCGACCACTCCGCCCCTGGCTCCGCCCGCTCGAACCGCTGTAGCGACGCGACCGACGCCGCCCAGTCTGCCGTCGTCACCAGCACCACCTGCCGGCAGGAACGCGGGATCGCTTTCGCAAAGTCCGCAGCCGACGCGAGCATCGGCAGAATCAGCGGAAGGAGGAAGGCGGCGATCCGCATGGACGGGCGATCAAAGCCACGCTCCGCGACCCGCGGCTACTGGGCCGTGAAGCGGTGGATCGTGGTGGACCGGTAGACTTCGCCGGGACGCAGGACCGTGCTGGGGAAGCTGGGTTGATTCGGCGAATCCGGATAGTGCTGGGTTTCGAGGCAGAAGGCCGCGTTCTTCAAGTAGGGCTTGCCGTTTTTTCCGGTCGAGGTGCCGTCGAGGTAGTTGCCGGTGTAAAACTGCAGGCCGGGCTCGGTGGTCCAGATTTCCATGGCGCGACCGCTCGCCGGATCGCGGACGCGGGCGGCGAGCGCGAGGTCAGCGGGGGCTGCCTTGGCCGCGCGCCGGAGCACGTAGTTGATGTCGTAGCCGCCCGGGGTGCCGGTCATTTTCGCGAAGTCTTTCGCGATGATTTTCGGTGTCCTGAAATCCAGCGGGCCGTCGGCGACGGGCGCCAGTTTTCCCGTCGGGATGTCGGTGGCATCGGCGGCGGTGACGTGCTCGGCGTTGATCATCAGTTCGTGATCGAGGATGTCGCCCTCGCCACCTCCTTTGAGGTTCCAGTAGGTGTGGTTGGTCAGGTTGATGACCGTCGGTTTGTCGGTCGTGGCGCGATACTCGATGCGCAGCGTGCCGCCCTTCGGCCCGGTCTCCTTTTCCTGCGGCAGCGAGTAGGTGACCTCGGCTTTCAGCGTGCCGGGGTAGCCTTCCTCGCCGTCCGGGCTGGTGTAGGAAAAGCGCACCGCATCGCCGACGATCGCCCCTTTCCAATTGCGCTGATCGAACGCCTTCACGCCGCCGTGCAGATGATTCGGACCGTTGTTCGTTGCCAGCGTGTAGGTTTTTTCGTCGAGGGTGAATTTGCCCTTGGCGATGCGATTGCAGTAACGCCCCGTGGTGCAGCCCAGATAGGGATGGCGTTTGAAATAGTTTTCCAGCTTGTCGAGCGCCAACGTCACATCCGCCAGCTTTCCCGCACGATCCGGCACCTGCATTTCCACCAGGCCCGCGCCCCACGTCATCACCCGCGCCGTGTGCCCGCTGGCACTGGTGAGCGTGTAGATTTCCACCGGCTCACCGTCCGGCGTTTGGCCGGCGATTTCCTTCTTCACGGTGGGCGGCTTGAGGCGAGTTTCCGCGCGGACGGGGGCGGGGGCGAGGAGCAGCGCGATGGTCAGGAGAGAAAGGAAGTTTTTCATAGTGGGAGCGAATGGCCCGCAGCAAAAACAACAAATGTCCCCGGCGTCAAGCACGGTGCGCGTGGGTGAAGAAGGGGCCGAATTTTCAGTTCTGAGTTCGACCGGGACACGGAATACCGACTATTCGTGGCCCGCATGACGCCTCTCCATTTGCCGCCCGACTACCCGCGCATCCGACGGGTCCGCGATTTCGCTGAGCTGGTGACGGCAACCTTCGCCGATGGGGTGAACGCACTGTGCTGGGAGCGCACGCTGCCGGGGGATTTCGCCGAGGTGGGGACGCGGCTGGGGGACGGAGAGGGCGTGGAGATTTTGGACGAGGCGCGCTTGCGGGCGTTGCCGGTGAGCGCGGCGGGGCGGGTGGCGATCGAGGTGCTGGTGGCCGATCTGCGGCGGCTTCGCGAGCACGCGCTCGATCCGGTGCTGAACTGCATTCACGGCTACCCGCGCGATGAGGAGGCCGGGCCGGTGCGCACGGATGTGTTTTCGTTTCACGCGGACAGCGCGCCGGTGGCGGCGGAGACGTGGCTTTGCACCTACCACGGCCCGGCGAGCGACGGGCTGCGCAATGACGAGGCCCGGCGGCGCGTGGACATCCCCGGGACGCGGGCGGAATTGTTGCGGCTTTTTGGCGGAAACGACGACGCGGATTTCTGCGCGCACCTCAGCGAAAATTGCTACGACCTCCATTATGCGCCGGTCGCCGGGGCGCGGCCGTTTTCGTTTGGTCTGGGGCACCTTTGGCGCATCGCCGTGGAATGGCCCGGCTGCGCGGTGCCGCCGTGTATCCATCGCGCGCCGGAGACGGGACCGGGCGATCCGCCGCGGCTGCTGCTGATTAGCTGAGGGCGCGATCGGGTCAGTGGCACGCAATGTGTTCAAATCGGGGACTCATCCGCATGCAAAACCAGACGCTTTTCACCCCGCCCCGGGCCGCCAACCAACCCACGCCGAACGTGCGGCCCAACCTCGCGATGGCGGGACGGCCGATGGAGCAGGCAACGATGCCGGGAGCAGCGCAGACGCTGTCGCTGGATTCGGTGATCACGACGCTGGTGAACGCGTCGGCAGGCGTGTCCGATCTGCTCTTCGTGGTCGGCCGCCCGCCGCAGGTGGAGGTGGATGGAAAACTGCGCGCGGTGGCTGTGGAGGGGCTGGGCGAGACGTTGCAAGGGCCGCACGTGGAGGCGATCGCGCAGAAGCTGATGGCGGGGAATGAGCGGCTGGCGTCGGATTTGAAAAAGTTCGGCTCCTGCGACACGAGCTACGGGGTCCCTGGCCTCGCGCGTTTCCGCGTGAACGTTTTCAAGAACAACGGGAATCACGCGATCGTGATGCGGAAGCTCAGCACGCAGATTCCGACGTGCGACGGACTGGGGTTGCCGCCGATTTTCAAGGAGATCATCAAGGAGAAGACCGGGATTGTTTTTGTGACGGGAGCGACCGGCAGCGGCAAGACGACGACGCTGGCGGCGATGCTCAACGAACTGAACGAGCAGGAGGAAGTCCACATGGTGACGCTGGAAGATCCGATTGAGTTTCTGCATCCGCACAAGAAAGCGACGTTCAGCCAGCGGGAGCTGGGGAAGGATTTTTCGGATTTCGCGGTGGGCGTGCGGGCGGCGCTGCGGCAGGCTCCAAAGGTGATCCTCGTGGGAGAAATCCGCGACCGTGAGACGATGGAGATCGCGCTGACGGCGGCGGAGACGGGACACGTGGTTTTTTCCACGCTGCACACGATCAGCGCGGCGCAGTCGGTAAACCGGGTGATCGGGATGTTCAGCACGGAAGAGCAGGTGCAGATCCGGCAGCGGCTGGCCGATACGCTGCGCTACGTGATCAGCCAGCGGCTCGCGCCGAAGGTGGGCGGTGGGCGCGTGATGGTTTCGGAAATCATGGGCAGCGGGCTGCGGACGCGGGAGGCGATCTTGTTGGGTGAAAATGAGCTGCGGGATTTCCACGACATCATCGAGAGCAACTACCAAAACGGTTGGCACAGCTTTGAGCAATCGCTGCTCAAGCATTTCCGCGACGGGAAGGTCACCGAGGAAACGGCGATCCTCTACTGCGTGAACAAGCCGGCGATGCGCAAGGCGCTCGACGTGGCGAAGAAATCCATGGCGCCCAAGGACGAAACGCCTTCGGGTTTCCGGCTGAATCTCGATACGCAGCGTCCCGCTTCTGGAGCGCATCCAGCGAAGTAGCCGGGGTGCGTCCGAGGGCGGCACAAGATTTTAGAAAACTTTCCTTGCGCGGTCTGGGATGGCCGCCTATATATCCGGCCCCTTTCGCGCTCGGCTAAGTTTCACACTTAAGCATTCGCGGCTCCGGTCACCCGGCGGCTGCGTCTATTTGAGGAGACCAGCGGAGTTGCCAAAGGAAAAATAAGTTGCGGTCCGAAGGAAAATCGCTTGCACACCAAGCGGTTCCTCCTAAAGTCCGCGCTCCCCGCTCCTGGTGGGCTGAAAATTTGCCTGCCTCAGCGGGGTTTTCAGTCCCCGGATGTAACGGGGGTCCGCCAGTCCGAAGCGACAAATTTTTCCCATGCCAACCATCAACCAGCTCGTCCGTAAAGGCCGCAAGAAAGTCACGGTGAAATCCAAATCACCGGCGATGACCAATTGTCCGTTCCGGCGCGGGGTGTGTACTCAGGTGATGACTCGCACGCCAAAGAAGCCGAACTCGGCTTTGCGGAAAGTCGCAAAGGTGCGCCTGACCAACGGCTATGAGGTAATCGCATACATCCCGGGTGAGGGTCACAATCTGCAGGAGCACTCGATCGTTTTGGTCAGGGGTGGTCGTGTTAAGGATTTACCAGGGGTGCGCTATCATATCGTGCGTGGCACTCTTGACGCCCTCGGGGTCGATGGTCGTCGCCGCAGTAGGTCGAAGTACGGCACCAAGCGTCCAAAGAAGGGCGCGGAAGCCGAAGCAGCAAAGGGCAAGGGCAAGAAAAAGTAACCACTTTCAACCACACTCCACATGTCCCGTCGTCGCCGAGTCATTCATAAGGAAGAAAAGTTGGACGCCCGCTATGGCAGTCCCGTGGTGGCGCGCCTTATTGCCACGGTCATGCAGGACGGTAAAAAATCGTTGGCGGAGCGGATTGTTTATACCGCCATCGAAGAGACGCGCACAGGCACGGATGCAGTTGATCCGCTTGAGGTGTTGAATCGGGCGATTGATAACGTGAAGCCTCGCCTCGAGGTCAAGAGTCGCCGCGTCGGTGGCGCGACGTATCAGGTGCCGATGGAGGTTCCGCCGGCCCGCCAGCTCGCTCTCGCGATGCGCTGGATCGTCGGATACGCCCAGGCGAGGAAGAACATCCCGATGATGAAGGCCTTGGCCAGCGAACTGAAAGAAGCCGCCAACGGTCAGGGGAACGCCATTAAGAAGCGCGACGACACCCACAAGATGGCGCAGGCAAACCGCGCGTTTGCCCACTTCCGGTTCTAATCCAACGATTTTTTATGTCCTCGGCAGCTCCTGCTACCACCAATCCGAATTCGCCGAACCGGCCGTACCCGCTCGAGCGGACGCGCAATATCGGCATTGCCGCGCACATCGACGCCGGCAAGACGACGCTGACAGAGCGCATTCTTTTTTACACCGGCATGATCCACAAGATCGGCGAGGTGCATGAGGGCACGACCGTAACGGACTGGATGGAGCAGGAGCGTGAACGTGGCATCACGATTACGTCGGCGGCGACAACGTGCTTCTGGCAGCAGCGGAAGGAAGAGGGTGTTTACAAGGCTTACGAGGCCATCAAGATGCGGGTGAACATCATTGACACTCCCGGCCATGTGGATTTCACGGCCGAAGTTGAGCGTTCGCTCCGGGTGCTCGACGGTGCCATCGCTGTTTTCTGCGGCGTGGCTGGAGTGCAGCCGCAATCCGAGACCGTGTGGCGTCAGGCGACGAAATACAACGTCCCGCGCATTGCCTTCGTCAATAAGATGGATCGCACTGGCGCGAACTTTAACAACGCCATCAATGACATGCGGGCCAAGCTCAATGCGAATGCTTGGCCGGTGCTGATTCCGATCGGTGCGGAAGATCAACTCAAGGGCCAGTACGACATCATCAATAAGAAGGCGATCATCTATCTCGACGACGAGAAGATGGGTTCCAACTACATCATCGAAGAAATCCCTGCGGAAGCACGGAAAATGGTCGATACGGCCTACGACGAATTGGTTTCTGCGATCTCCGATCTCGATGACGAAATCGGCACGGCTTTCCTCGAGGAAAAGCCCATCAGTATCGAAATGCTCAAGGCGGGCATCCGCCGGCAGACCATTGCCAATAGATTTGTCCCGGTGGTCGGCGGCTCGGCCTTCAAGAACAAGGGTGTGCAGTATCTGGTCGATGCGGTCATCGACTATCTCCCGAGTCCTATTGACATCCCGCCGGCGAAAGGTCAAGACCCCGACGACTCCTCTCCGATGGAAGTGCTCACGGATGACAATGCGAAGTTTTGCTCGCTGGCGTTCAAGCTCTGGACCGACCCCTTCGTCGGAAAGCTCGTGTTCTTCCGCGTCTATTCCGGCAAGGTCACCAAGGGCGACACCATTTACAACCCGCGGACCAATAAGCGCGACCGCATCAGCCGCCTCATCCAGATCCAGGCGGATAAGCGCGAGGACATCGATACCATCTACTCCGGCGACATCGCCGCGATCGTCGGCATTAAGAATGTCACGACGGGCGATACCCTCTGCGATGAAGATCATCCGATCTTCCTGATTCCGCCGTCATTCCCTGATCCCGTGATCTCGATGTCCATCGAGCCGAAGACCAAGCTCGATCAGGAAAAGATGGGCGTCGCGCTTCAGCGCCTCGCGGAAGAGGATCCGACCTTCCGCGTCAAGACCGACGAAGACACCGGCCAGACGATCATCGCCGGCATGGGCGAACTTCACCTCGAGATTATTCGGGATCGCATGCTTCGCGAATTCAAGGTGGACGCCAACTCTGGAAAACCGCAGATCGCGTATCGCGAGACGATAACCAAGGCGTCGACTGGCGAGGGCAAGCTCATCAAGCAGTCAGGCGGCCGCGGCCAATACGGCCACGTCATTGTCAACGTCCGCCCTGGCGAACGAGGGAAGGGTATTGTGGTCGAAAACAAGGTAGTCGGCGGCACCATTCCCAAGGAATACATTCCTGCCTGTAAGAAAGGTGTGGAGGAAGCTGTCCTCAACGGTGTAGTTGGTGGTTACCCAGTGATCGACGTCGAAGTGGACATCATTGACGGCAGTTACCACGACGTTGATTCGAACGAGTTGGCGTTTAAGATGGCCGCCATCTTTGCAACCAAGGACGGCTTCAAGAAAGCTGGTGCCATCCTTCTTGAGCCGATCATGAAAGTCGAAAACAGCACCCCGGAAGAATATCAGGGCGACATCATGGGCGATCTCAGCCGTCGCCGCGCCGCCATAAAAGGCATCGAGGCGAAGAACAATCTTTCCATCATTAATGCGGACGTTCCGCTGGCGGAGATGTTTGGTTATTCGACGGCCATCCGCTCGCTCTCTAAAGGCCGATCCAGTTACTCGATGGAGCCTTCCCACTTTGAACAAGTCCCAGCCCAGGTGCTCGCCGCCGTGCTCGACCAGAAGGCCAAGTAACCCATTTTACCTATGACAGGACAACGCATTCGCATCCGTCTCAAAGCATTCGACTTTCGGATGCTCGACCAGTCCTCGGCGGAAATCGTCGAGACCGCCAAGCGCACGGGCGCCAAAGTTGCCGGACCCATTCCGCTGCCGACGCGCATCGAGAAATTTACCGTGAACCGCTCCCCGCACGTGGATAAGAAGTCCATGGAGCAGTTCGAAATCCGGACGCACAAGCGCCTGCTCGACATCATCGAGCCGACCGCCAAGACCGTGGACGAGCTGAAGAAGCTCAACCTCCCGGCCGGTGTGGATATCACCATTAAAATCTGACCTTTAGCAAAGCCGCGACATGAAGATTGGATTACTAGGAAAAAAGATCGGGATGACCCGGTTCTATGATGACAAAGGCAAGGCCACCCCTGTCACTGTCATCGAGGCTGGAGGCAATACCGCCTTGCAAATCAAGACTGAAGCCAGTGACGGTTATTCGTCTGTTCAGGTCGGTTTCGACGCCCAGAAGGAGCAGCGTGTGACCAAGCCGCTCCTCGGGCATTTCAAGAAGGCTAATTCCGAGCCAAAGAAGTTCATCCGTGAGTTTCGACTTCAGGAAGGCGCCTCCCTCGACGCTACGGTCGATCTCAATGTCAGCCAGTTCGCCGTTGGCGATGTTGTTGATGTGGTCGGGCGATCAAAAGGCAAGGGCTTTCAAGGAGTAATGAAGAAGCATAACATGTCCGGTCAGCCCATGTCGCACGGACACATGATGCACCGGCGCAATGGCGCCATCGGCAACCGGTCCACACCCGGTCGCGTTTGGAAAAACATGGGAATGCCTGGTCACCTCGGTGACGAACGCGTGACCGTCCAGAATCTAAAAGTCGTGCAGGTCCGCCCGGAGGAGGGTGTGATTCTGATCAGCGGTGCGGTGCCTGGCGCAAATGGCGGCTACGTCATTGTGCGGCCCGCGATTAAAGGCCAACCGGAGGCTGCAAAGTAATTTATGGCTGCGAAAGTTCTTACAGTTGAAGCCGCGAAGGCCGCCAAGATCGAGGTTATCGAGAATGGCAAATACACCCAGGTTGTGCACGACGCCGTCGTGGCGATGCGGGCGAATCGCCGAAGCGGCACCGCCTCGGTCAAGACCAAGGCGACAGTGAGTGGTTCCGGGGCCAAGCCTTGGCGTCAAAAGGGCACCGGTCGTGCGCGTGCAGGTTACAAAACGAGTCCCGTTTGGGTTGGTGGCGGCGTAGTTTTTGGTCCACATCCGCATGACTACTCTAAAAAAGTTTCCAAGGGCAGCAAGCGTATCGCCCTGCGCAAAGCGCTCAGCGAACGCATTAAGGGTGGCGATGTCTTCATCGTCGATACCTTTGCCGTTGCCCAACCGAAGACGAAGCAGTTTGTCGCCGCCTTGTCCGCCATCACGGACGAGGGCAAGACGCTGGTAATTTCCGCTGCGTTTGACAAGACCACCTACCTCGCCGCTCGCAATGTCCAACCGACGCTACTGATGACGGCCTCCGAGGTGAACACCGAGCAAATTCTCAATTACCGCAAGATTGTCGTGACCAACGACGGCCTCGCCCAAATCGCCGAACGCCTCGCTAAGTAATGAACGAACCCTACGACATTATCGAAACGGTGTGCCTGACCGAAAAGGCAACGCTTCTCTCGGAGAAAGAAAATAAGTATGTCTTTCGCGTTCGTCCTCACGCGAACAAGACTCAGATAAAAAAGGCAATCGAAGTGCTTTTCAAAAAGACCGTCTTAGCGGTGAACACCTGCAACTACGCTGGAAAGAAAAAGCGCGAACGCACAGCGGCTTTCGGTCATCAGGCCGACTGGAAGAAAGCCATCGTCACTCTCAAAAAAGGTGACAAAATCGAATTCGCCTAACCACAGACTTGTCATGGCACTCAAAACTTTCCGCCCACTCACTCCTACCAACCGCTTTAAGGCGCTGCCGGCGTTTGATGAGATTACAAAGTCTAAACCCGAGAAGTCGCTGGTCGAGACCAAGCACAAGACCGGGGGACGCAATAACAACGGACGGATTACGACCCGCCACATTGGGGGCGGCCACAAGCAGAAATACCGTGTTATCGACTTCAAGCGAAGCAAGCGGAATATCGAAGCCGAGGTCAAGGCGATCGAGTACGATCCGAACCGCACCTGCCGGATCGCTCTACTGCAATACACTGATGGTGAAAAAGCCTACATCCTTGCCGCAGTCGGCCTTAGTGTCGGCGACAAGGTGAGCGCAGGGAACTCCGTCGAGCCAAAAGTAGGAAACGCTCTACCGCTGAGCGCCATCCCTCTCGGTGCCTCGGTTCATAACGTGGAATTGGTCGCCGGTCGCGGCGGTCAGATCGCCCGCAGTGCTGGCCAGTTGGTCATCGTCAACAACCGCGAAGCTGGTTACGCGCTGGTGAAACTGCCTTCCGGTGAAATCCGTAAGATTCACGAAAACTGCTACGCAACAATCGGCCAAGTCGGCAATGCCGAGCACATGAACGAATCGTCCGGCAAAGCCGGGCGCAGCCGTTGGCGCGGTGTCCGTCCGACGGTGCGCGGCATGGTCATGAACCCGGTCGATCACCCGATGGGTGGCGGCCAGGGCAAGTCCAAGGGCGGCGGCGGCCGCCATCACCCGATGTCTCCCTGGGGGCAGTTAGCCAAGGGTTTCAAGACCCGCCGAAAACACAAGTCGAGCAGCAATTTCATTGTAGAGCGCCGCAGCGCGAAGAAGAAGTAATCACTTAACCAGATATGGGTCGTTCTCTAAAAAAAGGTCCGTTCGTTGACGGACACCTCTTCGAAAAAATCGACAAGATGAATGTCGCGAGCGTAAAAAAGCCGATTAAGACGTGGTCGCGCCGCTCGATGATTACCCCGGAATTCGTTGGGCACACATTTTTGGTGCATAACGGGAAAATCTTCAATTCCGTCTTCGTAACTGAAAACATGGTGGGCCATAAACTTGGAGAATTTTCGCCAACGCGAATCTTCAAAAAACATGGCTCAACCACGGCCAAAGTTACTAAATAGCCAAAAGGTTGAGGACAAAGCATTGAAACAAATGAACTCCTTGACTCGATCAATAGCGGCTGTGGTTGTTGGATCGGGACTTTTTCTGACTTCGCCGTCGGCTTCCCATTCCGCAGGTTCTTTCTCAGATCTAAATATTGAATACGGCGAACTGAAGCTCGCATTCGAAGCGGCCTTGGCGGACAGTAGGCAACTGCGCGATACTATTGCGGAAAATGCCAAAGCTTTGGCCGATGCGCGAGAATCCTTGGTGCAGGCCTCGAGTGAGGCGGCGATCTTTAGAGCGCAGACCCAGCAAATGAAATTCCGGATTGAGGCGTTGGGAATCGGTGCCGTCGCCGGTGGTGACGCGAAACTGGAACAGCGATTGTTGGCTGCGGTCAATCAACTGCGAACAGCCGCAATAGAGAAAACAAAGATCTCTGAAGCACTGGTTAGATTGACTGAAGCAGCCAGTTTATTTGCGAAATCTGAACTCGGCCAAAATGCTGATTCGCGATTGGCGTTGGAAGCGGAAATTCGGAATAGCCACAGTGCATTGTTGACGGAGTCGATCTCCTCGCATGCTCAGGCGCAGGTTCCTGCGATGGAAAACGGTTCTGTGATTAGCATCAAGGACGATCTGTCACTCGTTGTCGTTAACGTTGGACTTAGTTCCGGAGTGAAGCTGGGAATGCCATTGGAAGTCGTCCGAAACGAACAAACGATCGGTCACATCAGAGTCGTGGACGTTCGGGAGAGGATATCCGGCGGCCTTATTCAATATTTAGTATCGAACAAAGAAACATTTAAGACCGGCGACCGCGTGAAAGTGGCTGCTCAACAATAAGAATTTAGAATTTTTCGGACGAACATCCAAATGCAGATCAAATCCATATATCGCGGTGCGCGAATCTCGGCATTCAAGGCCAGGGAAGTGACGCGGGCAATTCAGGGCCTCCCAGTCGCGGCGGCACTCGACATGTTGGCATTCACGCCAAGGAAAGCGGCTCCGATGGTTGCGAAGACGCTTAAGAGCGCAATCGCTAACGCAGAGAACAACAATAATCTTCGCGCTGATAAATTGGTGGTTCAGGAAGCAACAGTTGGCGAGGGACCGACCTTTAAACGCTTCCAACCGAAAGCGCGAGGCAGCGCAGGTCCAATTCGAAAGAGAACTTCAATTATCCGAATCGTCGTCACGGACGAGATTGAAATCAAGGCGAGACGGAAGTCCGGAAAATCTTCAAAGGGCGGAAAGTCGCCAACCTTTGCAGCAGCCAAAAGCGGGACCACGGATGGTCAGCGCGAAACCGAAAAATAGAGTATGGGACAAAAAGTTAATCCAATTGGTTACCGGCTTGCGGTTAGTCGCGAATGGCGATCCCGCTGGTATGCTTCCCGCAAAGAACTCCCGGTCTTTCTTCATGCTGACTTGAAGATCCGAGCGTATGTGAAGGACAAACTTAAACTGGCTGCAGTTGCGAAAATTGTCATAGAGCGTGCTTGGAACAGTATCCGAGTAACAATATTCACTGCGCGCCCAGGCATCGTCATCGGTCGTAAGGGAACTGAGATTGAGAAGATGACGGAAGAAATTGGGAAGATGGCAGGAGGCAAGACAGTGAAAATCGACATTCAAGAGATCAAGACGCCGGAACTTGACGCACAACTTGTGGCAGAGAATGTGGCGTTACAGATTGAGCGGCGGATCAGTTTCCGCCGCGCGATGAAGAAGTCGATTCAAGCCTCAATGGATTTTGGCGCACAAGGCATTAAGTTGCGGTGTGCTGGCCGGTTGGGTGGAGCCGAAATCAGCAGAGCGGAATGGTACCGGGAGGGAAAGATCCCGCTTCACACTTTGCGTCAGCCAATTGATTACGGTTTTGCCGAAGCCAATACTGTTTATGGAAAAATCGGCATCAAGTGCTGGCTCTGTAAACCCGAAGGAATGAACGAGCCACAGCCTGTAGAAAAGCGCGAGCGCGATGCTGCGGCTCCCGGAGAGCCAGCTCCTCAGCCATAACGAAACCATTTATTAAGGAGAACAGGTCATGCCATTGATGCCAAAAAGAGTGAAGTATCGTAAATCCCAACGCGGCAGCCGCGCAGGGAAAGCTTCACGCAATATATCCATCGACTTCGGCGAATTCGCTCTTCAGACGCTGGATCGCGCTTGGATCACCAATACACAGATCGAAGCCGCCCGTGTGGCGCTCACCCGGAACATGAAGCGCAAGGGTAAGCTCTGGATTCGCATTTTCCCTGACAAGTCAGTGACCTCTCGTCCTCCGGAAACCCGCATGGGTAAGGGCAAGGGTGCACCAGAGTACTGGGTCGCAACCGTTCGGCCAGGCAACATCCTGTTTGAACTCGACGGCGTGCCTGAATCCGTGGCCCGCGAGTCCCTCCGGCTTGCTGCTGACAAGCTGCCCATTCGAACAAAATTTCTATCCCGGAACCGGGGCATCTAGTCCTATGAAGATCAAAGAAATTCTTAACCTCAGCTTGGAAGAACTCTCGGCACGCAGACACAAGTTGCGCGAAACGAGCTTTCATCTGCGTATCCAGCAACAGAGCGGGCAGCTCGAAAAACCGAGCGAACTGCGAACGATCCGCCGGGAAGTAGCGCGCCTGCAAACCGTGTTGAAACAAAAAGCCAAGGCCAAATAAGTAATGAGCGAGCAGACCACCATAGCAAATCCAGAAGTTTCCATCCGCGGATTGCGCAAAGAGCGCGTCGGGCAGGTTGTTTCGACAAAGATGAGTAAGACTGCAGTAGTCGAAACCACCACACGCGTGCCACATGCGAAGTTTGGCAAGATCATAAAGCAGGTGAAACGCTTCTACGTGCATGACGAAGAGGGCAAAGCCCAACTCGGCGACACCGTACTGATTACAGAAACTCGTCCGCTTTCTAAGCTGAAGCGCTGGCGCTTGGTTGAAATCATCAAACACTAGCTTATAGTCCGCACCCTTTCGTTATGCTTCAGATCAGATCCAGACTAGATGTCGCCGACAACACCGGTGCCCGGATGGCCAAGATGATTGGTGTTATCGGGAAAAAGAATTCCCAGACGGCCGGTATTGGCGACGTTATTACCGCGCATATCCGCGAAGCCTCCACTGGCGGCACAGTCAAAAAGGGTGATGTCGTCCGTGCAGTAGTCGTGCGGACTAGGCAGGCGATCCGCCGCGACGACGGGAGCTACCTACGCTTTGATAACAACGCGATCGTCATCATCGACAAGGATCTCAACCCCCGAGGGACCCGTATTTTCGGTCCCGTGGCACGTGAACTTCGCGAGAAGAACTTCATGAAAATCGTTTCCCTGGCCCCGGAGGTTCTCTGACCATGAACCGTCCAAATTTCCATGTTAAGAAGGGTGATCAAGTCCAGGTCATCACAGGCAACCACAACGGTGCCACTGGTAAAGTTCTTGCCGTGCTACCAAAAAAACAGCAGGTGCTGATCGAGGGGGTGCGCCTCATTAAGAAGCACCTCCGCAAGTCACAGGACAATCCGCAAGGCGCCATCGTCGAACGCGAAGGCCCCATCCACATTTCCAACGTCAAGCTTGTCGAGCCGTCGGAAAAGACGAGCAAGGCTACCAAGACCAAATCAAAGAAGAAAGCCTAATCAGTATATGGCCGTCGAACTCTACCAGTATTACAAAGATCGCGTGATTCCCGCGTTGCAAGCCAAGCATGGCTACAAAAACCTTCATCAAGTTCCGAAGGTGAAAAAAGTTGTCGTGAACACCTGCGTCAATGCTAACACCGACGTCAAACAAGGCCTAGAAGATGCCAAGGCGGAAATTGCCGTCATCACGGGTCAAAAGCCCGCTGAGACACGTTCGAAAAAGAGCATAGCTAATTTTAAGTTGCGCGAGCACCAACCGATCGGTGCGAAAGTCACACTGCGCGGTGCGCGGATGTATGAATTCCTTGAGCGTCTGATCAAGACCGCACTCCCTCGCATCCGCGATTTTCGCGGTGTTTCGACTCGGGCCTTTGATGGCAACGGGAATTACACCCTCGGGGTTTCGGATCAATCCATTTTTCCCGAAGTCGAACTCGACAAAATTAAGCGCAATATCGGCTTCGACGTGACCATCGTCACCTCAGCTACAACTAACGAAGAAGCCAAGTCGCTGCTAAGCGAACTCGGGGTGCCGTTTAGCGACAAAGCCCGACTGGCAAAAAAGAAGGCTGAGGAAGCCGCTGCTGCCCTACAACTATGAGCCAACTTTCCGATCCTATCGCAGATTTTTTGACCCGCCTGCGCAACGCCGGTTCCGCCCGCAAGGAGGAGTTGCTCGCGCCTTATTCCAAGATCAAAGCAGAGATTGCCCGCATTTTGAAGCAAGAAGGCTATATTTCGAACTACGAGGTCGATACCACCGGTAAGTTCCCGCAGATCAAAGTGACGACCAAGAACCACAATCGCATCTCGGCCATCACCGGCATCAAGCGCATTAGTAAGCCTGGTCTTCGGAAATACGTCGGTGCAACCGAGATTCCCCGGGTGCTTGGCGGCATGGGTATCTCCATTATTTCCACGCCGCAAGGTGTAATCAGCGGCCGCGAGGCCAAGAAACAAAACGTCGGCGGGGAGTTACTCGCAATCGTTTGGTAACCCATTTATTACCCATGTCGCGTATCGGAAAAAAAGTCATCGAGCTCCCGGCTAAAGTGAAGCTCATTGTTTCTGGCGGCGGCGCGCTCAGCGTCGAGGGCCCCAAGGGCAAGTTGGAGTGGACGCTTCCCAAACAGATCAGCGCGACTATTGAAGGCAACCATGTCTCCATCAATCGCAACAGTGAAGATCGAAAGGTGCGGGCGTTGCACGGTTTGTCCCGTGCATTGGTCAATAACATGGTCACGGGTGTTTCAGCTGGTTTTGTGAAAGACTTGGAGATTCAGGGTGTCGGATTCAAGGCCGCAGTCAAAGGCACGATTGTCGATCTCAACCTCGGTTTTTCTCACGACATCCATTTTCCCATCCCGGAAGGCATCAAGGTTACCGTCGCTGAGAATACGAAGATCAAGATTGAAGGTATCGACCGCCAACTCGTTGGCCAAGTGGCGGCCGACATCCGAGCCTACTACCCACCGGAGCCATACAAAGGCAAGGGCGTGCGTTATGTAGGTGAGCAAATTCAACGCAAAGAAGGCAAGACCGTCCAGTAAGCTATGGCTACCAAGAAAATCAAACCCCTTAAGATGCGCCACCAGCGCCTTCGCAAGAAGGTTGCCGGCACTCCGCAGCGCCCACGACTCTCAATCCATTTTTCGGGGCTGCATATTTACGCACAGGTCATTGACGACGAAATCGGAAAGACCATCGCTTCTGTGAATACGACCGAAAAGGAGTTCACGGACGACAAGACCAATCGCGCGAACATGATCACGGCGGTGAAGGTCGGCAAATTGGTTGCCGACCGGGCAAAAGGCAAGAACGTCACTAAAGTCGTATTTGACCGCGGTGGTTTCATTTACCACGGCAAGGTCAAAGCATTAGCAGATGCCGCGCGCGCAGGCGGACTCGAATTTTAATCGAACACTATGGGAGCACCTCAACAAGGAAATCGCAATCGTCGTGACCGGCAGGAGAAACCCAAAGACGAGTCGGGTTTAACTGAGAAGGTCGTCTTCATCAATCGTTGCGCTAAGGTTGTGAAAGGCGGGCGACGTTTTAGCTTTAGCGCACTGATTGTTACCGGGGACAAACTAGGAAAGGTGGGATGCGGATTCGGTAAGGCCAATGAAGTTAGCGAAGCGATTCGTAAAGCATCGCAATCCGCTAAAAAGGCCATGGTTAAAATTGCTGTCCGCGACAATACAATTCCTCATGAAGTGATAGGCGAACATGGTGGCGGACGTGTTCTTTTACGGCCAGCTTCTCCAGGCACTGGGGTGATTGCCGGCGGTGGGGTCCGTGCGGTAATCGAAGCGGCTGGGATCCGGGATGTATTGGCTAAGTCTCTGGGATCGAACAACCATGCCAATGTTGTGAAGGCCACCATCGAAGCACTTGGCCAACTCCGATTGAGGGAAGAAATTTTTAGAACCCGTGGAATTTCCGTTAGGAAGAACCACGAGTTGGAAACTTAAACATATGAATTTACATACTCTCAAGCCGCGTCCCGGTTCCAAGCATCGCGTAAAGCGTTTGGGTTGCGGTGAAAGCAGCGGGCACGGGAAGACCTCGGGCAAGGGGCACAAAGGGCAGAAGGCGAGGTCTGGAGGCAGCGTTCGCCTTGGGTTCGAAGGTGGCCAAATGCCGTTAATCCGGCGTATTCCGAAGCGTGGGTTTAACAATTCGAATTTCAAAACGGTATTTGCCGTTATCAATGTAGTTGCTCTTGAACGTTTTGAGAGCGGAAGCACGGTGGACGAAGAGGCATTGCTGGCTGCCGGGTTGATTCGTCGCCCCTATGATCTTGTGAAAATCCTTGGGGATGGGCTACTGCAAAAGAAACTCAATGTGGTCGCAGATCGCGCTAGTGCCACTGCGCGTGCTACCATAGAGAAGGCAGGCGGCACACTTTTAATCAAGTGATCTCCCGCCGAGGTTCCTCCTTCGGTTTAGGAACGCATGGAAATCTTCGACCGTGTGATTGAACGATGATCTCGGCTTTTACCAATACTTTAAAAATTCCAGAGTTGAGAAGCCGTGTGATGTTCACACTGCTTTTACTCGTGGTGGTCCGGATAGGGGCGGCAGTAAGTTGTCCAGGGATTAATGCGAGCGTGCTGCAAGCATGGTTCGCTGCTCAAGGCACGCAAGCGGGAGGAAGCCTAGCTGCGCTCCTCAATATCTTCAGCGGAGGCGCTCTTGAGAACTGTGCGGTATTTTCTCTTGGTGTAATGCCGTATATCAGCGCATCAATCATGATCCAGTTGCTGACTGCGGTCATACCTCGACTCGGAAAGTTGGCTAAAGAAGACGGGGGAAGGCAGAAGATCATGCAATACACTCGGTATGCAACGATCGCGCTTTGTGTAGTACAGGGGTATTATCTCTCGCTGTCATTCGAGGATCCCAAATTGAGTCCGTTTTTGGGGGGAATTGTGGACACGATCAACAAAATGGGAGTTCAGTTGGTATCCGATCCTGGAATGGTCTTTCGGGTAATGACGGTTATCACGTTGACAGCGGGTACAATGTTCCTGATGTGGCTGGGTGACCAAATCACAGATCGCGGGGTTGGAAATGGAATGTCACTGATAATCTCGGTTGGCATCGTGGCCCAACTCCCTTCTGCGCTGGTTCAAGCATGGAAAACGTTTGTTCCAACGGGGGGACAAGCCAGCCAAGTTAATCCGATGGTCTTGGTTCTGATGATCGCGTTTTTGTTTATCGTCATAGCGGCAGTCATTTGCGTAACTCAGGCGCAGCGCAGAATCAGTGTCCAATATGCAAAGCGCGTGGTAGGTCGCAAGGTTTACGGAGGGCAGACGCAGTACATGCCGCTGAAAGTAAATTATGCTGGCGTCATGCCCATTATTTTCGCCCAAGCTCTGCTTGTTTTTCCATCAACGATCGCAACAATGGTGTTCAATAGTAGTGATAAAGCCCAGAAGGTTGTGGCGATGCTAAATGACGGATGGCTACACTACACCTTGTTCGGGGCGATGATTTTCTTCTTTAGCTATTTCTGGGTTGCTACGCAGTTTCAGCCTCAACAAATCGCGGAGGATCTTAAAAAATATGGTGGTTATGTCCCGGGTGTGCGGCCAGGAAAGCCAACGGCTGACTTCTTGGACTTCACGATGACCCGGTTGACATTTGCGGGCGCGATATTTCTTACAATTATCGCGATATTGCCCCAGATGCTTTCTCATCAACTCAAGGTTCCCTATACGACGGCTCAATTCTTTGGCGGCACGAGTCTCTTGATCATTGTCGGAGTCGTCCTCGATACAATGCGCCAAATTGAAGCGCATCTTATTCAGCGGCACTACGACGGTTTCTTGCGCAAGGGTAGAATCAGGGGGCGTTTTGACCGAACGACAGGGGGACAGGGTGAACCACTCAAAGAAGGGGCGATGCTTTGGCTATACGTGGGAATTGCTTTGCTCTTAATCGCTGGCGTGGCTGTTTTTATCGCTGGTCGGTTTCATTGACTGTGATGCGGAGAACGGAAGCTTTGGGTGACATGGACATCTGTGTTTCTCTGACGGACTACTGCAAATGATAAGTTCTTCGGACTTTGTCCTCAGGGATTTCACTTCATGAATATTCCAATCAAGACCGAGCGCGAGATCGAGAAGATGAGAGTCGCGTGCCGGGCCGCAAGTGAGGTTCTTGATCGCGTATCAGCGATGGTCCGACCGGGAGTTTCTACTGGGGAGATCGATCACGCGGCCTCTGTGTTGATGGCGGAACAATCTTGCAAGAGTGCCTTTTTGGGATATCGAGGTTTTCCAGGAAATGTGTGCATCTCGTTGAATGAAGAGGTGGTGCACGGAATCGGCGGGAATAGACGGATACAATACGGTGACATCGTGAAGTTGGATGTCGGCGTGGTTAAGGATGGTTGGGTGGGCGATACTGCAGCAACGATTCCTGTGGGTATTGTCGATGAGAAGACACAGCGCCTGCTCGCGGTTACGGAGAGGACGCTCCAATTGGCCATCTCATACGCTGAGAGCGGACGGCGACTCGGGGACATGTGTGCCGCGATTGAGGAGGAGGTTGTGGCGAATGGTTATTCCGTGGTGCGGGAATTCGTTGGACACGGGGTTGGTCGCAAACTGCACGAGGAGCCGCAAATTCCAAACTATGGCCGGAGAGGCAGTGGTCCAAAGCTCAAGCCAGGAATGACCATTGCCATTGAGCCTATGGTAAATCTCGGAGGAGCCGGCGTCAGGGTGCTTGCAGACAACTGGACAGTCGTGACGCTGGATGCGAAGCCGTCTGCGCACTTTGAACACACTGTGTTGGTTACAAAAGGAGAGCCCGAGATCCTCACCTGGCGAAAACGCGCGTGCGCAACCACGCAAGTTTGAATCATTAAAAACATTGATCATTTTGAAATCTAAACTTGCTTTGAAAATGATACGTGTTAAAAAACTCCCCCGCGATTTTGCGAGTTGGAAAACCAACTTTTGGCAGAGTCAGGGAAACCAGATAAATTCGAAATCGGATCGACTAGCCTATATTGAGGTTGCAGTCCGGCGTCAAGATTAACCAGAATCAAATCCATGAAAGTAAGAGCATCAGTAAAGCGTCTTTGCGAGAGCTGCCGCATCGTGAAGCGCAAAAATGTATTACGCGTTATTTGTAAAAATGCGCGTCACAAGCAGCGGCAAGGTTAGCCACACTCCGAATATATGCCCCGACTCCTAGGTGTTGAAATTCCAGGCGACAAACGCATTGAGGCCTCTCTTCCGTATATTTACGGGATTGGCCCGAGTTCTGCGAAAAAAATTCTTGATCAAGCCAATATCAATCCTGACTTGCGCGCAAAAGACCTCAGTGCAGAGCAATTAAATCAAATTATTCAAGCAATCACTGTCAGCAAGTTGCCTATTGAGGGAGATCTGCGCCGTGAGTTGCAGGCTAATTTGAAGCGCCTCCAGGCGATTAATTGTTACCGCGGAATTCGACACCGGCGCAGTTTGCCCGTTCGCGGTCAGCGCACTTCTACAAATGCTCGCACCCGCAAGGGACCGCGCAAGACAGTCGGAGTCCAGCGTGCCAAGGAAGCGGCAAAACCCGCAGGAAAATAGCAAGTTACCAAAGTTATGTCTGATTCCAAATCCCCATCCCCTGACGGAAATATTGAGCAAACGACGGTCGCTGCAGTAGCAGCATTAACTCCGGACCCCGCACCGAAGGCAGCGAAGCAAAAGACTTCGAAGAAGAAGGATTCCGCAGTAGCGGCACCCGGTGAGACAAAAAAGGAAGAGAACCTTTCTTTGGACCCAAATGCGGTTGTTGAGCAGATCAAGATCATTAAGGCTAAAGGGAGCAAGAACGTCCACTCCGGTATTGCGCATGTCGTAGCTTCGTTTAATAATACCATCGTTACGATTACCGACTTGAATGGCGCATCGATTGGCTGGTCGAGTGGCGGAAAGTGTGGCTTCAAGGGATCCCGCAAGAGCACAGCTTATGCAGCTCAGATGGTGGCACAGGACGCATGTCGGCAGGCGATGGGACATGGGTTGAAAGAAGTTGAGGTTCGCGTGAAGGGACCTGGTCAGGGTCGCGAATCTGCGGTTCGGGCGATTCAGGCTGTAGGATTAGAAATTAGCATAATTAAGGATGTAACACCAGTCCCGCACAACGGTTGCCGTCCACCGAAACAGCGTCGGGTTTGAGATAGGTCTCGCCCAGTTCTAAATTTAAATAATCTAAAAAATATGGCACGTTATACAGGACCTAAATCCAAAATC
>CAIQUL010000044.1 GCA_903874975.1 uncultured Chthoniobacter sp. | reverse complement strand
GCGGGTCGCTGCGAGCTCCGGGTGGAGCACCCGATCCGGGTGCCCTTGGCGGCGACCCGCCGCAAAGACTGTGGGCGCACGGCTGTCAATGCACCCGGCCATCCCGAAGCCACCCGCGCACCCGCGTCTTCGGCGGGTCGCCGAAGACCGCACTCGGGTCGAGTGCTCCACCCGGAATTTGCGGCGACGCGCAAGAAAGTAGCTTGGGCTTCCGCCCAAAGTGGCGGGCTCTTTGGACTAAAGTCCAAGCTACTTTCCTCCCCCGTCGGTCTCCGACCCGAACACCAGCCGCCGCTCCGCCTCCCCAAGCGCCATCCAATTTCCCGCCGCGAGCGCACCGAGTTCCAGCCGCCCGATCCGGACCCGCAGCAGCCGCAGCGTCGGGTGTCCGACCGCGGCCGTCATGCGCCGCACCTGATGGTTTTTTCCCTCCACGAGTTCGAGCGCGATCCAGGTGTCGGGCACGTTTTTGCGAAAGCGGATGGGCGGATCGCGAGGCGGAATCTCCGGCTGCGGATCGAGCATCCGCGCGCGGCAAGGCAGCGTTTTGCGCCCGCCAATGACCAGGCCGCGCGCGAGTTGGCGGAGCGCCTCCGCGGACGGCACGCGCTCGACCTGCACCCAGTATTCGCGCTGATGCGCGTGGCTCGGGAGCAGCAGCCGGGCGTTCAGCGCCGGCTCATCGCTGAGCAGCAGCAGCCCCTCGCTCTCGGCGTCGAGCCGCCCGATGGGATACACGTCTTTCGGGAAACCGAAGTCTGCGAGGGTGCGGTGTTTCGATCCATCCGGAGTGAACTGCGAAACGACGCCGAAGGGTTTGTGAAAGGCGAGGAGCATGGTGGCGAATGACGAATGACGGATGTCGAATGGCGAAAGAAGTCTGAATGACGAAGCGCTCGCTCGGACCTCGTCATTCGGCATTTTTCATTTCCTCGTCATTCGGCATCCGTCATTCGTCATTCTCCACCGATGTCCGCCCTGCCGATCTACGAACTCGAAACCCAACTCGTCGCGGACCTGCGCACCCACTCGCGCCTCGTGCTCCAGGCACCGACCGGCTCGGGCAAGTCCACCCAAGTTCCGCAAATCCTGCTGGACAGCGGGCTGGCGGGTGACGGCGAGATCGTGGTCCTCCAGCCGCGCCGGCTCGCCACGCGAATGCTCGCGGCGCGGGTGGCGCAGGAGCGCGGGGTGCGGCTGGGCGAGGAAGTGGGTTACCAAATCCGGCTCGACAAAGTGTGCGGCCGGAAGACGCGCATCCGCTTTGTCACCGAAGGCGTGCTGCTGCGGCAGATGCTGAGCGACCCTGAGCTGCGCGGCATCGCCGTCATTGTCTTCGACGAATTCCACGAGCGGCATCTCTATGGCGACATCACCCTCGCCCGCGCCCTCGACCTCCAAGAGTCGCGCCGGCCCGACCTCAAGCTCGTGGTCATGTCCGCCACGCTCGACGCAGGATCTTTGCAAAAGTATCTCGCGCCCTGCGAGCTGCTGACCTCGCGCGGGCGCACGTTTCCGGTCGATGTGGAGTACCTCGAAAAGCCGCTCGGCGACTTCCCGGTGTGGGACGCGGCGGCGGCAGAGTTCGAGCGCATCAGCCGGGAGACGGAAGGCGACGTGCTCGTTTTCATGTCCGGCGCGTATGAAATCAGCCGCACCATTTCCGCCATCCGCCACACCCGCGCCGGCAGCCAATGCACGGTGCTCCCGCTGCACGGCGAGCTGCCCGCCGCAGACCAGGACGCCGCGGTCGCACGCTACCAGCAGCGAAAGGTCATCGTCTCCACGAACGTCGCGGAGACTTCGCTGACCATCGACGGCGTGCGCGTGGTCATCGACGCGGGGCAGGCGAAAATCGCGCGCTTCGATCCGTATCGCGGCATCAATACGTTGCTCGTCGAGCGCATCTCCCGCGCGAGCGCCGAACAGCGCGCGGGTCGCGCGGGCCGCACCGCGCCGGGGCGTTGCGTGCGGCTGTGGACGGAGCGCGAGCATCACGACCGGCCCGCGCAGGAACTGCCCGAGGTGAAACGTCTCGATCTCGCCGAAGTCGTGCTGACCCTGAAAGCGAGCGGCGTGGAGGACGTGGCGAAATTCCGCTGGCTCGAAGCGCCCGACGCCCGCTCGCTCGAGCGCGCGCTCACGCTGCTCACCGATCTCGGCGCGCTCGACAGTGCGGGTGCGATCAGCCCGCTCGGCCGCCGCATGCTCGCCTTCCCCGCGCACCCGCGTTACGCGCGCATGCTGCTCGCGGCGCACGAACTGGGCTGCGTTCCCGCGGTCGTACAAATCGCCGCGCTGACCCAAGGCCGCGGGCTGCTCCGCCGCGCGGAGGGCAAACAGATGCAGCAGGATCGCGACGCCGCGCTCGGCGAAAGCGCGGAGAGCGATTTCTTCCTCCACCTGCGCGCGCTGCGCTTTGCCGAGCAACGCAATTTCAACCCGCAGACCTGCCGCCCGCTCGGTATCCACGCACCCGCCGCGCGCGAAGCCGCGGCGCTGGCCGAGCAGTTTCTACGGATCGCCCACGACGAGGGACTCGACACCACGGCGCGCGAAACCCCGGCCGAGGCGCTCCAGCGCTGCGTGCTCGCGGGTTTCCCCGACATGGTCGCGCTGCGGCTCGACGGCGGCACGCTCCGCTGCGCGCTCGTCCACGGGCGCAAAGGCGTGCTCGCGCGCGAGAGCGTGGTCGGCACGCCGCTCCTCGTGGCCAGCGAAGTGCGCGAGGTCGAGATGCGCGGCGACGTGGAGACGCTGCTCTCGCTGGCTACCGCGATCAAAGAGGAATGGCTGCGCGAGCTTTTCCCCGCCGGCTTCCGCGAGACGACGGACGTTTTTTTCGACTCCTCGCTCCGCCGCGTGCTGGCGAAAAAGCAGACGCGGTTTCACGATCTCGTGCTCCGCTCCGAGCAGTCGGACAAAGTGCCGCACGAGCAAGCCGCGGCCTTGCTCGCGCGCGAAGTCGAGGCCGGCACCTGCCCGTTGAAGCTGTGGGACAACACCGTGGATCAATGGATTCTGCGGTTGAATCAACTCGCGGAATGGTTCCCGGAATACGAGTTGCCGAAACTCGGCGACGACGAGCGCCGGATGCTCGTGGAGCAGATCTGCCATGGCGCGGTGAGCTACAAAGACATCAAGGAGAGGCCCGTCTGGCCCGTGGTGAAGTCGTGGCTTTCGCCTGTGCAGCAGCAGCTCCTCGACGACCAGGCTCCCGAGCGGATCGAGCTACCGAACGGACGCAAAGCGAAGATCGTCTACGCCGCCGGCACCGCGCCGCACATCGCGACCCGCATCCAGGATCTCTACGGCGTCACCGGCGAACTGCGCATCGCCGCGCACCGCATCCCGCTCGTCATCCAGGTGCTCGCGCCTAACCACCGCCCCATCCAGATCACCCAAAACCTCGCAACCTTCTGGAAGGACAGCTACCCGAAAATCAGACAGGAGCTGCAGCGCAAATACCCGCGGCACGAGTGGCGGTGAGCGGGCTGGTGGAGCCCGGCGCTTTCCGACAAAACTCCCGCGCCTTCCATGAATCCGCACGCCGATCTTTTCCTGCTCCCCGAAACCGCTGGTCAGCAGGTTTTCGCACCCGGTGAAATCCGCGCGTTGCTCGAACGCGAAGTTCTCCCCGGTTACTTCGCGCGCTGCCGGTGGTTCGGGGGAAAGGCGCGGGAGCCGCGGAGTTTCGCCGTGCGCGAGATGGTGGCGGTTTCGCCGGCGGCGGATGCGGCGCGGTTGGCGCTGGTGGAAATCGCGTATGCCGATGGAGCGAGCGAAACGTATCTGCTGCCGCTGCAATGCGCGGCGGGCCCGCCGGCGGAAGCGCTGGAACGCACTGCGCGGGCGTCCCTCATCGCGCGTTTCCGCGAAGGTGGAGTGCTCTTCGATGCGGTGGAGGACGCAGGTTTTCGCGCGGCGCTTTTGGCGCTCATCGCGCAGGGCGGCGAGGTGGGCGAATTGCGCGGCGTCCCCGGCCGCGGGCTGCCGGAGAGCGCGCCGGAGTCGCGCGTGCTGGCGGTCGAGCAGAGCAATACCGCGATCATTTTCGGCGACAGTATTTTTCTAAAACTCTATCGCCGCGTGGAGGAGGGCGTGAACCCCGACGCGGAAATGCTGCGCTTCTTCGGCGCGCGCGGTTTTCCGCACGTGCCGCCGTTTCGCGGGGCGCTGGAGTTTCGCGGTGCCGGACGCGAGCCGCTGCTGCTGGCGTTGGCGACGGGCATGATCGCGAACGACGGTGACGCCTGGAATTTCACGCTGCGCGAGCTGACCCGGCAACTGATGTGCGTGCGCGCGGGCGACCTCCGCGAGGCGGAGCGGATCGAGGCGGCGTATCTCGCGCGGGCGGCGCAACTCGGCGAGCGCACCGGGGCGCTCCATCATGCGTTGGCGGCGGAGGTGACGGACGTTGATTTCGCGCCGGAGCCGCTGAGGGCGGCTGACTTCGCCGAGCTGGCGGAAACGACGCTGGCGACGCTGGCACAGGTGCGCGCGCGACTCCGCATCCGGCTCGACGAACTCGATCCCGCAACCCGCGAACTCGCCGCCGGGCTGCTGGCCGCCGAGCCCGCGCTGCTGGCGCGCATCGCCGCCCTCAGCGAGCTGCCCGTCGGGGCGGCGAAGACACGCACGCACGGCGACTACCATCTCGGGCAGGTGCTCAACGCGGGCGACGATTTCGTGATCATCGACTTCGAGGGCGAGCCCGCAAAGTCGCTCGCGGAGCGGCGGCGCAAGCGCTCACCGCTGCGCGATGTCGCCGGGATGCTGCGGTCGTTTCACTACGCGGCGCACAGTGCGCTGGCAGCCTTCCCGGAGCACCGCCCCGAGCTGGAGCCGCACGTCGAACGCTGGCACGAGCGGGCGGGCGAGGCGTTTCTCCACGCGTGGACAGCGACCACCGCCGGCGCGGCTTTTGCCCCGGCGGAGCGCACGGGCCGACACCGGTTGCTCGATGCTTTCCTCCTCGAAAAAGCGCTCTACGAAGTGAACTACGAACTCAACAACCGCCCCGCCTGGCTCGGCATCCCGCTCCGCGGCATCGCGCAAATCCTCCGCGCCCAGCCGTAGCTACTTCTACGGCGCGAGCGTTAAGGGCTTGGGAGCTTCCAGAGCGGCAGCGGCGGGCGGCGACACGGGTTTCACTTTGGCCGAATTGGGCGCAGGACGTTTGATCCAGCCGAGTTCGTAGAGCGAGTCGGCAAAGATTTCGGATCTCTCCGGGCCAAAGATCCAGTCGGCGCGGCCCAGCCATTTGTGCCCCTCGGAGGCGCGGTCGTGGGCGAACTCCCAGGACGCATTCGCGTAATAATACGCGGGCGTGTCGCCAGGGAAGGGGATCTGGTCGATGGAGCGGCGGGCGTCGTCGTAGTTTTTTTCGAGGAGAAAAGTGAGGAACACCCGGAAGCGGGCGAGTTCGTCCTTGGGGTTTTCCCGGACGAATTTCTCGAACGCCTTGCGCGCTTCAGCGTAGCGGCCCTGCACCAGTTCGATCTCCGCGAGGTTGAAGCGCGCGGGGTAAAATTTCGGGTCCAGCTTCAGTGCTTGCTGGCAAAGGCGCGCGCCGTCTTCAAATTTCTTTTCCTCAATGGCGATCGCTGCGCGGGTGTTCAACGTGACTGGTGTGGGCGGATGGATTTTGTCCGCGCGGTCGAGAAATTCGAGGGTCTGCGGCCAGTCGCGCGCTCGGAACGCGCGGATGACGTCGCCGACGGCTTTGATGTAAGCGGCGGGATAGAGTTTATTGGCCGCCGTGTCGGGCGGAGGCGTGGACGGAATGAAGCGCATCCCCGGCTTCCCCGGCGGGAAGGACTGGAGGGGATCCTCGGCGGCGAAAAGCGGCAGAGCACCGAGGGTCACGGCGACGGTAAGGGCGAGGCGGAAAGGCTTCATAATTCGGGCAGGACGAGCAGAATCTATCGGTCAACGTCCCGCAAAACCCAAATGGAAATTCACCGCCTACTCCGAGGTCGGCGCGCGACAGCAGCCGGCGGGCTGGAGGCCGCGGCAACCGCCGACGGCCAGCCACGCGCCGAGCACGGGGGCGAGCAGATAGACCCAGAGCGCGCCGAGATTTCCCGAGACGAGCGCCGGGGCCAGCGACCGCGCGGGGTTCATCGACGCGCCACAGATCGGCCCGGCGAACATCGCCTCCAGCATGATGACCGCACCGATGACAATGCCCGCGGTGATGCCCTTCTCTTTCGACCCGGTCGAGACATTGAGGATCACCAGCATGAGCAGAAAAGTGAGCACGACTTCCAAAATGAACGACTGCCCGGCCGAGCCCGCCGGGAGTGTGGCGCCGAGCGTGGCGTGGGTGGGAAAAAGCGCGCGCAGCAGGCCGCTCGCCGCCAGCGCACCGGCGACCTGGCTGCCGATGTACGGGAGCACTTTGGCCCCCTCAAAGCGCCGCGCCCGCCAGAACGCGATTGTCACCGCAGGATTGAGGTGCGCGCCGGAGATTTCGCCGAGCGTGTAGATCATCGCTAGGACGATCAGGCCGAAGGTCATCGCGACCCCGACGTGGGTGATCACGCCGTGGCTCACGTCGTTGATGACGATCGCGCCGGTGCCCGCGAAAACGAGCGCCGCTGTGCCGAGAAATTCCGCGAAGCACGCGCGCTTCATCGCGTCGCCTCGGAAACGCACTTCTCCGCGCACCACGCTTCCATTTTCGCCCGGATCACGTCCCGGATTTTCCGCACCTCTGCGAGCTTCTCCTCACGCGTGCCGGTCAGCACGGAAGGATCGGGAAAGCCCCAGTGCAGCCGAATGCCGCTGCCGGGAAAAACCGGGCACCGCTCCGCGCTTGTCTCGTCGCAGACCGTGATGAGGTAGCCAAAAGTTTCCCCGCGCTTGAACACATCCCACACGCCCTGCGGCACCTGTCGGGAGATGTCGATCCCCACCTCCGCCATCGCCTCGACCACCAGCGGGTTCAGCGTCCCCGGCTCGATCCCCGCGCTGCTCGCCTGAAAAAACTCGGGGCAAATGTGGTTGAGCCACGCCTCGGCCATTTGCGAGCGCGCGCTGTTGTGGATGCAGACGAAGAGCACTTTGGTTTTCATGGGAAAAGGCCGCGCAGCTTGCACGCCGCCCGCGCTCGTCGCAAGCACGCGCCCCGGGTGTCACCCAATCGTCACCTTGCTACCGCGCTTTTTTTCAACCGCAGAGGCGCAGAGGGAAATGAGAGGAACGCAGAGGGAGTGATTCTCTTCTCCGACCTCTGCGTCCTCTGCGCCTCTGCGGTTTAAAAAGAACCGTCTTTCCCCAGCCCAGTCGCTCGCGCAACATCCCCGCATGGACACCGCCGCCCGCACTTTCCTCTTCGACCTCCTCAATACGCCCAGCCCCACCGGCTTCGAACTCCCCGGCCAGCGCAAATGGGCCGCCTATGCGCGCCGCTTTGCCGACCGCGTGGAAAACGACGCCTACGGCACTGCCTGGGCCACCCTCGATGGCACCGCCAAAAAACCGCGCCGCGTCATGCTCGAAGCCCACGCCGACGAAATCGGCTTCATCATCAAACACATCACCAAGGAAGGCTGGCTGCGCATCGACCGCATCGGCGGCAGCGACACCGCCACCGCGCGCGGGCGGCGCATCGATCTCCTCGGCGAAAAAGGCACCGTCGCCGGCATCATCGGCAACACCGCCATCCACCTCCGCAAGGATTCCCTCGGCGACGAGAAAGCGCCGAAGATCCACGAGCTTTATGTCGATGTCGGCGCCAGCACCGCCGAGGAAGTCGCCGCCCTCGGCCTCCGCGTCGGCCACCCTGCCGTCTATCACGACGCCGCCGAGCCTTTCGGCAAGAACCGCATCGTCGGCCGCGCGCTCGATAACCGCCTCGGCGGCTTCATCATCGCCGAAGTCCTCGCCCGCCTCAGCCGCGCGAAAAAGAAACCGCGCGCCACGCTCATCGCCGTGAATGCCGTCATGGAGGAAATCGGCGGCCACGGCGCGAAGATGGCCGCGCACCGACTCCGGCCCGATGTCTGCGTCGTCCTCGATGTCACCCACGCCACCGAGACCCCGGGGATCGACGCCGCCCAGCACGGCGAAGTCAAACTCGGCGGCGGCCCCTCGATCACCCACGGCACCTGCAACCACCCCGCCGTCATCAGCCGCCTGCTCGATTGCGCCGGCAAAGCGAAGATCAACATCCAGCACGAGAGCAGCTCGCGTTACAGCGGCACCGACACCGACGTCATCTTCGACTCGCGCGACGGCATCCCCAGCGCCCTCGTCTCCATCCCGCTCCGCTACATGCACAGCGTCGTCGAGATGGCCGACCTCGCCGACGTGGAGAAAGTGATCGCGCTCCTCACCGCCTTCGTCCTCTCGCTCGGCGAAGATGATGACTTCGGCGTGAAGCTTTAGAAATGGCGGACGCAATAACCCACAAGCGGCTCCCGCAGCGTGGCGATGTCGCCGGTCGCAAGCGCGACACGGCTGTAGCGTTCGCATTTCATCGTGACACACCGCCTCAGTGCGACTTCGGCGGTTCCTCACGAACAACGGCGGTGGGTTCGTCCGCAGGGGAGACCACTTGCCAGCCACGGGCTGCGAGTTGCGCGGTTTCCTCCCGCATCCGCTGGAACATGGTGTGGACATCGTAGCCGCACTCGCGGGCGTGTTCGTCGCGGATGCGGCGGAGGTCGGCGAGGATTTCGTTTTCGCTCATGGCTCAAGGTTCATCAATTCCACGGGCGTGGCAATGACGGGGCAGGCGCATCCGGCGGCGGTGCACGCGCGCTCAATGCGCCGGAAGGCGAAGCGGTTGTTGATATGTTTGCAGTTCCAAGTGAGGAGAAAGTCCATGCGGTGCGCGGCGGCGAGGGCGATGTGCGCGGCATCATCGGCGGCGACGGCGGGGACGATCCGGTCGAGCAGCAGTCGCTCGGTGAGGGCCTCGGATGCGAGAGTGGGCGCGAGGACGGGCAGGCGGTCGATTTTGGCGAGGCGCAGGGCGGCCATTTCCGCGTCGCCGCGGCTGACTTCGCGGATGACGACCGGGGAGATGAACAATTCAAAGTCGTCGCGGTGCGAATCCCACCACTGGATGGTGGCCGCTTGGTCGGTGGCAATGCGGGCGTCGCCGTGCGGACGCGCGACGAGGTAGCTGGGGATGGTGGTTTCGAGATAGAGGCGCGGCTTCACTCTACTGCGATACATAGCGCGGTCTCTGCCGGTGGTGAAGGTTTTGTCGAGGGCAGGTGCCTTTCAAGAACGCGCGCCATGTGAGCAGGCGGCATTTTGCGACAGACTCCACGCGCTTTACCTCCGGCTCTCCTACGCTCCTTCCAGCAATTCTTTAGCCCTCGTGACCAAGCTCTCGGTTGGTCACGCCGCTATCTGCGAAGCTCCGCTTCGTCCGCTGGTAACGGGCCATGTCGTATGGCTTTCTCCACCACTCTCGCACGAGCGGGCGGGAATAGTCTTGGCCGGAAAAGTCCGCGAGTTCATCTGCCTGCCCGAACAGGAATAGGCTTTCATTGGTTTGAGCCTCCCGCCGG
>CAIQUL010000043.1 GCA_903874975.1 uncultured Chthoniobacter sp. | reverse complement strand
GGGCGCATCAGCCAGTGGGGCCTCGCGCGCGATGACGACGGACGGCTGGTGAGCAGTTGGGGCGGCGGCGCGAACCCGGCGCACTCGTTCCAGCTCCCGGCGGGCTATCCCATTTTGCCAATGAAGGAGCACGCGGATGGCTTCAATCGCACGTGGGGCATCTGCCCGGTGTGGGATTACAGCGACGGCGGCTACGACGTGAAAAGGCAGGCCCAGCTCATCCGATTTTCCGCGACGTGCGGGCAGACGATCGTGCGCTCGGCAGCATTCGCGCAATGGCACGGCCACGCGGCGACATGCGAGCCGGTCGGGCGTTTCATCCGCCTGAGCCGCTTCGCGTGGAAGGACGGCGTGGGCATCGCGCACAATGCGTTTCCCGATTCCGAATTTGTCCGCTCGACCGACGCGTATTTCCGCCCGGTGTGGACGGAAAACGGCCCCGACGGCGGCATCTATATCGCCGACATGTATCGCGGCATCATCCAGGAAAAGGAGTGGTTTCCCACAGCCGTGACACCCGAACTGCGCGCGCGCTACGTCGAGGATTACCGCAAGAACAAACTCGAAACCTGGGTGGAGCGTTACCACCGCGTGAAGAAGTGGGGCATGCTGAAAGTCTTCCGCCACGGCCGCATCTACCGTCTGCTGCCCGACGCCGCGCCGCCCGCCGCCGCCCCGCGGATGCTCGACGAAACGCCCGTGCAACTCGTCGCCCACCTCGCCAACCCGAGCGGCTGGTGGCGCGACACCGCGCAGGCGCTCATCGTCTCGCGCGGCGACAAGTCCGCCGTCCCCGCGCTCGCGAAATTGGCCGCCGGCCACGAATCGCCGGACGCCCGCATCCACGCGCTCTGGTGCCTCGAAGGTCTCGGCGCTTTGGACAAAGACACCCTCCTCGCCGCGCTGAAACACCCGCACCCACGAGTCCGCCGCGCCGCCGTCCAACTCGCCGAGCCGCGCCTCGCCCAGCGCGACCCCGCATTTTCCACCGCGCTCGCCGTCATGGCCGCCGACACCGACGCGCAAGTCGCCGCACAAGTCTTCCTCGCCTTTCGCGCCGCCGCGCAGACCGGTGCCGCGCAGATGCCGCCTGCATTTCTCGACATCACCCGCCCTCTCCCCATCGTCGCCAAGCTCATCGAGCGCGACCGCGGCGACCAGAATCTCGGCCAGCTCGGCGACAGCGCGAAGAGCGGCCGGCTCGTCTATGAAACCCTCTGCATCGCGTGCCACGGACCCGACGGCAACGGCGTGCGCATCGACGAAAAACTCCTCGCCCCGCAGCTCACGAAATCCGCGTGGTTCGCGAGTGGCGGCAATGTCCCTGTCCTCGCCCGCGTGCTGCTCAAAGGCCAAATCGGCCCGATCGAGGGCGTGAGCTACGGCGAGGGTCTCATGCCGTCCGTCGAGAAATCCCACACCGACGAACAAATCGCCCAAGTCCTCAGCTACATCGGCGAACGCTGGCACGGCTGGAAGAAGCCCGCCGCCGCCGCCACCGTTGGGAAGGTGAGAAAGGAAATCGCCGACCGCCAGACACCGTGGACGCACGAGGAGTTGAAGGCGCTGAAATAGGCGTCACCGCATTTCAATCACCCGGTTCATTGTCGCCGGCAGCACGGGATGGGAGGCTGCTGAAATGCCTTGCGCATTCGAAGTCCGCATCTGCTTCTCCCTCGTGGGAAACGCAGGGGGAAGAAGGGCGGCGGGCGAGAGTAGTTTTTCAACAGGAGCAGCGTCGCGGGCGCGCAGAAACCGCGCATTGACGCGCCGTCCGGCCTGCCAGTAATTTTCGCGTCTGCCGGTCATTCCAACCGCCTGCCAACAACGTTTCCAATCACTCCCGATCCTCCACCTTTATGAACACCGGAAAACTCACCCCTGAACAAATCGCCGCTTACCACCGCGATGGCTTTGTCATCGTCAAAGGGCTCTTCGACCCGGAGGAAATCAAGCTCCTGCGCGAGGCGTGCAAGACCGACAAGGCGCTCGATGATCACGCCTTTGGCAAGGACGACGGCTCGGGCGCGATGGTGCGGCTCTCGCTGTGGAATCATCCGGGCGATGGCATCTACGGGATGTTCGCGCGCTGTCACAAGCTGGTGGATTCCGTGGAGCAGTTGCTGGAGGACGAGGCGTATCACTACCACTCGAAGATGATTATGAAGGACGCCAAGGTCGGCGGCGCGTGGGCGTGGCATCAGGATTATGGCTACTGGTATCAAAACGGCGTGATGTTCCCGGACTTGTGCAGCGCGTCCATCGCGGTGGATCGCGCGACTTTGGAAAATGGCTGCCTGCAAGTGCTCCGCGGCTCGCACCAGCTGGGCCGGGTGGATCACGTGCTCACGGGCGATCAGGCGGGGGCGAATCTGGAGAGGGTCGAGGAAGCGAAGAAGCGCTTCGAACTCGTCCACTGCACGATGGAGCCGGGCGACGTGATTTTCTTTCATGGCAATCTTTTGCACGCCTCGGACCGCAACAATTCCGAGCACCCGCGCTGGTCGATGATCTGCTGCTACAACTACAAGAAGAACGATCCCTACAAGGAGGCGCATCATCCGCGCTACACGCCGCTGGTGAAAGTCGCGGACGAGATGATCAAACAGGTCGGAATCAAGCGGTTCGCGGACGACTCGTCGAATGTGGCCTGGCTGGACGAAAAAAAGGACGCGAGCGCGCGGGTGCTGAAGGAGAAGGCCGCCGCCAACTAACGCAGCGCCGCTGGCTCACGCGCTGCCGGCCGGGACCGGGCGCGATCCAAACTACCTCCGCTACTCCCCATGCCTGCCACGCCGAAGATCGTTTTCATCGCGAACCTGTGGACGCTCGTCGGCCACCCGTCCGCGGAGGCGGAGTGGTCGCTGGAGAGAAAATTCCAAGCCATCAAGGAAGCGGGATTCGACGGCGTGAACTGGCGCGGCTCGCCGGAGATTGCGCGATTGTTGAAGACCTACGACCTGCGCTTTTCGGGCCACTTCGATGGAGGCAACGCGGAGGAATTTGCCCTGGCGATCCGCACGCAGTTGGAGGCCGGCGCGGAAACGATCAACGTCCAACTTGCCGATCACGACACGCCGGTGGAAGACGCGATCCAGCTCACGATCCGGCTCATGGAGGAAGCCGAGCGGCAGCAGGCAAACGTGCATCTGGAAGTCCACCGCGACACTTGCACCGAAACGCCCGAGAAAGCCTACGCCATCGCCGACGGCTATCGCGCGGCCACCGGCCAGCTGCTGCGCATGAATCTCGACTACTCCCACATCGCGGTCGTGAAACATCTGCGGCCCGAGGATTTTTCGCAGCGTCTGCTGACGCGACCGGAGCTTTTGCAAAAGGGCAACCTCACGCATCTCCGGCCCTTCAACGGCCACCACTGCCAGGTGCCGGTCACGGACGGGCGCGGAAACCTGACCCGCGAGTTCGAGGACAACCTCGTCTTCGTCGGCGACCTTTTCCGCTGCTGGCTCGCCGGGCCGCGCCCGCACAATGAGCTGTGGGTCGTGCCGGAACTCGGCCCGGTCGCTTCGGGCTACGGCATCAGCACGTGGCCAGCACCGTGGGAGGATTGTCTGGTCGCAAAGCGGGAGTTTGAAAAAGTCTGGCAGCGCGTTTTGAGCGAATCGCCAACGCCCGAATCGCCATCATGAACCTGAGCATTGCCCACGGTTCTCTCTGCTGCTGACGAATTCGAGCCATAGTCTCCAGCCCCTTCACGGCTGGCAGACCTGCGGCATTCTGCGGCAATAGCGGGCGATCGGCGACGTTTTTGCCGGGACCGGACGGGCGTTGCTCGAACTCGTGCGCGAGCTGATCGGGCGTTTCGGAAAGGATCCCTCGCCGGCCTGGAGGTGCGGCGGGGCAAATGAGTTCGCGCGCCGCGACCGCGCGGCGCAGAGCGTGAGGGGCGCGAGCCGGGGACGGTGAGGTTTTGACTCGGCGGCGGGATTGTGCGAAACCGCGCGGCTTATGCCGAAACAACCTGTGGTGCTGATCATTCGCGATGGCTGGGGAATCAATCCCGGCGGGCGCGCGCGTGCGGTGGAAAATGGCGATGCGACGCTGCTGGCGCGCACGCCTTTCCACGACCACCTCTACGCCACCTACCCGCAGGGGACGCTGAGTGCGAGCGGGATGGATGTGGGCTTGCCGGAGGGGCAGATGGGGAATTCCGAGGTGGGCCACATGAATCTCGGCGCGGGGCGGGTGGTGTATCAGGATCTGACGCGGATCAATAAGGCGATCGTGGACGGGGAACTGGCGACCAACCCGGTGTTGCAGGCGGCGTTTGCGCAGGCGCGGGGGAGCCGGTTGCACCTGCTGGGGCTGGTGAGCGATGGCGGGGTGCATGCGCATCAGGAGCATCTGATCGCGCTGGCGGCGGCGGCGAAAGGCGCGGGCGTGGGAGACATCATGGTGCATGCGATCACCGACGGGCGGGATACGTCGCCGACGGGTGGCGCGGATTTCCTGGCGCGGGTGCAGGTGGGGTTGCAGCCGAGCGGGGCGCGGATCGCCACGGTCATCGGGCGCTACTTTGCCATGGATCGCGACCAGCGCTGGGAGCGGAACAAGCTGGCGTGGGACGCGATCGTGCTGGGGCGCGGGCCGGTTTCGCACGAAACGCCGAGTGCGGCGGTGCGCGCGGCCTACACGCAGGAACGGCGGGGCGATGAGTTTCTCCAGCCGATCATTTTCTCCCACGCGAATGAGCAGCGGGTGAGGGACGGCGATGTGGTGCTGTGGTTCAATTTCCGGGCGGACCGGGCGCGGCAGCTTTCCCGGGCGTTTTTGGAAAAGGATTTCGCGGATTTCGAGCGCGAGGCGGTGCCGGCGGTGCATTACGTGACGCTCACGGAGTATGACGAGACCTATGGGTGCCCGGTGGTCTTCGGGCCCCAGTCGCTGAAAAACATGCTCGGCGAGGTGGTGAGCGCGACAGGGCGGCGGCAGCTCCGCATCGCGGAGACGGAGAAGTATCCGCACGTGACGTTCTTTTTTAACGGCGGGGTGGAGGAGGCGTTCGCGGGCGAGGACCGCATCATCGTGCCGTCGCCGAAGGACGTGCCGACTTACGACTACAAACCCGAGATGAGCGCGCCCGAGGTGACGGCGCGGGTGATGGCGGCGCTGCCGGATTACGACCTGGTGATTTTGAACTTCGCGAACCCGGACATGGTCGGGCACACCGGCGTAGTCGAGGCGGGGATCAAAGCGGTGGAGACGATCGACGACTGCGTGCGGCAGGTGGTGGAACGGACGCTCGCGCTCGGCGGGCAACTGCTGATCACCGCCGACCACGGCAACTGCGAGCAGATGCGCAACGCGGACGGTTCACCGAACACCGCACACACCACGAATCTCGTGCAGATCCTCCACGTTTCGCCGCAACCGGGCGCGAAGATCGGGAGCGGCATCCTCGCGGATGTCGCACCGACTTTGCTCGGGCTGCTCGGCGTGGCGCAGCCGGGGGAGATGACGGGGCGGAATCTGTTGCACTGAGCAACCTGCGCTTTTCCCGCCGGAACAGTCGGTGAAGGTTTTTCATGATCGCGGGACCGTCGCACCGAGGGGCTCGGCGAGGCGTTCATCCACCCTCCGCGCGAGGGGCCGCACGCCCACGCGCCACGGACCGCAGCGCTCCCGCGTGAGCGGACCCTCCGCCACCCGGTGGCAAGCGGCCCAGAGCACGTCCGCGCCCCGCACGGAAACGCCGAATGTCGAATGCCGAAGCGCGCATGTGGAATTGAAAAGCCATGAGTGAAGCACTGAAGAAACGAACCAAGAAATTCGCGCTCGATGGCATCGGGTTGTGCGCTGATTTTCCGCAAGTCTTGGAAACACGGCACGCCATAGGGCAAGTCATCCGCTCGTCGAGTTCGGTCGCGGCCAACTACCGTTCAGCGTGTCGTGGAAAATCGAAGGCCGACTTCATCTCGAAACCCGGAACCGTCGAGGGGGAAGCGGACGAAACCGGCTTCTGGCTCGAAATTCGCACTTCTGCATTCGAACTTTCCCAGAGCGTCACCATCGATTGGACCCTCCGCGCAAGCGCCCGCGCCCGGGTCAAAGTGATGGTGAAACGCATCCTGAACAAACCCGGCTACCCGCCGGATTTGCAGGAAGAAGCCGTGAAGACGGTGCACGCGCAGGCGGAGCTGCTGGGTGCGGAGTGGGTGTGAAAAGCAAAGGCAGAAGTGGCGGCACTCTCGTCGGCGGCGGTTCCTTCGGCAGCGTGAGCGGCGGGCGATCCCGGAAATCTGGTGCGGTGAGCCAGATACTCATTTCGCTGATTTTCGGGGCGGGCTCGACGGTGGTCGTCACTCCGGCGGTGCGTCCAGAAACTCACACGGCGCGTCCACGCAGGCGCGGAGGCGGCGGGTGTATTCGCGGCGGGAGATTTCGCGGGCGCCGAAAGTGGCGAGGTGCGGCGTGATCCATTGCGTGTCGAGCAGCGTGAAGCCACGGGCGCGCAGCCGCATGACCAGCGCGTGCAGCGCCACCTTTGAGGCATCCGTGACCGTGTGAAACATGGACTCGCCAAAGAACGCGCCGCCTAGGGTCACGCCGTAGAGCCCGCCGGCGAGCCGCCCGTCAAGCCACGCCTCCACGGAGTGGGCGTGGCCGAGTCGGTGGAGGTTCACGTAGCTGGCGATGATCTCCTCATTGATCCACGTCTCGTCGCGTTCCGCGCAGGCGCGCATCACGGCCTCGAAGCCCGCGTTCACCCGGATCTCGAAGCGGCCTTTTTGCAAAACCCGGCGCAGCCCGTGCGGCAAGTGAAAGCCGTCGTCCACCGGGATGATCGCACGCGGGTCCGGCGAATACCACGAGACCTGGCCGTCGGGTTCGGCCATGGGAAAGACTGCGCTGCGATACGCGTGAAGAAGCGGTTCCGCGGGAATCATCGGGCCATTTTTATGCCGCAGGCGCGCACGTCGCGCAATCGTCCCCGCGCGGCATTTTTACCTTCCCATGAAAATGCGCCGCGCTACTTATATCGCGCATGAAAGCCATCCTTGCCTCGTTTGTGCTCGCCGGTGCGGGCGTCCTCCTGAGCGGTTGTGAAACCGATGTCGCGCCCGACCGCACCAAGCCGAATCCCGCCGAGAAATTTCAGCGTGGCGTCACCGGCCAGGGTTCGCTTTCCCAGCCCGACCGCTCCGAAGATCCCCTCATCCGCGAGAACACCCGTGTCGGCAACTAGCTCCCCGGCCCCCGGTGCGGTTTCGCGCATCGTCATCCTCGATTTCGGTTCGCAGTACACGCAGGTCATCGCGCGGCGGGTGCGCGAGTGTCAGGTCTATTCGCAGATCGTGCGCTGCGATTTGCCGGCCAAAGAAATCGCCGCCCTCCAGCCGCGGGGCATCATCCTCAGCGGCGGCCCCGCCAGCGTTTATGGAAAGGACGCGCCACAGCCTGATCCCGCCCTCTTCGATCTCGGCCTGCCGATCCTCGGCATCTGCTACGGCATGCAACTCATGGGCCACCATCTCGGCGGCAAAGTCGAGCACAGCGCCCGGCGCGAGTACGGCAGCGGCCTGCTCGCGGTGCAGGAGCGGGCGTGCCCACTCTTCCGCGGTCTGCCCGCCGCCATCGACATCTGGAACAGCCACGGGGACAAACTCACCAAACTCCCGCGCGGCTTCCGCACCGTCGCCACCACGGACAACTCCCCCTTCGCCGCCATCGAGCATCCGAAGAAGAAATTCTACGGCCTCCAGTTTCACCCCGAAGTCGTCCACACCCCGCGCGGCAAGGAACTCATCGCCAATTTTCTCTACGAGATTTGCGGCTGCAAAATGGATTGGACGATGGGTTCATTCATCGAGCAAATCTGCGCGCAGATCCGCGAGCGGGTGGGCAAAGATCACGTCCTTCTCGGACTCAGCGGCGGCGTGGACAGCAGCGTCGCCGCCGCCCTTTTGCACAAAGCCATCGGCGATCAGCTCACCTGCGTCTTCGTGGACAATGGCCTCCTCCGCGCCAACGAAGCCGAAGCCGTCCAACGCCTTTTCGGCGACAATTTTCACATCCGTCTCAAGACGGTCCGCGCCTCCGCCCGCTTCCTTAGCCGGTTAAAAGGGGTCACTTCCCCCGAGCGGAAACGGAAGATCATCGGCAATGAATTCGTCCGCGTCTTCGACGACGCCGTGAAATCGCTGACCAAAGCCGGAACCAAAACCCGCTTCAAATTTCTCGCCCAAGGCACCCTCTATCCCGACGTGATCGAGAGCGTCGCCATCGCCGGCAACCCCGCCGCCTTGATCAAGAGCCACCACAACGTCGGGGGCCTGCCGAAGAACATGAAGCTCAAGCTCGTCGAGCCACTGCGCGAGCTGTTCAAAGACGAAGTCCGCGAAGTCGGCGCCCAGCTCGGCCTGCCGAAAGAAGTCACCCTGCGCCAGCCCTTCCCCGGCCCCGGCCTCGCCGTCCGCATCCTCGGAGCCATCACTCCCGAGCGCCTCCGCATCCTGCGCGAAGCCGATGCCATCGTCGTCTCCGAGATGAAAGCCAGCGACTGGTATTACCGTGTCTGGCAGAGTTTCGCCGTCCTGCTTCCCGTGAAAAGCGTGGGCGTGATGGGCGACGAACGCACCTACGAAAACACCATTGCCCTGCGCATCGTCGAGAGCCAGGACGGCATGACCGCCGACTGGGTGCGCCTGCCCTACGAACTGCTCGCGAAGATTTCCACGCGCATCATCAACGAAGTCAAAGGCGTCAACCGCGTCTGCTACGACATCAGCAGCAAACCGCCGGCGACGATCGAGTGGGAATAGCTCCCGCGCCGGCGTAGCGGCGGGGCTGGGGGGCGAAGACCCGGCTTGCCTTTGGCGAGGGAGACAGCGTGGATAACGTCCGCACTCAACCCCAACAAATCATGACAACTCCCTCAGCCACCACCCGCCGTCGTTTCCTCGCCACCACCGCCGCCGCGCTGCTCGCGCCACGGGTGATGACGGCGCAGAAGTCCGACACCCAACTCGTCATCGGCGAAGGCGAGCACCGCTACGAAGTGCTGCACAACTGGGCGCAACTGCCGGACCAGTACACATGGCAGACGACCCACAATGTGGCTGTCGATCGCGAAGGGCTGCTCTACGTCATCCACGAGGGGCGCGAGAATCTGAAGGATCACCCGTCCATTTTCGTCTTCGATGCCGCGGGCAAGTTCGTGCGCGCATTTGGCAATCAGTTTCAAGGCGGCGGACACGGATTGGAGGTACGCACGGAGGGGAAAGACCAGTTCCTCTACGTGACCGGCTACCAGCAGTTGAAGAACTTCGCCAAGCTCACGCTGACCGGCGAGCTGGTGTGGGAGAAGCGCGCGCCGATGGAATCCGGCATTTACCGCGCGGACGAGGACACCAAGCCCGCGAAGCGCTGGGGAGCCGATGCCTTCATGCCGACGAACTATGCGTTCCTGCCGGATGGCGGATTCTTTCTGGCCGACGGCTATGGCTCGTTCCGCATTCATCGCTACGACAAAGACGGCAAGTGGCTTTCGATGTTCGGAAAGCGCGGCAAGGGGGCGGGTGAGTTCAATACTCCGCACGGTCTCTGGATCGACAACCGGCCGGGCCGCGAACCCTCCGTCGTGGTGACCGACCGGGCGAACAAGCGGCTGCAATGGTTCACGCTCGACGGGCAGCACCTCAAGACGCTCGATGGGTTCATCCTGCCGGCAAACGCCGATATCCGCGGCGATGTCATGCTCGTTCCGGATCTCAGCGCGCGCATTACGCTGCTCGACAAGGACGACAAGGTCATCACCCATCTCGGGGAAGATCCCGAATGGCGCGCCGCGGTGCTCAAAGGCGGGATGAAGTTGCGGCGCGAAGCGAAAGGCGAGGGCTGGGTGGCCGGCAAGTTCCTCCATCCGCACGACGCGTGCTTCGACGCGGCGGGAAACATTTTCGTCGCCGAGTGGGTGGATTCGGGACGCATCACGAAACTTCGGCAGGTCAGCTAACGGCCATCCCTCCACTCATCATCCCTGAACTCCGTGAAACTTGCCGTCGTTACCTCGGTCCTCGGTCTCGGCCTGCTCACCCCCATCCGCGCGGACGAGCAGAAAGCCGCGCCCGCCCCGCCGACCATCCTCTTTCTCGGCGACAGCATCACCGCCGCAGGTGGCTACGTGCGGCAGATCGGCGCGGAACTGACGAAACAAAGCCCGGCGACCCCGCCGAAGCTCGTCAACCGCGGGCGCAATAGCGAAACCGCCTCGGACCTCAGCGAGGCCTACCATCCCGGACGCCGGCCCTGCGTGCTCGCCCGGCTCGACAAGGAACTGGCGGACACCAAGCCGAATTGGGTGGTCGCGTGCTACGGCATCAATGACGGCATCTATCATCCCTTCAGCGAGAAGCGGTTCGCAGCGTATCAGTCGGGCATGGAGGCTTTCATCACCAAGGTGCAGGCCACCGGCGCACGCGTGATTCTGCTCACGCCCCCGCCTTATGCCCGCACCGGTCCGTTTCCCGACGGAGCCGACGCGGCGGCGAAAGCGGAGATCGTAAAAAAGGCAGACGCCGAAGCTGAGGCTGTGGCGGACAAGGACCCGAACAAGTTTGGCTACAAGACGCCGTATGCCTACTACGACGAAGTGCTGGCCCGCTACAGCAAGTGGCTGCTGACGCTCAAAGGCCGCAAGGATCTGTGGGTCGTGGACCTGCGCACACCGATGCTGGCGAGGGCCCAGGAGACGCATGGCGGCGACCCGATTCATCCGAACGGAGTCGGACACACGATCATGGCCGAGGCGTTTTTGCAGGCGTGGCCTGAGATTCAGAAGCAGGGAACTGGAAAGTAAGCAGGGCGGAAACTGGCGGCACGGACCCTGCTACCCGAGGGGGGGTTATTATGGCAGGACTACAATTAGCAGGTTTGGCCTCCGGCCTTGATTGGCGGAGCCTCGTTGACAAGCTGATGGAAGCAGAGCGCATCCCTCAGAACCGACTGCGTGCCGAAAAAGCGGCGGGTGAAAGGAAAACCGCCTCGTTGGGGTCCCTGAAGGACAACCTCACTGCGCTGCAGACCTCCATCAAGGCGCTGAGCGGTGAGACGACCGATGCCTTCGGCGTGCGCAGCGCGAAAATCGCCAATGCCAACTCCACGTGGACGTCCAGTGCATCCGTGGGCGCCCCGACGGGGACTTACCAGGTCCAGGTCACCCAACTGGCGACCAAAGCGCAGCGCACCGGAGCGGCGGATGTCGGGCGGAGCCTGAGCCCGACGACGGATGTGAGCGGTGTCTCGATCGCCACGCTGCCCATCGCCAGTTCGATTCGCGCGGGCGAATTCACGGTCAATGGCGCGCGGATTACGGTCGCTTCGACCGACTCGCTCCAGGATGTTTTTGACGAAATCTCGACGCAGACCGGAGGGACGGTCACCGCGAGCTATGATCCAGTGTCGGATAAAGTGGCGCTCAATAGTGCGAGTGAAATCGTTCTCGGCAGCGCCAACGATTCGAGCAATTTCCTGAGCGCGCTGCAGCTTTACAACAACGGGTCTGGCAGCGTGCTGGCGCCGACGGCGCTCGGCGTGGTCAGTGTGAGCGCGGCGATCTCGAACGCGAACCTGCGGTCGCCGGTGACGGCGGTGGACGGCTCCGGAAATGGCAGTTTTTCGATCAATGGGGTGTCGATCGACTACAACGTGAACAACGACAGCGTGCAGAACATCGTGGCGCGCATCAATGCCTCGAATGCAGGAGTGACGGCGAGTTTCGACCGGGTCAACGACCGCTTTTCCCTCACGAACAAGACGACTGGCGACGTGGGCGTGGCGATCAGCGAGAGTCCGGGCGGATTGCTGGAATCGCTCGGTCTCGGCGGAGGAGCGACGCTTTCGCGGGGAAAAAATGCGCAATTTGCGATCGATGGAGGCCCGGTCCTGACGAGCGCGAGCAATACCTTTGATGACTCCAGCCACGGCATTGCCGGGTTGTCCGTGACCGCCACGTCGGAGACGACCGAGAGCGTCACGGTCGCGGGCGATTCCTCGGGCGCTAAATCGAAAGTCGAGGATTTCATTGCAAAGTACAACGCCGTGCAGTCCCTCATCGAGACGCAGACCCGAACCACCACGGCGGCCGATGGCCGGGTCACGGCGTCCACCCTTTCCGGCAATCGCGAGCTTTCCGACATCGCCAAGGCGCTCCGCAACAAAGTCTTTGCCGCCGTCCCCGGTCTCACTGGCGCGGTGCAGCGGCTGGAAGGGCTCGGCATCGATTTCAAGACGGGTACGAACGAACTGGAGATCAAGGATGCGACCAAGCTGGATGTCGGCCTGCGCGACAACGGAGATGCGGTGCGTTCGCTGTTTGGCGATTCGACGGATGGTTTGGTGAAACGGCTCGATACCTACGTCAAGCAGATCACCGGTTCGACGGGATCCCTGACGACGCAGACGACCTCCCTGGCGAAGCAGTCCAAGGACATTGATGAACAGATCGCGACGATGGACCGCCGGCTCACGCAGCAGCGGCAATTGCTGGAGTCGAGTTTCATCCGGATGGAAGAGGCGCAGTCGAATATCCAGAATCAGCTCGCGTCGCTGAACAACGCGTTCGGTTCGGGGTCCGGCAAATGATCGCCGCACACCGCCTCGTCGCGCTGGCGGCGGCGGGGCTTTCGATGGTGCTCAGCGGCTGCTTCACGACCGAGTACGCCCTCGCACCGCCTCCGCCTCCGCCACAAAACTACACCGCGTCGCAGACTGCCGGAAAGCCGATGCGTCGCATCGCGTTGCTGCCGCTCTGGAGCGAGAAGCTGCCGGGCGACTATCTGCGGGAACTCGATGCCGTGTTCAGTGCGGAGTTGACGAAGATGGCGCTTTTCGAAGTGGTGCCGGTGAGCCGCGGGCAGATGGAGGAGGCATTCGGCGAGCGGCAGTTGGCCTCGATCGACGCGCTCCCGTCGAAGACGCTCTCCAGCATGCGCAGCCAGTTCGCGGTTGATGGCGTGATGTTCACGGACCTCACGCATTTCTCGCCGTACCGGCCCCTCTCCATGGCCGTGCGGGCGAAACTCGTGGACGTGAGCAGCGGGGAAGTGCGCTGGGCTTTCGACTACGTCTACGACACCGGCAATGCGGCCGTCGCCGAATCGGCAAAACAATTCCAGCTCCGCTACACCAACGAACAACAGCCGCTGAGGAGCGACGGCGGCACGATTCTCCTCAGTCCGAGCCGTTTTGCGAAGTATGTGGCGAGCCAAACTTATGCAACTTTGCGACAGGAAGCGGAGCGCGGCATGTTTTCCGCTAAAGCTTTCGCCAGTCCCAACCGATAAGCCCTTAAAGCGATGAACATCCAGCCTCTCAAAACCGAATCCGTTCCGACTCCGGCCAAGCCGAAGACGCCGCTCGCCAAGCCCACGCCTGAGGAACCGCCGGAAACGGCGACGCAGAGTACGAAGCACGAGCGTCATCTGGAGGCGCTCCGCAATGAGCCTGCCGTGAGGGCGGAGGAAGTCGCTCGGGGCAAGGCGCTCGCGGCCGATCCCAATTATCCCCCGGCCGATCTTCTCGCCAAACTTGCCGAGATCTTTGTGAACGACGCCAGCCGGACCAAGTAGCTCCGCATGAGGCCCTCCCAACTGGCGAGTTCCTACAAGTCGGTGGCCATCACCACGGCCTCCCCGGGACAGTTGGTGCTGATGCTATTCGATGGTGCGCTCCGCTTTCTCGCCACGGCGACGCATGGGTTTCAGGTGGAAAGTATCGCCGTCCGCAACGAGCAAATTCACAACAACCTCGTCAAAGCGCAGAAGATTCTCCGCGAGTTGCAGTGCAGTCTCGATCTGAAGGTGGATGGAGAGTTTCCGAAGACGATGTTTGCCCTCTACGATTTCATGATCGAGCAGCTCCAGACCGCGAATATCACGAAGGAGCTTGCGCCGATCGGTGTCGTGGAACGGTTGCTTAGTGAAATCCGCGGTGCCTGGGCGCAGATGCTCGAGCAGTCCGCCACACTCGCGGCGTGAGCAAGACGATGGAACAGCGGTTTTGGCGGGGCTTGGCGGCTTACGAGCGGCTCACGGACGATGAATCAGTGGCCATCCGCGCGCGCGATTTCGATGCGGTGGAGGACATTCACTCCCGGAAGCCAGCCCTCCTCGACGAACTGTGCGTCCTGGCCGCGGGTGCGGGTCTGAGCCGACGGACGCCCGCACTTTCCTGCCGGATCGAGCGGCTGACCACGACGGAAACGGCCAACGCCGAAGCCGTGGCGACGATGCTCGGCGCGGCGCGGCGCGAACGGCAGAACCTCGAGTTGGCGCGCCAGCGACTGCGCAGTCTGAGCACCCTCTACGGACCGGAGCCCACCCGGCAGCAGAGTTTTTGCGTCCACGGCTAATCATGAATACTCCCAACTCCGAAAGCGCCATTTTGCTCGTGGATGACGACCCCGCCGTCCTCGAAACACTGGGCGCGCAACTGGTGTGCGAAGGCTTCGCAGTGACGACCTGCCTCCATCCCGCAGCGGCGCTCGCGGCAGTGCGGGAGCGGCAGTTTGCGGTGGTGATTTCCGATCAGGTCATGCCGCAGATGACCGGGCTCGAGTTGCTCAGCCAGGTTCGCGAAATCCAGCCGAATACCTCCCGCGTCTTGGTCACCGGAGTCTTTGCGCTCGATACTTTGGTCGGGGCCATCAACCACGGCGAAATCTTCCGTTTTCTCGCAAAGCCGTGGACGCGCGTGGAGATGCTGGCGACGGTGGACAACGCCGTGCAGCGCCATCGCATTCTTTGCGAAAACGACCGCCTGCGCGCGGAGACCCTTGCGTTGAATGTAGAGCTGGAGGCGGCGAATCGCGTGCTGCGCAGGAACGTCGCGCAGTTGACCCTCCAAAAGGAACAGCTCGATGAGACGCACGACGCCCTCACGGAAAATTTCGAGCACTCCCTCGGGCTGTGCCATCGCATCATCAACACCTTCTATCCGTTGCTCGGGACGCGCACCAAAGCCGTGGTCGAGATCTGCCGGAAGATGACCGAGTCCGACGATCTGACCATGGAGGAAAAGCATGTGCTGATGACGAGCGCATGGCTGCACGACATCGGCCTCGTCGGTGTGAAGCGCGAAATTTTGCACAAGCTCTTCAATCATCCGGGGGAATGTACCGAAGCGGATTGGGCGATGATTCATCAGCATCCGGCTTACGGTCAGACGTTGGCCTCGTTTGTCGATCGTCTCACCGCGGTCGGCGCGACGATCCGCGCGCATCACGAGCGCTTCGATGGAAAAGGATACCCCGACCACCTCGCGGGACAGACGATTCCGTGGACGGCGCGCTGCCTCGCAGTGGCTGTGGCTTTTGTCGAAACGGGGCTGCCGAAGACGCAGGCCAGCGAGTTCATCGTTCAGCAGTCCGGTTTTGCCTTTGATCCCGATGCGGTGCGGCTCTTTTTTAAAGTGACCCAGAAGCAGGCTCTCCCGCGGCAGATTCGCGAACTGACGCTCGGCGAGCTTGAGCCCGGCATGCATCTCGTGAAAGGCATTTACAGCCCGGCGGGACTCCTGCTCATCCCCGAAGGCCAGGAACTCACGGACGCCACGCTCTCGAAAATCCGCAACCACAACCTGCTCGCGCATGTGACGCAGCGGTTGCTCGTTTATCGCTGAGCCGGCGGTGGATGGCACTTCGTCTGCTTCGCAGCAGGCATGTATCCGCTTCTCGTTTCCGGCATCGCGTCGGTCGCCACCAACCTCATCGACAACTGGAGCCGCGCGAGTGAGCGCAAGGCGGAAACGGAGCTCGTCAAGTTTCAGGAAGTGCTCGATCGCGTGGTGGGGCCGGCCAAAAAGGCTGGCGCGTCCGGGGTAGGGAAGGCGGTGAATCCGCTCGAAGCGCGCATCGCAGAACTGCGCGCCGCGCTGCTCGATTCCCCGGAGGTTCGCGGGTTGGTCGAAACCGGCAACCCGACCAAACCGGCAGCACTGCAACTCGGCGCCGACGGCCAACTGGTGGTCCAAACGCCGAACGGTTGGCCCCGGACTTTGGCCCTCTCCGGGGATGCCAAAAGTCACGCGCAAGAACTCGTGCAACTGCTCGCGTCGCGCCCTGCGGTTATCGGCACGACGCCTGCTATGTCCTTCTCTCGATGATGATCGAGAGCCTATTTTCCAGTAAGAACTATCAGGCCAGCAAAAAACTTCTCGATGCCGCCACACTGCGTCATGAGGCACTGGCCACGAATCTAGCGAACGTCGAGACGCCTGGTTACAAGCGGATCGATCTGCCCAAGAGCTTCTCGGCAGAGTTTGCCGCGCGCCTCCGCTCCGGGAATCTAGCCGCCGCCCCGACGCCGAAATTGATCGAAGACCCGCACGCCACGAGCCAGCGCAAGGACGGCAACAATGTGGAAATCGACAAGGAGCTGCTCGCGCTCGGCAAGAACGTCGCGGAATACGACGTCCTTACCGAGTTCGTCAGTGGCTCGATTAGACGACTCCGCATGGCCATTTCCGGCCGCACTAGCTAACCGCCATGAACTTCATCACTGGAATCAAATCCACCGGCAGCGCGCTCAACGCGGAAAAAATCCGCATGGACATCGTCGCGCAAAATATCGCGAACGCGCACACCACGCGCGACGTCGATGGCAATCCTTACAAGCGCAAAGTGGTCAGCTTCGAGGCGGTGCTTGGTTCCGAGCGGGGCACCTCGGGCGGAGTCCGCGTGTCCGGGATCACGAACGATAACCGCGAGGGCGAAACCATTTACAACCCACAGCATCCCCACGCCGACAAGGACGGCGTGGTGCGCATGCCGAACGTCAATCTCTCCATTGAAATGGTGGACATGCTCAGCGCGTCGCGCGCCTACGAGGCGAATCTCGCGGTTGTGCGCAACGCCAAGCAAATGGCCGCCAAGGCTCTCGCCATCGGTCGCTAACGATAACCCGCCATGCAAATCGGTTCGCTTCCCGTCTTTCATCCGGCGCCCCTCCGGCTGGATCAGCTCACGCGCATCGGGAAACAGGATGAGGGGCAAAGCGGGGCGCTTGTGGGCCAGACCGGCGCCGCTGGGCCAGGGCAGGCGGCGCAGTCATCCTTCAGCAGTCTGCTCGAGACCGCCGTCTCGGAAGTGGACGGCAAAATGCGCAACGCTGCGGCTGAGCAGGCCAAAGTCCTCACCGGAGAAACCAACAACCTTCACCAGGCGATGATCGCCATGCAGGAAGCCAGCACGGCTTTCTCGCTGATGGTGGAAGTGCGCAACAAACTCGTCGAGAGCTATCAGGAGATCATGCGGATGCAGGTCTGACGGGGCGCTTCGCCAGTTGAGATACTTTAATGAAAGCGTTCCTTGCACAGTTCGTTCAGCTCTGGCGGCAGCTCGGCCTCAATCAGCGCGTGTCCATCGTCGTCGCGCTCGTCGGCGTGATCGGCGGAATGGCGGCGCTGGTCTTCTGGTCACACCGCCCGCACCTGCAGCTCCTCTATGGCCGGCTGGGAGAAAAGGATGTCGCCGAGGTGCTCTCCGCGGTGCAGGCGGCTGGTGTGGCCTATGAAATGGGGACTAGCGGAACGTCCATCTACGTGCCCGCCGACGCGGTCCACAAGTTGCGCATTCAGCTCGCCACCAAAGGTGTGCCGTCGGGTGAAGGTGTGGGCTTCGAGGTCTTCGATCGCGCGAATTTTGGCATCAGCGATTTCGTCCAGCGCACGAACTTTGTCCGCGCCTTGCAGGGCGAACTTTCCCGCACCATCGCGCAGCTCCAGGGGGTGCGCTCGGCCCGTGTCCTCATCGTCCAGCCGGAAAATCGCCTGCTTTTTTCCGACCTCAAAGCGAAGCCGACGGCGTCCGTTTTCATCGAGGGCAGCATCTCCGTGGAGTCGGTGAACGCGATCCGCTTTCTCGTCGCAAACGCTGTGGAAAGCCTGCGCGCCGACGATGTTGCGGTGGTGGACAACCGTGGAAACGTCCTGACGGATGGCCTGAATGAAGACTCGCAAGTCGGCACGGCCTCGAGCCAGATCAAGCTCCGCAAGAGCGTGGAGGACTACTTTGCCCGCAAGGTGGAGACGATGCTCTCGAAAGTGCTCGGGGCGGGGACGGCGGTGGTCCGGGTCTCTGCGGAACTCGACACGGAAAGCACCACCCGCACCGAGGAAAAATATGACCCGGATGGTCAGGTGCTCCGGAGCGAAGTCACGACCGACGAGAGCACCGTGACCAACGAAGTGGACGGCGCGAAAAACGGAGCCACCGGCGCCAGCGCCAACACCCCGGCACCGCCGGGCAACGACCCCACCGCCAAAGGGACCGGCAAGAACAGTGAGCAGGTGCAAAAGAACAAAACGATCAACTACGAGATCAATAAGGTGACCATGAACGCGGTCCGCGCGCCCGGGACCGTGGCCCGGATCACGGCCGCGGTCTTTGTGGCCGCCCGTGCCCAGCCGCGCACGCCGGCGGAATTGGATGCGCTTCGCAAGGTGGTGGTGAACGCCCTCGGCATCAAAGCCGCGGACGAAAAAGAACTCGCGAAGATCGTCACGCTCGAGGAGGTCGCCTTCGACGGCGCACCCGCGCCGAAGACCGGGGCGATGGATTTTGTGCGGAACAACCCGGACATCCTCAAGCATGGCTTTGCCGTGATCGTCGCGCTCGGCCTGGTCTTTGTCTTCATGCGCATGCTGAAGAAGACGAAGCCGGATGAAATTCCGATCGAGATCCTGGACCAGAGCCAGTTTGCGGGCGTCGAAGGCTCCAATGGCGGCGGCATCACGGTGGAAAAGCTCAACGAAATGATCCGCCAGAAACCGGAGAACATCGGAGCCGCGCTGCGCGGGTGGATGGTCACGGGTGGCAAGAACTAGCGGGCCATGGAATACGCGAAACTCAACAAGGTCCAAAAGATCGCGGCGTTTCTGATCACCATCGGGCCAGAAGCGGCTGGGGATGTGATGAAGAGTTTTGACACCGTGCAGCTCGAGCCGATCTGCCGCGAAATGATGGGCATGCCGCTCATCCCGACCGCCGTACAGCGCGAGGTCATGGACGAGTTCGCCGGTGTCGTGAAAGAAGGCGCACGGTCCACTTTGGGCGGACTCGGCTTCACTCACGCGGCGCTGGAACTGGCCAAAGGCGACTACACGGCGTCATCCATTCTCAGCCGCTGCGAACCGGCGACGCGCTCCGAGGCGAACGATGAAATCCGCCAGATGGACGGTCAGCAGGTCTTCAACCTCGTGAAATCCGAGCAGCCGCAGACCATCGCGTTTGTCCTTTCCTGCATGGATACGGCGAAGGCGGCGGAGATCGTGGGGATGCTTACGCCGGAAGTGCGGGAGGAAGTGGTGGAGCGGCTGGGCGCGATGGATGCGACCTCGCGCGACAGCATCCACAAGGTGGCGAAAAACCTGAACCAGCACATCGACCGCCGGGCCATGCAGCAGGGCCTCAACCGGAGCGGCGGGGTGAAAGCCTGCGCGGAGATTCTCAACGCTCTCGACAAGGAAATGCGGAAGAACCTGCTGATCAAAGTCGAAGAGCGCAATGCACCGCTCGGGGCGGCCATCCGCAAAATGGTTTTCAGCTTCGACGACCTCAGCCGACTCACGACCGCCGATCTTCAGCGTGTCCTGCGCGAAGTCGATGCCTCCTGCCTCCCGCTCGCGCTCAAAACAGCGCGCCCGGCGATCACCACGGCGATGCTGGCGGCGATGTCGAAACGCGCGGCCCAGGGGCTGGCGGAGGAAATCGAAATGCTCAGCCAGCCCAAAGCGAAGGAAGTGGAAGCCGCGCAGAACAAGATCATCGAAGTCGTTCGCAAACTCGAAGAGTCCGAAGAAATCACCATTGATGGAGGAGGCGACGAGAATGCCAGCGGATAGCATCATCAAGATCGGCGCGCCGCTGCGTGGGGTCGTCTTGCTCGGGGCGAAACCGCGGACCGTTTTCACGGAGGAGCAGATGGAAGCGGCCAAGCGCGAGGCGTACCAGCGCGGCACGGAGGAAGCCGGGCGGCTGATCGAGCGGCAGATGCTGGAGCAGCGCAGCGAGATGGTGCATTTGCAGACGCAGACGTTTGTGGCGGTCGCCAGTCAGCATGATCTGCTGGCGAAGCAGCTCCACGAGATGATTCCCGAACTCACCATGGAGGCGGTGGCGCGCATCCTCGCGAAGACCGACTTTGACCGGGACCTAGTGCTGGGCATCACCCGGGATGTGCTCGCCGAGATCGAACCGAGCGGTGAGCCGGTTGAGATTCAGCTGGCGCAGCACGACCTCGGTTTGATTGCCGGTTATGAGGAGGATTTCCGGACGAAGCATCCGGCGATTTCGTTTCGCGCGAACCCGGAACTGCAACCCGGCGACTGCATCGTGCGCAGCCGTTTCGGCGTCGTCGATGGCCGCCTCGCGACGAAGTTGCGCACCGTGGAGAGCTTTCTGAAATGAGCGCGAACCCAGCGATCTCCGATGCGGGGCAGCTCGTCGCCCGGTTCCGCGAGCGTCTGCGCGCGGAGCGTCCGGTCCAACGCGTGGGTCATGTCGTTCGCGTAGCGGGGCTGATCATTGAATCCGAAGGACCGAACCTCGCGCTCGGTGAGGTGTGTGAGATTCACGCGCGGTGCGGCGATGCGCCGATTCATGCGGAGGTCGTCGGCTTTCGCGATCAGCGACTCCTCCTCATGCCGCTCGGCGAGACGCACAATCTCCGTGCCGGCAGCGAGGTTTTCGCCTCGGCCTTTGCCGCCTCGGCCCCGGTCGGGTTCGGCCTGCTCGGCCGCACGATCGACGGACTCGGGCAACCGATGGACGGGCTCGGCCCGCTGGTCTGCGAGCGGCGTCCTTCCTTGCACAGCGCTCCGCCGAACGCCCTCCGCAGGCAGCGCATCAGCGAGCCGATGGCCACGGGCGTGCGTGCGATCGACGCCTTCACCCCGGTGGGGCTTGGTCAGCGCGTCGGTATTTTCGCGGGCAGCGGCGTGGGTAAATCGACGCTGCTCGGGATGATGGCGCGCGGCGCAGAGAGCGACGTGAACGTCATCGCGCTGATCGGTGAGCGTGGTCGCGAGTTGCGCGAATTCATCGAAAAGGATCTCGGTGTGGAGGGGCTGAAGCGTTCGGTCGTCGTCTGCTCCACGTCCGATCAATCGGCGCTGGTCCGGCTCCGGGCGGCCATGCTCGCGACCACCATCGCGGAGCATTTTCGCGACGCTGGGAAAAAGGTGCTTTTCATGATGGACTCGGTCACACGGTTCGCGATGGCGCAGCGGGAGATCGGCCTGGCGGTGGGCGAGACGCCCAGCAGCCGCGGCTATACGCCGTCCGTTTTCGCGCTGCTGCCCCGTCTGCTCGAGCGCACCGGCGGGGCGGAGCGCGGTTCGATCACCGCCTTTTACACGGTACTCGTGGATGGCGACGATATGAACGAGCCGATCGCCGATGCCGTTCGCGGCATCCTCGATGGCCACATCGTGCTCACGCGGGCGCTAGCTACGGCTAATCATTTTCCCGCCATCGACGTGCTCGAAAGTGTGAGCCGTCTCGTGCGCGACGTAACCTCGCCCGGCGAGCAGCAGGTGGCGGGAAATGCGCGCGATCTTTTGGCGCTTTATCGCAGGAACGAGGATCTCATCAGCATCGGCGCATACGTGAAAGGGACCAATCCGCGACTTGATCTCGCCGTTGCCAAACAAGGCGGTCTGAACGGCTTTCTCCGCCAATCCGTGGAGGAACTCGTGCCCCGGCGCGCGGCACTCGACCAGCTTGGCTTACTCCTGCAATGAAACTGTTCCGCTACCGCCTCGAGTCCGTCCTGACCGTCCGCACACGCGAGGAAGATCAGGCCCGTGAAGCTTACGCCCAGGTGCTTCAGGCGAGGGCGCGGGCCGAGGCGACCGTCAATCAGGAACGCGCGACGCTGGAGGCGTATCACGCAACGCTGCGCACGGCCCGCGAAGGCGTGTCGAATCGCCAGCACCAGTTGGTTTATCTCAACGCGCTCAAGCAGCAGCAGGGCCGCTGCGAGCGGTGCGCGGCGGAGATGGCCATGATCGAGAAAATGGTGACCGAGCGCCGCGAGGCGATGCTCGTCGCCCGTCGTCGGCGCGAGGCTCTGACACGGCTGAAAGAGAAACAGCAGGCTGCGTGGAAAGCGGAGTCCGCCAAAGCGGAGGAAGCGACGGTCGGTGACATGATCACGGCGCGCTACGGTCTCGGACTACGGGAGGTGAGCGTATGAAGATGCTAGCCTCACCCTGGGTTCTCGCCCTGCTCGGCGGCGTCATGAGCATCGTCACCACGGTCGCGCTACTGGTTCCGGCCGTCTCGGGAATCGCGCCCCCGGCGCGCGTGCATGAGGCGCAGATCGAACTCCCACCGCGCCTCTGGAGCTTTAAGACCGAGGCGATGGACAGCCTTTTCAAAGAGCTGGCGGTGGAGCGGGAGAAGCTGGCCACCGAGCAGAAGAACGCGCTGGCCCAGCAGACTCAGACCGCCGCGGAGGCCGCGGAGTTGGAGAAAAAGCGTCTTGAGATCAAGGCGCTGCGCGATGAGATCAACCAGCGCGTGGTCGAAATCGAGGTGCAGGAAGTCAAAAATCTGAAGACCCTCGCGCAAACCTACAGCGTGATGAACCCCGGGGCGGCCGTGGCGATTCTCCGCGAGATGGACGAGAACTCGGCAGTCAAAATTCTCGCGATGATGAAGGTGGATCGCGTGGGGCCGATTCTCGGGGAGATGGCGAAATCCGGGGACCGCCCCGGCGAGGAAACGATGGCGCGGCGCGCCGCTCGCATCAGCGACAAGCTTCGGCTGCTGAAAACAGCCCCCAAAGGAACCTCATAAGTATGGATGCCATCAATCTCCTGCCCGTAAAACCCATGGACGCTGGCCAGCCGCGCGCCCGCGCCGACGCCGCGCCGAATCAGGCAGCGCCGGGATTCTCATTCGAGAATCTACTCGATGAACGGAATTCTCCGACCCCGCACCATCCACCGATGGAAGCGGGAGAGCAGGGAACCGAAGCCCCGGCGGACACGCCGGTTCGGCCCGCCGGGGAGAACGGCGCGGAAGTGTCCACGCTGGTCGCGATGTTTTCGACGCTGCCGCCGCCCTTGCCGGTGGCCATTCCGGACGGGCTGCCGGCGTCTGTTTTTGCAGAGAATTCTCTCCCCGGAACCGAGGAGGTAAGGCCGCCCACTCCAGCGGGGGAGTCGGTCGTTTCAGTGCCGGTGGCCGCCGCCGCGCCGAGTCCAAATGGGCAGGTGAGTGCACCACCGCCGACGCCGAACCGGAAGGAGGGTGCGGTCGTTGAGCACCGGGTTTCGCTGCCGCCGCCCTTGCCGGTGGCGATTCCGGATGGGCTGCCGGCGTCTGTTTTTGCAGAGAATTCTCTCCCCGGAACCGAGGAGGTAAGGCCGCCCGCTCCAGCGGGGGAGGCGGTCGTTTCAGTGCCGGTGGCCGCCGCCGCGCCGAGTCCAAATGGGCAGGTGAGTGCACCACCGCCGACACCGAACCGGAAGGAGGGTGCGGTCGTTGAGCACCGGGTTCCGCGGACGATTCCACCCGAAGCGACAAAACTCCCGATGGCGGCGGCAGTGGTTGAGCAGACGATTTCCGAGGATGTACCAGCCGACGCTTCCGAGACTATTTTTCCGCACCAGGATCCTGCGGCGGGGCCGCGCGAAGTCGTGGCAATCCCGCAAGCAGAGCCAATCCTGAATACCGCCGCCGCAACGCCGCCGCCGACGCTGCCGATGGAACCGGCGGCTGTTGCATCCACGACAAGCCATCCTGCGCTGCTGGGCGCTCCAGCGATTCGGCGGGCTCCTGTGCGCGCCGAAGTCCTTAGCTCCGCAGTCCCATCGGCGGGACAAAGCGCGGTCGGTCGAGACAGCGCGACTCCGGTGGTTGGGATGACTGAGGTTCCGTTCGGTGGGCAAATCCCCGAGACCAGCCTCGCACCCACACGATCGGCTCCGCTTGCTGGTGAAAACTTCACCCGTGAATTCGCTGAGAGCCATCCCGCGCCCGCGCTTCCTGCTCCGCTCGAAGCCGAGTCCGTCACTCGCGGTATTCCGCTTAACGAGCAACGGCCTCTGCCCGCGCTTCGAGGCGCTGTCCCGCGGACGGCGGAGACTGTGGTCGCTGACATTCCGGAGGGCGTGGAAATTGAGATCATCGGTTCGGAGCGCGGCGCGGCACTGGCATCGGCTTCCGCCGTCACTCCAGCCACAGCGCGCAGCACCCAGGCACCGACGCGACCGCTGCATCCGGACGGCGTGGTGGTTGAGCCCCAGAACCGGCAGGCCACGCGTCCGGCTCGAGCCGGGATGACTCCGGCCGAGAATCCTGTAACCATCAGCACTGATGGCACATCGGCTGCTACGCAAGAGCGTGTCATGCCAGCCACTCTCCAACCCCGCGTGCCCGAGCCCAAGACGCCGGGGCCAGCGGCAAATTTGAACGCCGCCGAACCCGCGACACCTACGATCGGGGCGCATCCGGCGAGCGATTCGCCGTTTCAAAATCAGCCCGAAGCGGACGCCCGGCAGGAGGAAAAATCTACCTTTCAGCAGCAGCCGCGCGAAGTGACAGCGCTCGCGCCGACTTTTGGGAATCCCCTCACCACGCCAGCACCGGCGACCTCCGAGCCGACCGCCATTACCCGGACGGATGTGGAGACGATTGTGAATCGGACGGTCGAAGCGGCGGAGCGTCTGCGGGTCACGGGGCAGGAGCGTGTGGAGGTGCAGGTCCGCCTTGAGGCCGGCCAAGAGTTGACGGTGCGCCTGCACCTTGCAAACGGCGAAGTGAAACCGGTCTTTCTCACCGATTCGCAGGATCTTCGGCGGGCCATTGAGCAAAACTGGGCGCAATTCTCCGACAGGAATTCCGATCGCACCACGCGGGTGACCACGCCGGTTTTCGAATCTCCCAACTCCCAATCCGGCATGAACGACCTCAACCAGCGTCAGCGGGAAGGCCGGGAGCGTGCTTTCAGCCAGGCGCAGGCCGAAGCCTTTGCCGCAGCGAATACGCCGGGACGTGGCGCTCCGCGTCGCTCGACAGTTTCCGGCCCCACCCTCACCGCACCCGCTGGGATTCAGCTCTACGCCTGACCTCTATGGACCTCTCCAACATCCTTTCCACGCGCAGCAAGGTGGATTTCCTCGATCCCGCGACCGCCGCCATTCCCACCGGCAAGCAGACGCTCGACGTGGACGACTTCCTCAAGCTGCTGACCGTCCAGCTCCAAACGCAGGATCCGATGAAGCCGATGGAGGACACCCAGTTCATCTCGCAGATGGCCAGCTTCACTTCGCTGCAGGAAATGCGGGCTCTCTCAAAGAATTTCGAGACCTTTAGTTCCGGCCAGCGCCTCAGCTCGGCCCAGGACTATTTGGGAAAAGTGGTGACGCTGACCACCGACGGCGACGATGTCACAGGCGAGGTCACGGCCATCAAGCTCGTCGATGGCGCACCGCGACTGATGATCGGCACGGGCAGCTACGACCCGGCCAAGGTCACCCGCATCACTAGTCAACCGGCTGCCTAAGTCGCTCAATTTCTCTCTCGATCCACCACGCACTAGAAAACCAATCCTATGTCACTCGTCGGAACACTTAACGCAGGTGTGAGCGCGCTCAACACGTTCTCGCAAAGCATTCAGGTCATTTCAAACAACATCGCCAACGTGAATACCACGGGCTTCAAGAACTCGCGGTCCGAGTACACCGATGGTTTCAGCAATCTCTTGCAGCAAGCCGCGCCGGCGGTCGCGGCGGGAGTCGGGTCGAACGTGCCCTCGGTCCAGATCGGGACGGGTGTGCAACTCTCCGGAGTATCGTCGAACTTTTCGCAGGGAACTCTCACCAGTACCGGCTCGAATACTGACTTCGGAATTTCTGGCAACGGATTCTTCCGTGTCAAAGACACCGTGAACAACGTGGATTATGCCTCCCGCTCGGGGGACTTCCGGTTGGACGATCTGGGCTTTCTTGTCACCAATGATGGCTTCCGCATTCAGGGTCTTTCGGACGGTGCGGCAACCTATGATGCCACCGATGTCGCCGGCGTTCTGACCTACACGAAGACCGCGACCACGCCAGCCGCGGTTGGAGATATACAAATTGATTTCAATGTGAACATCGGCATCGGTCTGACCAACAGCACGGGCGGCGCTTTCACGGATGCTCAGGTCACGGCCGGCAAACCAACGATGCGGTCCTTCACGGTTGACCAACTGGGTAACGTGATCATCGGACTCTCGAATGGCGATGCCTTCATTCGCGGGCGCGTCTTGTTGCAGCATTTCAATGATCCGAACGCGCTGACCCGCGAGGGAAAAAATCTGTTCAGCGGATTGGAAGCGGCCGGCCCCGTTCAGGGCATTTCTCTTTCCGAAGCCATCAACTCGCCGGCCACGAACGGACTGGGGCGGATCGAGGTCGGGACGCTGGAGTTATCCAATGTCGATCTGAGTCAGGAGTTCGCAGACATGATTGTCGTGCAGCGCAGCTTCCAGGCGGGATCGCGGGTCATCACGGTCGCTGACTCCATGCTTGAGGAAGTGATCAACCTGAAGCGGTAACTGTTCACCGCAACTAAGGAGTAACTTTTGTATGTCTAATCCAGAACCCGCACCGGAAGCGAAGGACGGAGCAGCCAAGGCGGCCAAGCCGCCGAATGTCTGGGCGCCCGTCATCGCGATGCTCGTGCTCATGCCGGGGATCACTTATGGGGTGGCGCAATTCGTGATCCTGCCCAAAGTCCGCGCGGTCGTCCAGGAGCAGAACACCGAGGCCGCCGCCGGGAAAGATGGACACGGTGGTGGTGAAACCAATGACGGGCAGGGCAAGGCGGAAGCGAAAGGTGGACACGGCAAGGCTGAGGCGAAGGGCGGGCACGGCAAGGCGGAGGCCAAAGGTGGACATGGGAAGGGCAGCGTTGCCGGTGGTCAGGGAACGTATGATTTCGAAAGCGTCGTCGTGAATCTTTCTGGAACGATGGGGACGCGCTACCTCAAAGCCAGCTTTACCATTTACAGCGACAACGCTGATCTCAAGGAAGTTGTCGAAAAGAACAAGAAGCAGCTCCTCGATGTGGCAAGCACAGTTCTCGGTTCGCGTACGCTGGCCGACCTCGAGCAACCGGGGGCAAAGAATGTGGTCCGCAATGATTTGATGGCGAACATCAACCAGGCGGTGAAGTCGGACCTCGTCACGAAGATATTTTTCTCTGAATTCGTAGTCCAATGAGTGACCCTCTGGAGCCGAGCGAGAGCACAGAGGCCCCTGCTGAGGCAGCACTGGAGCCGGCGGCCGTCGCCGCCGGGCCGATCTTCGGTCACGAAGGGAACCGGTTGAAAGAAGTCGATCAGGCAAAACTGATCCGGTACAATTTTCACAATCCCGGCTTCCTCGGCCATGCTGACCTGCGGCAATTGGGCGTGCTCCATCAGCGCTTCGTCCAGCATCTTTCGGCGAGGCTCTCCACCTTCTTCCGCATGGAGTGCGGCCTGAAGATCGCGAAATTTGGCACCGTTACTTTCGGGGAGTTTTGTGAGACGCTCGGAAATCCGACCCACCTTACGTTGTTTCAGATTGAGCCGTTGCGGGGCGTCGGCATCGTGGAGATCAGTCTGCCGCTGGGCCTCACGATGGCGGATCGGTTGCTCGGCGGAAAAGGGCGCGTGACCAACGCTGACCGCGGTCTCACGGAGATTGAGGAGACGTTGCTGGAAGATGCGATGCAACTCATCGTGAGTGAGTGGACGCAGGTCCTGGAAGGGGAAAAGACCATCCTGAAACCGCAGTGCATCGGGCACGAAACCAGTGGACGGTTCCTCCAGACCTCGACGCCGGAGACCGTCTTTGTCTCCACCAAGGTGGATGTGACGATCGGTGAGTTAACGGAGCGGCTCCAGATCGGCATCCCATTTTCCATGATCGAAGCGACGGTCAAGCGGATGCAATTGGCGCGGCAGAGCGGAGATGATCCACAACCGAAACAGGTGCAGTGGCGTGCGCCATACGCCGGCATCCAGGTGCCGATCACGGCAGAGTGGAAAGTGCGTGAAATCACTCTCACCGAGGTGCTCGGGATGAGGGAAGGCGATGTCATTCAATTGCCGCGGGAACTTGTGTCACAGACCCGGATCAGGCTCTCGAACACCGAAGAATTTGTGGGGACGGTTGGCATGCAAAACGGCCACGTCGCGGTGCAACTCGGGCAGCGTGCCCTGAAAGACTGATGGCCATGGTGAATGCCATTGAAAATCATCGCCTCAACACGGTGCTCGACGTCAAAGTCCAGCTCTCCGTCCGCCTTGGTACCTGCCAACTGGCGATGCGTGACGTCCTGGAACTGAATCCCGGCGCGATCATTCAATTGAATCAGCGGGCCAATGCCCCCGTTGGGCTTTATGTGAACGAGAAGCTGATCGCGCTCGGCGAGGTGGTGGTGGTGGAGGAGAGCTTCGGCATCAAAATAACTCAGCTCATCGGCGAACCGGCCGCATGAAGACGGTCTTCCTGACTCTGGCGGCGGCTGCGCTTTCGATCAGTTCGGCGCTTGCGCAGGAATCTGTGGAGGCATCGGCGGTGCCACCCAGCGTGCTGGTCGAACCGCCCCTGAAGCCGGTCCCAGCGACACTTCCGCCGGTTCCGAATCCGCTTCCGCTGGCTTTCAAATCGGAAGGAGGGAGCAGCCTGCAGATCTCTCTTTACCTCGGTCTGATGCTCGCAGTGATCGGGGGCGGGTTTTTTCTTCTGCGGAATGGCGTCGCCATCTTTCAGCCCAAGTTTAAAGGAGAGCGGAAACTCAACATCAGCGAAACGCGGATGCTGGGGAACCGGCAGTTTCTCGTGGTGGCTCAATACGAAGAACGCAAGGTGCTGCTCGGGGTGTGTCCGGGACGCATCGACTACTTGTGTACACTCGCGGGTGGGGAGCCGGAGTTTCCCAAGTTAGCTCCGGAGGGTAGCGATGCGTAGTTTTTGTCACTGCTGGTGGCTCGTTGTGCTGGTGTCATTGTTGTTCTCGGGCAGCGGACTCGCGCAGCAACCGGCTCCGCCGGCTGCGCCGGCTTTGAGCATCAATCTCGGGGGATCGGAGCAGGGGAGTGTCGCCACGGCGATTCAGATCGTCGCGATGATGACGCTGCTCACGCTGGCGCCTTCCATCCTGATGCTAATGACCAGTTTCACGCGGATCGTGATCGTTCTGGGCTTCGTGCGCAGCGCCATCGGGGTGCAGGGTGCGCCCTCGAATCAGATTCTCATCGGGATGTCGCTCTTCCTGACATTCTTCATCATGGCTCCGATCGGCAAGCGGATCCACGACGATGCCCTCCAGCCCTACATGGCCAAGACGATCAGTACTGATCAGGCGCTGGACCGGGCCTCCGCGCCGTTACGCAGTTTCATGGTGAAACAAACCCGCGCCACGGAGATCGACTTCTTTCTCGGTCTTTCGGGACGCGGGCCGACCAGGATTGAAGAAGTGCCGATCAACGTGATTGCGCCAGCCTTCGTCGTTAGTGAACTGCGCACGGCGTTTCAGATGGGATTCCTGGTGTTCATTCCGTTCCTGATTATCGACTTCCTCGTAGCTTCCACGCTCATGTCGATGGGTATGATGATGCCGCCGGTCATGATTTCGCTGCCATTCAAACTGCTCCTTTTCGTGCTCGTGGATGGATGGCATCTGGTCGTGCGGTCGTTGGTGGAAAGCTTTGGCGTATGAACATCGAGCAAGCCGTGGAAATTCTCCGTCAACTGGTGACGACCTCACTCCTAGTGATCAGCCCTATCCTGCTGGTTTCGATGGTTGTCGGCCTGGTCGTGAGTTTGGTTCAGTCGGTCACGAGCATTCAGGAGCAGACCTTGTCTTTCGTGCCGAAGTTGCTCGCGATCGCGCTCGTGCTCGTGGTGGCGGCACCGTGGATTTTGCGCCAACTGATGCAGTTCACGATCATGTTCATCCTCCGGATCCCGCAGATGGTCCGATGACCGCAGGGAGGACGGCCCATGACGTTCGAGCAGCTTCATATCTGGCTGATGGCGTTCGTTCGCTCGGGCGGACTGCTGCTCCTCGCCCCGGTTTTCTCCGGGAAGATGATCCCGATCCCGCTTCGGATCGGGATCGCTGCCTTTCTCGCTTACGTGGTGAGCGGCTTCTCCCGCATCTCCGCGCCGATCCCGGCGGACATCATCGGCCTCATTTTTTCGGCCGGTCATGAGCTGCTGATCGGACTGATGATGGGTTTAGGAGTGCGGCTGGTGTTCTTCGCGCTGGAGTTCGCGGGGCAGCTGATCTCGACGGAAATCGGGTTGACCATGAGTTCGCAGATCGACCCGATCTCGCAGACTGATTCCACCCCGATCGGATCGGCGTTCTTCTACATGGGCTCGCTGATGTTCCTAATTTCTGGGGCGCACCACGCGATGTTCGCGGCCTTTTTGCGCAGCTTCGATATCGCTCCCGTGGGCGCGCTCGCGCTGACGCGCAATATCGGGGAGCTGTTCGTCCATAGCACAGGCAACATTTTCCTGATCGCCGTGCAAATGGCGGCGCCGATCATGGCGATCAACTTCATCGTCACGATGACCTTTGCGATCCTTGGCAAGGCAGCGCCGGGGATCAACGTGTTCTCGGAGAGTGCGGGCGTCCGCATCGTCGCGGGAATGACGGTCCTCGGGCTGACTCTCGGGCTCACGGCACAACTGGTGCTAACTCAATTGCGGCAAGCGCCGGAGTTGATGCTCCGGTTGATTCCGTAACCCCGATACCGTGTCCGACCAGGGAGTAAAAACAGAGCAACCGACAGAAAAGCGCCTTCAGCAAGCAACTGAGGAAGGCCAGTTTGCGCGGGTACCCGACCTGCAGGTGGTCTTCATCCTCATTGCGGCATTTTTTGTCCTGAGCTTTGGTTCGCGCGAATATTGCCAGCGAATCGCGGGGATCAGCGTCGGCATATTTGGCCACCTCGGTAAGTATGCCATCAAGCCCGAGGGGATTGGTGAGTGGAGTGCCATCGCCGCGCGATCAATCCTGGAGTTTGTCCTGCCGATGGCACTGGCCTGTGCGGGAGCCGGTTTGCTTGCGGGCGGCTTGCAGAGTGGTTTTCAGCTCTCGCCAAAAGCACTGGGTTTCAAGCTCTCGCGGCTCGATCCCATCCAGGGATTCCAGCGCATCTTTTCGACCCAGGGCTGGGTCAAGCTGGGTTCGGATTTGCTGAAGCTGCTGGTGGTGGGATTTACGGTCTGGGGTGGGGTGAAGAACATCATGCACGACCCGATCTTCTACACGCCCGTGCAGATCCATCGGTTGGGCGACTTCATTCTCAGTGCAGCGACGATGCTGCTGGGCCGGTTCATCCTCGCGATCGGGATCATTGCGGCAATCAACTACGGGTATCAGATGCGGAAGATTAAATCCGACTTGATGATGACGCGGCACGAAGTCACGGAGGAGCAGAGGCAGGCGGATGGTGATCCCAAGGTCAAAATGGCCATGAGGCAGATGGCTCGGCGGCTGATGCAAAAGCAGATGCTCGGCGCGGTCCCGACAGCGGACGTGGTCGTCACGAACCCGACGCATTTTGCCGTCGCCCTGAAGTATGAACGCGGGCGCGACAAAGCGCCGATGGTGCTGGCCAAAGGCGAGCGCGCCTTTGCCATGCGCATCAAGGCGCTCGCCGCAGAACATGGCGTGCCGATGGTGGAAAACAAACCCGTGGCTCGGATGCTCTTCAAGGTCGGAAAAGTCGGAAAACCCATCCCGCTCGAACTCTATCAAGCGGTTGCGGACATTCTCGCGTTTGTCTATAAGACGCATCGTTACTACTTCCATCGGCTCAAAGAGCGGAGGAGTGCTGCATGAACGGAGGCTCTTGGTTTCAGCGGCTGGTGACGGCGCTCAAAAAGGGCGACCTGTTCTTCGTCATCGCGCTCTTTGGGACAATCGTCCTGCTGGTCCTGCCGATTCCTGCGCTGCTGCTCGATCTGCTGCTCGTGGCGAGCATCGGGATCTCGCTGCTGATGCTCTTGATCATCATTTACGTGAAAGATCCCGCGGAGTTCTCGGGGTTTCCCACGCTGCTGCTGGCCGTGACGCTGTACCGGCTGGCGTTGAATGTCGCTTCGACGCGGCTCATTCTCGTGGACGGACACGCCGGGACCATTATCGACGCGTTCGGACACATCGTCATTCGCGGCAACTACGTGGTGGGCGCGGTCGTTTTCCTTATCTTGGTGGTGATCAACTTCATGGTCATCACCAAGGGTGCGGGTCGCATCGCGGAAGTCGCAGCGCGTTTTACCCTCGATGCGATGCCGGGCAAGCAGATGGGTATCGACGCCGAGATGAATGCGGGGCTGATCGACGAAGCCACAGCCACGAAGCGCCGGGCGAAAGTGCAGAAGGAGGCGGACTTTTACGGAGCCATGGACGGTGCCAGCAAATTCGTTCGCGGCGATGCCATCGCTGGCATCCTTATCACCCTCATCAACATCATTGGCGGCTTTGTCATCGGTATCGTGCAAAAGGGCATGCCGGTCGTGGAGGCGCTGCAAAAGTATACGGTGCTGTCGATCGGTGAAGGTCTCGTGGCGCAGATTCCGGCCCTCGTGGTGAGTGTCGCGGCGGGTATCCTCGTCACGCGCGCCAGCGAGGACGCGAACCTCGGCGCGCACATCAGCAAACAGCTTACGCTTTATCCGCGGGCGTTGGCCATTGCCGCGGTGATGCTCGGGCTTTTTGGCATCGCACCGGGCATGCCGTTGGTGCCATTTCTGGTCCTCGGAGGGCTGGCGGGATTCGTGGCATGGACCCTGAGCAAATCCCGCCAGGCCGAGGCGCTGGCCGAGGCGGTCCCGGCGGCAGCCGCGAAAGCGCAAGGGGCGGGAGATCCGGCAGTGAAGTCCGCGGACGACTTTAAGAAGCTGGTGGAAGTGGACACCTTCTCGCTCGAACTCGGGGGCGGTCTGCTGCATCTCGCAGAGAAAAAAAACGGTGGTGATGTGCTTGATCGCGTCACCGGAGTAAGGAAGACCTTTGCCCGCGAATTGGGCATTATCGTGCCGCCGATTGCCATTCGCGACAGTCTGGATCTGGAATCGAACGAGTATCGCTTTCTCTTGCGCGGCAAAGAACTCGCGCGTGGGCGCATCCTCCAAGGTCGCTGGCTGGCGATGAATGTGACCAATAGCCCGGTGCCGCTGAAAGGCGTCCCTACGGTTGAGCCGGTATTTGGCATCAGTGCCACCTGGATCGCCGATGAAGAAAGGCGCGCCGCCGAAATGCACGGCTACACGGTGGTGGATCCGGGGTCGGTTTTGATCACGCATCTTTCGGAGGTCATCAAACGTTCTGCGCATCTCATCCTGAGCCGGCAGGACGTGCAGACACTGGTCGATCACGCGAAGGAACAGAACCCGACGCTGGTCAGCGAACTGATTCCGGATTTGGTTAACGTCGGCATCATCCAAAGGGTGCTCCAGAACCTCCTGCGCGAAGGCGTTGCGATTAAGAACCTCGTGGTCATCCTCGAGTGCATCGCCGACTTTGCCGCGCTTTCGAAAAACCCGGACGACCTTTCCGAGCAAGTGCGGAAGCGGCTGGGCGTCTATTTTGTGGCGGATTACGAGAGCGAGCCGGGCCTGGTGCGGGCGCTCACCTTGGACCCGAAGCTGGAGCAACTTCTGGTCAGCAAAGTCCAGCGCTCGCAGTTTGAAGTGAACTTGGTGATGGACCCGCAGACGGCGCAGCACTTGGTGGCTGAACTTTCCCGTTCCATGACGGCAATGACCGAGCAGGGACTGACGCCTGTGATTCTGACTACGGCCGAGATGCGTCTCGCGTTCCGGCGGTTCTTCGAGCCGTCGCTCTCCAAGCTGGTGGTGCTGTCCTATCAGGAACTTCCGGCGCAAACGGAGATCCAAAATTTTGGAATGATAGGGATGCCGACGCACCTGCTCCGTCCGGTTGAGAAAGCCGCATAACTATGAACCAACAACGCATTCGTTTTATCGTTAGCTCCGCCGAGGAGGCGGTCACGGTCTTGCGCGACCGCTTTGAAGGTAAAGCCAAGGTAGTTTCCGTCCGACAGGTCGAGGGGACGGGACTGGCGCGGTTTCTTCAAGCACCGAAGCTGGAGGTGATCGCTGAGATGGCTGAGGAGGTGGCGGGCCCGGCGAGTGAAGTGGGTGCGGAGGACGAGGGAAGTGGAGTTTTTCCGGAGCCGGACCCAGTTGGTTCGGCCGCGCCGAGCGCGCCGAACGCGGAGTTCCAGCCCGAGAGCCTGCTAAGTGGGCTGCCCCGGTTGCTTCGCGCGGGTGGGTTCTCGACGCAGATGCTGGCCGGGCTGCAGTGCCGGCCGGATTGGAGCGAGCTGGAAGCGATGCCACGCCAGCGCGCCCTACTGCGGGTAGGCATGAACTTGCGTGCGGACTTCGACGCCATCAAGCGCCGACCTTTGGGGAGCCGTGTCGCCTTTATCGGTGGTCCCGGCGTCGGAAAAACCACGGCGCTTTGCAAATGGTTGGCCAGCGAAGTCTTTGTGCGCGGAAAGCGCAGCGCCGTGCTCAAACTCGATCTTGAACGGGCCAACCCTGGCGATGCGTTGGCGGTCTTTTGCGAGGCGCTGGGGGTGCCGTGCGCACGCTCAATTCCCGACGTTCCCACGCTCGGGCCGGATGAGTCGCTCTTCGTCGATGTGCCCGGGATCGTGCCGAGCGGCGGGAGTGATGTGGCGCCGCTGATGGAAGCGCTCGGTCCATTGTTTGTCACCAGTCGGGTCATCGTGATCAATGCCGCGTATGATCCCGAGCTAATCAAACGGGCGTTTGGTTTCGCGGCCCGCGCAGATTGCACTCACGTCGTCTTTACGCACCTCGATGAACTCACGCAGTGGGGCAAGCTGTGGGAGTTTCTCCTCGATCATCAACTGACCCCGCTTTTCCTTGGCACGGGTCCGAACATCGCGGGTGATCTGGAGGAAAATGTCTTCGCTTCCGTGCTTGCGCGGACGTTTCCCGAGGTTGGTCTGCAAGCTGCTAAATCCGCGGTAGTCCAATGAAATTCTTTCTGCTGATCGGCGGCCTTTGCGGCCTCGTCCTGACCTTGGTGGCCAGTCTCCATGCGGGCAATGCGCTCTCCTATGCCCTGCGCGATGCCTCAATCGGATGCTGCGTCGGAGCGCTGATCTTTCGCGGCTTGCACTTTGTCGTGCTGGGTTCGATCCGCGATCACGTTGCCCTGCTGGCGACCCGAGCCAAGGCCCAGCACGAGGCCCAGCACGAGGCCCAATCCAAAGAGAATTAATAGTATGTTTGCCACCGTCTCTGCCCCGTCGTCCCATCCCGCCCAAGCGTTGCGCGCCTATCAGTCAGGGGTCAATGAAGACACGCTGATCGAGCGTCATCTACCGCTCGTGCGCACGACGGTGGATCGGATGCGCGTCTTTCTCCCGGCGGTACTCGACATGGACGACCTCTACAGCGTCGGCTTCAACGGATTGCTTTCGGCGGCACGGAAGTTCGATCCCGCCCATGGGGTGACGTTCCCCTCGTTTGCCACACTGCACATTCGCGGAGCGGTGCATGACGAACTTCGGCGGATGGACTGGACGCCGCGCACCATTCGCGACAAGGCGAAACGCTTTAACGAGAGCCTCAGCGGAATCGAGCAACGGCTCGGCCGGCCCGCGACTGAGGCGGAAGTCTGCGGCGAAATGGGTCTGACGCTGGATCAGTACGAGACCCTGATGGGCGAGATCAAGCCGGCGAGCTTTGTCCCCTTGGACGGGGAGGCGTTCTCGGATGAGTCCGATGACGTCTCGCTGCACGAGATTATCGCCGACGACACGCAAAAATCCGGGCGCGATGAGTTGGAAAAAAAGGAACTGGTGCAGCTCATGATCGCGCAACTGCAGAAGCTGCCGGACATTCCGAAGAAGGTCCTGGCGTTGTATTACTTTGAGGGGATGAGGTTGTCGGAGATTGCAGCAATTTTCGGGGTGACCGAAGGACGCATCTCGCAAATTCACACCCAGGCGGTCATCAGCCTTCGGGCGTTCATCCGGCGACAGGAGACGGTCCCGGCGGCAGCGTAGAAAGCGGCGGACGGACAGAGCAAAGTGGTTGCTGGCGGGGCCACGGAGAAGGCGCAAAACTTTCAGCAGTTTGTGCTAATGCAACGTCGGTAGAAGCCGAAGGGAAGGGGAACATCAAACGCCATTTTCCATGCTTCTACTCATAGGCTTCATCATCGTCATCGGCTCCACCCTCGGGGGGTTTATGATCGCCGGCGGACATCCGGGAGTGTTGTTGCACGTTTCGGAGTTTGTGACCATCGGAGGTGTGGCTCTCGGCATCCTCGTGATCGCCAGCCCGCTCGAAACGCTGACGTCCGTGGTGAAGAAAAGCATCGGCGCGTTCAAGGGATCATCGGTGAAAAAGAGCGATTACACGGATCTGCTGAAGTTGCTCTATGAAATGTTCTTTCTCGCCCGTCGGAATGGACTGATCGCGCTGGAAGATCATGTGATGGAGCCGAAGAAGAGCGCGATCTTCCAGAAATATCCTTCGTTCCTGAACGACCACGGACGCCAGGAGTTTCTCTGCAATGGCCTGAAGCCGCTGATCGACGGACGGATCAAGCCGGAACAGATCGGCGAGATGTTGGAGCAGGAAGTTTCCGCGAAGGAAGAACTGGGCGAAGGCCCGGTGCATGTGCTCCAGCTCATCGGTGACTCGTTGCCGGGAGTCGGGATTATCGCGGCGGTGCTCGGCATCATCAATACGATGGCGGCGATCTCCGAGGGACCGGAGGCGGTCGGTGAAAAGGTGGCCGCCGCGCTCACGGGAACCTTTCTCGGCATCCTTGGTGCTTATGGATTCGTCAATCCGCTGACCAGTCGGATGAAACACAACAATACCGTGGAACTCCAATATTTTGTCAGCATCCTCAAGGCGGTCACCGGCTTCGCGAACGGCATGGCTCCGATTATGGCCGTCGAAATGGCTCGCCGCAGCCTCGATCATTGCGTGCAGCCAAATGCCGATGAGATGGAGAAGATGGTGAAATCGCTCAGCCCCGGTAAGTAAGAGGAAACACCCGTGAAGAAGAAGAAGGACGCTCATCACGGAGGAGCATGGAAGGTAGCCTACGCGGATTTTGTCACCGCGATGATGGCCCTGTTCATGGTGCTGTGGATTTGCGCGCAGGATAAAAAGATCATGATCGCGACGTCCAAATACTTTAAGCAGCCGTTCAGCGCGGTGAATGACATGACAGGCGGTGGAATCTTGGATGCCCAGGCAAGCGGGTCGCCGGGAGAGGATGACGCGTATGCCAAAGCCACGGCGGCAAACCTCGCGTTTCTCAATTCTCTGGCCAGTGATCTAAACAAGATGATCAACGCGCGGGATGTGATGGAGGAAAAGGCCGTCGAAATGCAGGTCACGTCCGATGGTTTGAAAATCACGCTCCACGACAAAACCAAGCACGCCATTTTCAAAAAAAGCACGGCGGAGATCACCGAGTGGGGCCAGCTCACGCTGCAAAACCTCGCGTGGATCATCGATCGCAACGACCTGAAGGTTTACATCGACGGGCACACCTCGGACGATGATTCGCTGAAGGATGCCAATTACGGCCCGTGGGAATTGAGCGCCGACCGGGCGAACGCGGCGCGGCGCTTGCTGGTCAGGTATGCCGTGAAACCAGAGAAGATCGAACGTGTGACCGGCTACGCTGCAACCAAGCCGGTGGGTTCCGCGGCTCAAGCCGTTGCGAACGATCGTCTTACCATCAGTCTCGCCGCCAGCCGTTAACTCATTCTCACTATGCTTCAGGATTTTCTCGCAGGGCGCCCTAGTGTCACCTCCGATCGCACCGCATCCGCAGGCTCAGCGGCGCAGGAGACTGGGTTCCAGTCTCTTTTGAGCGCGCGGGCGGCAAGTCTCTCGCCGGGTGGAAGTGCGCGCCGGATTGAGAGTCAGGACGCCGGTGAGCCACTGGAAGCACCGCAGATCGAGTTGGTGCAGGAGGGTGGAGTGGTGCGGCGCATCGTGGTGACTTGCACCTGCTGCCAGCGGATCGAGTTGGAGTGCGAATACTGACGCCGGCGTGCGGTCGGGAAGCATTTGTTGCCGCTGACTGACGAAGCGGGAACCCGGACGAATGGGGTGGTCCCAGATAAGGGCGCGGATGGCACATGGACTGCTGAGCATGGCAGGTATGAACGTTGGAGTTTACCAAGGTGCCGCAGCTCTTTCCGCACTGGAGCGCTGGCAGCAAACTATCTCGCAAAACATTGCGTCTTCGTCGGTGGCTGGCTTCAAAAAGGACGAGACGTCATTTGCGAGTGTCCTCGGTGAAATTGAGCGCATCGGCGATGAAGGACGCCTGGGCAAGGAGGTCCGGGGGGTGATGCCTGGGGTGGTCAATGAAATCAGCATGAAGCCGGGCGAATTGGGTGCGACGGGAAGTGAGTTGGACTTTGCCATTCAAGGCGGCGGATTCTTTCAGATTCAGCGTCCGAATGGGGAGCTGGGTTATACGCGCGACGGTAGCTTTAAGTTGAGCACCGATCGCACGTTGGTGACCAAGCAGGGGTTTACCGTGATGGGTGACGGCGGCCCGCTCACTCTGAAAGCGGGCGGAGGCAAAATCGCCATCAATGGCGATGGGACGCTGATGCAGGGTGATACGCCGATCGGCAAGATCGGCGTTTTCGAGTTTGAGAATCCGAAGACGCTCCAGCGCGTCGGCGAAGGCCTGCTCGCTTCGACAAACCCAAATGTCCAGCCGCAAGCAGTGGAACGGCCGAACGTATTGTCCGGTTTTCTCGAACGTAGCAACGTCTCGCCGCTGCTGGAAATGATCAATCTTGTGACCGTGGCGCGAGCCTACGAAGTCAGTCAGAAGATGATCCGTTCCCACGACGAAAACACGGGGAAAGCGATCGAGTCACTCGGAACCCCGGTTCTTTAAAAATCTATGATCCAGTCCCTATACTCCGGAGCAACGGGCATGGAAGCTCAACAGCTCAACCTGAACACGATTGCGAACAATCTCGCGAACGCCAACACCACCGGCTTTAAGCGGAGCAAAATTGAGTTTCAGGATCTGCTTTACCAGAAAACGCGCGAAGTCGGAGCGGAGGCGGGCGGGGGCAATGTGGTCCCGACCGGCGTTGAATCGGGTTATGGAACCCGGGTGGCTTCAACGACCAAGGTCTTCTCTCAAGGCCAGCTCAAGCAGACTGGAGAGAAGTACGACATGGCGATCGAGGGCGATGGGTTCCTGCAAATTCAGCGGGCGGACGGGACTTTCGCCTACACACGGGACGGTGCCTTGAAGGTGAACGGGCAGGGAAGAGTCACGACCAGCGACGGGATGCCAGTGCTCAGTGGCTTTCAACCGATCCCGCCGGGTTCAACCGGCTTCTCGGTGTCACCGAGTGGTGAAGTAACGGTGCAAGGACCAAGCGGGACCCAGACCTTCCGGGTCCAACTCGCGCGTTTTGCCAATCCCAGCGGGCTGCGCAGCCTCGGCGGAAATCTTTACGAGGAAACCGCCGGGAGCGGCACAGCGGCGCAGGGGAATCCGGGAGAGGATGGTTATGGCACGCTGACGCAGGGTTTTCTGGAAAGCTCGAACGTCAACATCGTCGAGGAAATGGTGAACATGATCCAGGCGCAGCGGGCCTATGAGATTAATTCCAAGGCGATTCAAACATCCGACAGCATGCTGGAGCAGATAGCGCAAATTAAACGATGAAGAACTTTTTCGCCATCGCGGTTTACACCTTGGCCTGTGCTTCTGCTGGTGCGCAGATCGACCGACTGCTCGAACCCATCAAGCCATCGGCAACCATCGCGAAGAGCCCAGAAAGCCCTGCCCCGAACAGCAAGGCCGTCGTGCTGGGAGATGCCGCGGCCACACTCGGTGCCGCCGCATTCACGGCGGAACTCGAGAAGGAGCTTTCGGCGCGCCTGGCCATCAGAGGGGAACTCAAGTTGTCTCTCACCCGTCCATGGCAGCCCGTGAAACTTCCAGTCGCCGATTTCACGGTGTCCATTACCGAGTTGCCGACTAGTGGACTCAGCGGCACTTTTTTCATACGGGTGAAGGTCAACTCGGGACGCGAGTTGGTTGGTGACTGGCAGGTGCCTTTGGCTGCGCAGTTGTGGCAGGAGGTGTGGGTGGCGACGAGTCGTCTCGACCGGGGACAGTCGCTTTCAGCGGCACTGGTGTCGGTCCAAAAGGTCGATGTGCTCCGCGAGCGGAATCCGCTCATCTCCGCGGAAACTGATCCCGCTTCGCTGGATCTCGTCACCAGCGTCGCAGCGGGGCGACCGCTGACGCGCCGGGATGTGGTGGGACGCCCGGTTATTCGCAAAGGGCAGGTCGTCGAAGTTGTGGCGCAGAACGGGATGATGGCGATCAGCATGAAGGCACTTGCTCTCGAGAATGGAACGACAGGCAAGCAGATCAGACTGCGCAATTTGGAAAGTCGCCGCGAGATTAACGGCGAGGTGATAAATGAAAACAAGGTTCACATTCACTTCTAACGCGCTGGCTGTTCTCCTGCTCACCAGCGTCGCCGCGCCAGTTAGGGCCGGTTCGTTGTGGAAAGATGGGATCACCGACGAGCGCGGCATGTTTGCTGACAAGCGAGCCAAGCGGGTCGGAGACATCGTCACAATCATCGTGCAGGAAAGTGCGTCAGTTTCCAACACCCTGCGGACCAAGACAGACAAGGATGCCAAGTCGAACGTGACAGGCATCGCGAGCAATCTGTTCAACCAGTTTCTCGGCAACGTCCCCAGCAAGGTCTTCAACAAGGAAGTGCGCGAGGCTTTGCCCAAGGGGGCAACCGTACCTGAGCCGCCGCCGCTCCCGACGAACGGCTCCAACAACTTCACCGGCGGTGGTGAAATCCGCAATAGTCAGACGATCACGACCCGCTGCGCCGTGCAGATCATCGACGCCCTGCCCAACGGCAACCTCGTGGTGGAGGGGCTCCGGGAAGTGGCGTTTTCCAAAGAACGCCAGTTTGCGTCGCTGCGGGGCATCATCCGGCCGTATGACATCATGCCGGACAACACTGTGGCTTCGAGCAACATTGCGGATGCCCGGGTGGAGATCGTCTCGGAGGGTACGCTGACTGAGGCGCAAAAGAAGGGCTGGCTACTCCGACTTAACGACAAGCTTAACCCATTCTGATGATACGCTTCCCTTCTTTCCGAGTCTTCCTAGTCGCAACAGTGTTCTTGGGTAGTCTCAGCATAGGATCTGCCTCGAGGATCAAAGACCTCACCCTTGTGGAAGGCGGGCGCGAAAACCAGTTGGTGGGCTATGGCCTCGTCGTGGGCCTGGCCGGCAAGGGAGACAGCAAGTTGTCGTACACGGTGCAGAGCATCGCCAATGCGTTGCAGCGGTTTGGTGTGAACGTGCCTGCGAATACCATCAAGTCCGACAACGTCGCAGCGGTGATGATTACCGCCGACATCCCAGCCTTTGCGAAGCCGGGCACCAAGATCGACATCACGGTGTCATCAATCGGTGATGCCAAGACGATCCAAGGTGGCGTCCTTTTGCAGACACCGATGCTCGGCGCCGATGAAGCGGTCTATGCAGTGGCGCAAGGCGCGATTGCGGTGGGCGGATTTCTTGGCGGCGAAGGTGGGGTCGGCGGGGCGACGGTGCAGAAGAATCATCCGACTGTCGGTATGATCAGCGGCGGGGCGGTAGTGGAGCGGGAAATCGCAGCGCAACTGGTCCGGGACAAGAGCATCGAGTTGCTGCTGCTGAATCCGGATTTCGCCTCGGCAGCTCGTATGGCGGAGGCGGTGAACGATGTGTTTCCCGGCACGGCGCTGGCGAAAAACTCCTCATCCGTGAATGTCTGCGTACCCCCGAAGTATCAGGGTTACGAAGTGAATTTCATCGCTTCGCTGGGAGCCATTGAAGTGGTCCCAGACAATGTCGCGCGGGTCGTCATTAACGAGCGGACAGGCACGATCATCGCGACTTCCAACGTCCGCATTTCCACCGTCGCGATAAGTCATGGATCGCTCACGATCAATATCGCCTCCACCCTCGCGGTGAGCCAACCGTCGCCGTTTAGCCGGCGGGGGGAAACGGCCGTAGTGCCGAGTACGGAAACCGCTGCGACGGAGCAAAAGGGCAGGTTCAAGGTGGTGGATGAACTCCCGACGATCCAGCAGGTGGCAGCGGCCTTGAACGCACTGGGGCTCACGACGCGCGAGATGATGTCCATATTTCAAAGCATGAAGAAAGCCGGCGCGCTCCAGGCCGATCTCATTCTTAACTGACTATGCACACTCCACCCATTGCCGCTTCGACAGTCCGGCCGGTTCCTGGCGAACTCGGGACGAAGGAACCGCGTCCGCAGGATCTCGAGAAGGCGGCCCAGCAGTTCGAGAGTATTTTGGTCCGGCAGTTTCTGACCGAATCGATGGGGTCGCTTCTCGAGGGGGGGGCCACGGGGGAAGTCTTCGGCTATCTGCTCACCGACTCGCTCGCTAATAGCATCAGCCAGAGCGGTGGCCTCGGGGTTTCTTCGGTCATCCAGGCTCAACTCGGGGAGAAAAAGCCGTGACCGCAGACATTGTTGAGATTGCGTCGGGAACCGACCGGCAGGGGAAGATCATTGTAGCACTGCGGGAGGAAGTTGCGGAATACGGGGCGTTGCTCAATTGTTTCGATGAGCAACAGAGCGCGATCCTCGCCCGCGACCCGGAAGCGGTGACCATGGCGGATGAAACGATCAGTCTGCAACTTGTTACAACCCGTGATCGGCGCAGGCATCGGGAGATTTTGGTTGCGGAACTGGCGGCGGTGAGCGGGCAGCCCACGCACAGCAGTTTGACCGCGCTGAAGCCGCTCTTTGCCGAACCCATGGGGCCACTGGTGCAGGCGCTGATTACCGAGGTGAACCGTCTCATTACGCTCGCCCGCCGTCGCGCACAGCAGAATCAAATGCTGCTCGCTCGGACCATCGAGCTGACCCAGGAGATTGTGTCCACGCTGAGCCCAGGCACGGTCACGCGGACGTATTCGCCGCAGGGCCGGATGAAGATCAAAGCCTCGGCCGGAGTCGGCCGATTACTGGAGAAAAGCTGACTTATGGCCGGACTAATCGGTGGACTTTTGAATGCAGCAAAATCGCTTTCCGCACAGGAAGTCGGCGTGCAGGTGGCGGGAAAGAATCTCGCAAACGTCAACAACCCGGAGTACGCACGGCAGCGTGTCATCCTCGGGGATCGGGTCATGGCCGATGGTAAACTCGGGCCGGTGGGCAGTGGCGTGGAGGCTTTGGGTATCAAGCATATTCGTGATCAGTTTCTCGATGCGACCGTCACGCGGGAAACGGCAATCACGTCATCGCTGGACGCACAGCAGACCGCGTTGGATCGGGCGGAGGCCAATCTCGGGGAGCAGATCGACCGGTCGGGAGATTCCGCTTTCGTCGGAGACACGGGTAAGTCCGCGAACGGGATCGCGTCCGCAATGGGTGAATTTTTTACTGCGTTTGACCATCTCTCGGCCAGTCCGACCGATAGCGGAGCGAAGCAGGTCTTGCTCAACAAGGCGGAGAGTCTCGTGGACATGTTCAACTTTGCCGATCAGCGGTTGGAAGGTGTCCAGAACGACCTGACTTCGGAGGTCGCCACGGCGGCGGGCAGTGTGAACTCGGTGCTCAAACAGATCGCCGACCTGAATGGTGCGATCGCGCAGTTTGAGGTGGGCAATCCGGGTTCGGCGCTGGAACTGCGCGATCAGCGGCAGGCGCGGCTGGAGGAGCTTGCGAGTTACATGGATTTCGAGGCGCGCGTGATTCCCGGAAGTGCCGGGCAGATCCAGGTGGTGACGCGCGATACGACCGGTACGGACGTCATGCTGGTGAACAAGACAGCGGTCTTGGGAGGCTTGAGCTTTGACGGCGTCCAGATCAGCGGCGGCGCTCCGTCCACTGTCCTGGGCCTGCAAGGAGGCTCCTTGAAAGGTCATCTGACGGCGCGAGACGGCGCGGTCCAGCAACTCCGAGACGATCTGAAAGTGGCGGCGGACCAAATCACTGCGGCAGTGAACGCGGCCTACTCGCCGACAGGAGCGAATTTTTTCCTAGCGGCACCCGCGACGGGTCTGCTTGCGCTTGATCCCACGCTGTCTTTCAGCACGCTCAGAACCACGGCCACGGCAGATGCGGGAGCCAATGAGATCGCACTGGCGGTCAGTGACGTCGCGCGAAAGAAGTTCTCGACCGGATCGGGCGATTTCATCGACGGCACGATCAGCGCCTTCTACAATCAGATGGTCAGCGGGCTGGGGCAGTCCCTGGCGGGTCTCGATGCGAAGATCGGCGATCAAGAGATCGTGCAAAAGATGCTGACCAATCAGCGTGACGCCGTGAGTGGTGTTTCGATGGACGAAGAGATGGCGGACCTGATGCGGTTTCAACGCTCGTATCAAGCTTCGGCGCGCGTCGTCCGCGTGATGGATGAACTGCTCGATGGCTTGGTGAATGAGCTGATCCGATAACTCCCCCAAGTCATGAGAGTTCCCAATAACAGCTTTTCCGGCACAGTGGTCACGCAGTTGCAGAAGCTCAGTGTGAAGCAGTTGAAGCTCCGCGATCAAGTGGCGACCGGGCAGCGCATTGCCAATCCGAGCGACGACCCGGCGGCGTTTACGCGGGTGCTGCAACTCCAGGGTGAAAAGCAGCAGATTCAGCAGTTCGCAAAGAACAACAATCGCGCGCATGACATTAGCCAGTCGAGTTTCTCGGCGATTGAACAATTCAAGAATCTGTCGGATCGGGCCGGGGAACTGGCGGTGCTGGGCTCGGGCGTGACGATCACCCAAGGGTGGGCCTATGCGGCCGAGGTCGAGCAAATGATCGAGCAGGCGGTGCAATTTGGAAACACCCGGTATTCCGGCGAGCACCTGTTTGGCGGGACCAAAAGCGACGTGCCTCCCTTTACCGCGACCCGCGACGTTGCGGGAAAGATCACCTCCGTCACCTATACCGGTGCGGCGGCGGGAGCGGAGTTTCGGATCTCCGAGGGGGCCAATGTTTCTCCGTTCACGAGTGGACCGGAGAATCAGAAGCTGACGGATTTCATGAACAATCTAGTGTCCTTGCGCGATGCCCTCCAGGGCAGCTCTGCGAGTGCGGTGCAGGCGGTGCGGCCGAGCTTGGAGACGAGTGAAAACGACCTGCTGTTCACGCTCAGTAGCATCGGGGCCAAGCAGTCGCGCCTCGAAGCGAATGCGGCGCAGACTGAGGCGCGGTTTGCCGAGTTGGACAAACTGACGGGGGCGGAAACGGATGCGGATCTCTCTCAAGTGGTGGTCAAGCTCACGCAGGCGCAGACGGCGTATCAGGCGGCGCTGCAAAGCGGGTCGCAGATTCTGAATCTTTCGCTGCTCGACTACGTTCGCTAACGGCGGGGGATTTCATGCCGGTTGAGAGAGGGGCGCCTTCGCGTTTGCGAACGGTGGGGAAGGACGACGATGGCCTTTGGGTGTCGTGAGCAACCCGTCTTGCCGGGAGTCTGGGCGGAATTGACTCATTTTTGCGAAGTTTTGCGACGGGGCTCAGGGTTGGCATGGGTTACGCTATGAACAGAAGGAGCCATGAAACTCATCACAACTGCTCCCGTTACGCAGTCTTCCATCGAAAGAATGCAGATTGAAGTCCCTTTCGGCCTGATCGGGCTCGCCAACCTTCGACGCTTTGAACTGACTTTCGTCGAGGGCGGATGGCCCTTCGTGCAAATGAAGTCGGTGGGCGAGGAAGAGCTGAGTTTCATTGCGATTGATCCCCGAGGTCTGATTCCAGGTTACGAACTCGAACTCAGCGATGAGGACGCCGAAGCGCTCGGGCTGGACAATGCCGATGACGCATTGGTCTATAACATCGCCACGGTTTACTCCTCCCAGCCGCAGTATGTGACGGCGAATCTCATCGGTCCGGTCTTGGTCAATCGGCGGACGCTGATCGGCAAGCAGGTGATCATCGCCAACAGCGACAAGTACTCGACAATGTATCCCCTGATTGACGAGCGGCCTGCCCAAGCGGCTTAACGGAAACCCAATGCTCATTCTCAGTCGGAAGCTCAACGAAAGTATCATGATCGGAGACGAAATCGAGATTCGCATAGCCCGGATCGATGGCGACTTCGTCAAGATCGGTATCGCCGCTCCCCAGAATCTCACCATTTATCGTAACGAGATCTATCAGCAGATCCGGGCCAACAACCTTTCGGCGGTCTGCCACACGGGAGACCTGCTGCCCAAACTCAAACTGTCCACGCCCCAAAACTAACCTGAACCAGCACCATGACCATTAACACGAACCTCAGCGCCATTTCTGCCGCCCGCAATCTGAGCAGCAGTCAGGAGATGCTTACCAAGTCTTTGAACCGGCTCAGTTCCGGGTCCCGAATTGTGAGTCCTTCCGACGACGCCGCCGGCCTGGCGGTGGCGGAGAAGATGGAGGCGCAGAACCGCCGGCTCGGGGCGGCTTCGATCAACGTGCAAAATGCCGTTTCTTACATCCAGACGGCGGATGGCTTCATGAGCAGCATGAGCAAGGTGCTGACGCGGATGAGCGAGCTTTCGATGATGGCGAAGGACGTGACGAAGAACGCGGGGGATGTGGCCTTGTATCAGGAGGAGTTCCAAGCGTTGCAGAAGCAGTTGCAAGACACGGTCGGTGTCGGCGTGTTGACGAATCCGCTCGGCAAGTTTAACGGCATCATGCTTTTCGCGCCGAATCCGGCTGGGTTGACGGTGACGATCGGTGAAGGTGTCGGACAGGAGATGATTATTGGCGATACGGATTTGCAAGGTGGAGCAATGGGCGCGCTTTTGGCGCAGGCAGCCCCTCCCGCGTTTGATATCTCGGTCACTTCCGCGACGGGCGCGCAGATGCTGGTCGATGCCATTCAGCATGTGGCCACGGAGCGGGCGACGCTCGGTGCATCACAGGCGCGACTCGAAGTAGCGGCGACCACTTTGAGCATCGAGCGGCAGAACATTGAGTCCGCGATTTCGCGTATCCGCGATGTGGATGTCGCGCAGGAAAGTACGACCCTCGCGCGGAATCAAATTCTGGTGCAGAGCGGCACGGCGATGCTGGCCCAGGCCAATCAGATGCCGCAGTCGGTGCTGAAGCTCCTGCAATAAGGGGACGGTTACTGGGGGACGCTGGCTGCGTTGCGGTACTCGTTGAGTTTGTTGCGGAGGGTGCGGATGCTGATTTGGAGAAGGATGGCGGCTTTGGTGCGGTTGCCGCCGGTGTGTTTGAGGGTGCGCAGGATGTGCGCTTTTTCCACTTCGGGAAGAGACGGTAACGGTTCCGCAGGGCGGACTGTTTCGACAGAAACCGGGCTGTGGCTGATCGCGCCTGGAGCTGGGAGTCCGAGGGCGCCGGCCTGCACGGCGGTGGCTGGTTCGGTGAGGAGGACGGCGCGCGCGATGGCGGATTGCAACTCATGGACGTTGCCGGGCCAGGCGTGGGCCTGAAGCAGTTCCAAGGCTTCCGCGGAGAAGCCCGGGGTGACGAGGCCGTGCTGGCGGGCGAGGCGCGCGAGGAAGTGGCCGGCCAGCGGCGCGATGTCGGCGTGGCGCTCGCGGAGCGGCGGCAGGTCGAGGGGAAAGACGCTGAGCCGGTGGTAAAGATCCTCGCGGAAGGTTCCGCGGGCGATGGCCTGGCGGAGATCGCGTTGCGTAGTGGCCAGGACACGGACATCCGCTTTGCCCGGCTTGCCGCCGCCCATGCGCGCAAACTCCCGGTCTTGCAGAAAGCGGAAGAGTTTGGGTTGAAGGTGCAGCGGCATTTCGCCGATCTCGGTCAGCAGGACCGTGCCGCCATCGGCGAGTTCGAGTTGCCCCTCTCGACGCTCGGTCGCGCCGGTGAAGGCGCCCTTCTCGTGGCCGAAGATGATGCTTTCGAGCATGCCTGGAGCCTCGGCTGCGCAGTTCACGGTGAGGTAAGGCGCGTGCGCCCGGTTGCTCGCGCGGAAAATCTCGTGGGCGACGAGTTCCTGTCCCGCGCCGGGTTCGCCCTGGATGAGCACCGTGGCCTCGGTCGGGGCGACCTTGCGCAGCCGCGTGCGGAGCGCCCGGAGTGCCGCGCTTTCGCCCGTGAGATCGCTCGAATCGCTGCACTGCGCGGTGAGGCGGTCGCTGACTTTGAGCACCTGCTGGTAGTTTTCGGCCTTCTTTACGAGGACCTCGATCTGACTGAGCGAAAACGGCTTGATGAGGTAGTCGAACGCTCCGTGACGCATGCACTCGACGGCGGTTTCGACCGTGCCGAAGCCGCTCATCATGATGGTCAGCGGGCGGGTGGGCTGCTTGGCGATGAGTCCGAGGAGTTCGGTGCCGTCGCCATCGGGCAGGCGGACGTCGAGAAAGATCAGGTCAAAGGGATCACGCTTGAGCAGCTTCTCCGCTGATCGCAGCGTGGCGACCGCGGTCACGCCGTAGCGTTTGCCGCGGAGCAGTTCTTCAAAACTTTTTCGGATGATGGGTTCATCATCGATGACGAGCACTTTTTCAATGGCCATGGGCTGATGGGTCGCCCAGAGGGTTGCCTTTCCGAGCTGCGCGGCAGGCTAGCGGTGCGGCCCGCTGCGGCAATGCTCTTCCCGCCGCCGGTTAAAATTGGCGGTAGATCCGCTGCACTTGCGCTGCCGCCGCGGGAGCCGCCCTGAGGGCGGGCGCGGCCACTGGATGGAGGGCGGTCTTGAGCAGGAGTTGCTCGTTCTCGCGATCGAGGAGGAGCGTTTTGAGAATGATTTGCTGCACCTTTTCCATCGCCCCGCGCAGCTCCGGGGTGATGCTGTCGCGCAGTCGGGCATGGTCGCGGACGCTTTCGAGCGAAGTGGTGAGCGAAAGGAGCATGGCGCGTTTCCGGTTGAGGAACGAGTCCTCCAGCCCGCGGCGGCTGGCTTTGAGGATCCGGTTCTCGGCGAGCATCAGCTCGTGGATTTCGTCGCAGACTTCGGCGTGGTGAGTGAGGGCTTGGGGCAGGGACATGGCGATGGGTTAGCGGAGCGTTTTTAGCGCGGGTGGATTCGTGGGTGGGGGCGCGGACGGCGGGGCCGCGAGCGGCTGGCCGAGGAGGTGGGAGAGCTGGGTTTCGGTGGTGTGCTGCCAGGCGAGTTGCTCCCCGCGCCAACTGGCCATCTTCACGATGCTGGTGCAGCTCTCCGGCAGGGGCTTGCCGGCGCGCTCGGGCTTCTTGGATTCGTCGAGGATGAACTTGTAGGCCTCCGCCGCGCGGTTCACGAGGCGCAGCCGCTCAAAGCAGAGCCCCAATTGATAGACTACAGGCCATTGCCAGTCGGGGTCGTCGCTGAGTTGGGCGAGGGTTTGGTAGATGGTCAGCGCGCTGGTGAAATCACCCTGCTGATAGAAGGCATTGGCGAACTCGTTGCCGGTCTTTTTCTGCCAGAAGACCCATTTTTCCGGAGCTTTGCTTTTCTGTGCCTGTTCCGTGCGGAGCAGCGTGAGGACAGTGTCGAAAGCCTCCTTCGGCCGCTTTTGTGAGCGCAGCGCGCTGGCCAGGATGTAACGAGCTTCCGGGGCCGAGGCATCTTCGGAAAATTCGGAGAGGAAGGTCTGCGCGGCGACGATCGCGCGGTCGTGGTAGCCGAGCACGAAATGGCAGTGGGCCGATTTGAAAAGTACGCGGGCCTTTTCCGCCGGATCGAGATCGAGGCGCCCGAGCAGGCCGTAAAATTTTCCCGCTTGGGCGTAGTTGCCTTCGAGAAAGTAGGTATCGGCGATCTCGGTCTGCGCGCGCTGCGTGAGGTTGCGAGAGCTGCCTAGTCCTTTCCCGTTCGCCTGAAGGGCGGAGTTCAGGACGCTGTAAAAGCGGTTGATGGCACGCTGGTAGGCTCCGGCTTCGCGGTAGAGCAGGGCGACCTTGAAGAGGAGTTCCGGCGTGTCGGACTCGCCTGGGTAAATGGAAGCCATCTTTTCGTAGATCGCGATCGCCTTGGAAAACGACCGCTTTTTCTCGTAGAGCGCGCCGATGTCCGTGAGCGCTTTCTTTTTGTCGGTGATGGGTCCGGGGAGGTTGACGATTAGCTCGAGGAAATACTCTGCGAGTTGCCACTTGTCCTCATCCAAGGCCTTGGTCGCGAGTTTGGTGTAGCCGATGATTTCCCCGAGAGTTTCCGCATCTGCGGAGGGTTCGGGGTGCTCCTTGTCTACCGCGTGAGCTTTGGGCTCAGCATGAGGCTTCGTTTTGGCGGCCGGCTGCGGATCGGCATGGTTTTCAGCACGGAGTCCGGGGGCCACGAGCAGCGCGCACAGGAGCGCCGGCAGGAGCAGGCCGGTGCGGTTACTTCTGCTGGTTGGTCGCTTTGCTCTTGGGCTGTTCATTTGGGACCGCGGGTTGGAAGATCGGGTCAAAGAGGTAGGAGCGCTTGATGGGGCGGCCTTCGGTGTTCTTGAAAAAATCGAGCACCTCGTTTGGCACGCGGCCAAAGTCGATCTCGTCGCGTGCAGGTGCGGGGGCATTGCTCGTTGCGGGGTGGGTGACTTTCCCCGATTCGTTTGGATCTTCTTCCGGGGACGCGTCGCTGATTTTCGCCGAGGCCGGCGGGCCGAAAAGCTCCGCTCCTTTGGCTGCCGGGGTCAGCGCCGGGGCGTTGCGTTCCTCGCAGCGGGGAGGAGCGGGGGCAAAGCGCATCGGCACCGGACCATTGGTCGCCAAATAGGACTCGGCGCGGAAGACAAAGGGATAGGTTCCCGATTCACGGAAATGCAGCCGGGGCGGGGCCGCCTCGCGGGTGCGGGTGGGTTCGCCCGCGTGCGTCGGCGACAGGATGGCGCAAATGGCGGGCAGCAGAGTGATGAAAGTGGTCCGCATCGTGTGGTTTTCTAAGCAGATTGACTGCCATCGGAGGGTCTGGCCGGGCAAAAAAAGATCGAACACCGAACGGGAGAGGAGCGCTCTGCGGCGGACGCCTCCGGGTTCGATGTTCGATCGTGATTGTTTCCGGGGATTGCCGCCTCGGAAAGAGCTCCCCCGGTTACCCGGGGGAGCTCCCCACCTTAGTTTCGTCGCCTTATTGGAGGAGACGCATAGCGGCTTGCGAGGCCGTGTTGGCCTGGGCCAACATCGCCGAACCGGCCTGCATGAGGATGTTATTCCGAGCGAGGCGCGTGGACTCTTCGGCCACGTCCACGTCGACGATGCGGCTGTTGGCGGCCTCGAGGTTGGTCTTGTTGATGGCCAGGATGTCGGCGGAGAAGCCGAGACGGCTGGAGTCAGCGCCGTTCTGGGCGCGGGAGGTCGCCACGTTGGTGATCGCGTCTGTGACATCGGTCGTGGTGATCGCCGCGAGGTTGGCTGCGGCGGTGATGGTGGTCGTGCCGGTGGCCAGGTCCGCCTGGGTGATGTCGAGCGTCTGCGCACCGTCTTCCGACGTTTCCACCGTCAGGGTGCCGCCCCCGAAGAGATCGACGCCGTTGAACTTGCTGGTCGTCTGGTTGGTCAGCTCGGCTTTCAGCGCGGTGAACTCGGTATCGTAGTTCGCGATATCGGAGGCGCTTTTGGTCACGTCCGTGGACAGGGTCTTGAGTTCGGCAATGCGCTCAAGGATTTTTCCGGAGGTTTTCAGGGCGCCGTCCTGCGTCTGGAGAAACGAGACGGCGTTCGCCACGTTGCTGCTCGCCGCGTCAGTGCGGCGGATGGCGGCTTCCATCTTCATCGAAACCGCCAGACCGCCGGCGTCATCGGCCGGGGCGGTGATCCTCGAACCGCTGGAGAGGCGGGCGAGGCTCTTCTGGAGCATCGAGTGGCTGTGGTTGAGGTTACGCGCGGCGGTTGAAGCTGCGGTATTGGTGTTGATTACGAGACTCATATTGCTATTCCTTCCTTGGATTTATTACTAACTACGACGTCCGTGTCGCGACGGGCCATTTTTAGATTGGTGTTTGACCTCACCTGTCGTGGCAAATGCCGCGACAAGAAGGGATTCGGCTGATTGGGGGAGACCTTTAGGAAAATTGTGGAGTTATTTCATGGAATCCCGTCGGCACTCTGGAAAAGGCCCGTGCTTTGCTAGCTGGATGGGTTGTGAATTTTAGCCGAGCCCGTTATTTCGCGACCTTCTGGTTGCTCGCGCACTGCGCGGGCACCGGAATGTCGGCGCGGGCCAGCGAAGTGATCGAGCCGCCCTTTAACCTCAAATGGGGCGAACCCGCGCTGCGTCTGGAGGAAGCCCTCCTCGGCACCAATGCGCGCATCGCGGAACGAGGCAAGCTCAGTGGGGGAGTTGAAGTGTGGAAAGTCGAAGGGCTGCCCGGCATCGCGCTCCAGGGCGTGAGTTTTCAGCTCCGCGAAGGCAAGCTCGTGGCGGTCGAACTCCAATATTCGAAGGCCGACTGGTCAGCGGCGACCTATGAAGATTTCTTGCAGAACGTCCGCCGGCGGATCGAGGAAAGCCACGGTCCCGGCCAACCCATCACCCGCCAGCGTGAGACCGAGCGTGGGATTGTCAAAACGCTCGTCGGCCATCGCTGGGAGTCTGCCGGTAGCGCCATTGAGCTTTATTACTTTGCCGCCGAAGACCCGAAGAATGTCTTTCGCAGCGTTAGCCTGCACTACAAAGGGCCAGCTTCAGCTCCGGCGGGGGCAGCGCCGTGAGCTGATCGGTCGGGGCGCGGATTTAGTAGTTGATCCGCATCCGCTTTCCGCCATCCGGCGGGTCCGAGGGGCGGGAAAGCGGGGAGCGAATCTCGGGAACGCGCCGGATGCCAGTCTCGCCGTGGCGTCGGACTTCCAGGATGCCGCGGGTGATGCCTTCGGCGATGGCTTCGCGGGTGGCGGGCGCCGCGAGTTTACGCGCATCGCGGGCGTTGGTCATGAAGGCTCCCTCGACGAGGACGGCGGGAAGATTCGGGTTGCGGGTGAGCCGGAGGCGGCGGCGATTGATCGCGATGTCGGTGAAGCCCGTGGCGCGGGCGACGTTTCTTTGAATCCGCGCGGCCAGTGCCGTGGCATCGGGACGCCAGAAAAACGTCTCCGTTCCGTGTGGTCCACCGCTGCTGACGGCGTTGAAGTGGATGGAGACGAGCACGGCGTCGCGCTGGGCAAAGCGATTGGCCATCGCCACGCGATCATCGAGATCGATGAACACATCGGAGGTGCGCAGCATGACGTTGCGCACGCCGGCTTGGGTGAGCTTGTTTTGCAGCCGCCGGGCGGTATCGAGGGTCAGGCTTTTTTCGACTAAGCCGTGGCCGGTGCCTCCGCTATCCTTCCCGCCATGGCCGGCATCGATGATGACCAGCGACGGTGAGGCCGCGTGAACGAAGGGCGCGAAAGCGAGACAGAGGCAGAGGATGCGAGCGATCATTTCCGGCGTGTGTAACGGGTGATGAGGGTGGTGTAAATCCCTTGCGACCGCGCCAACCGGCGGCTCGCGATCGGGGAGGCGGAGCAAAAAAAGATCGAACACTGAACGGGAGAGGAGCGCTCTGCGGCGGACGCCTCCGGGTTCGATGTTCGATCGTGATTGTTTCCGGGGATTGCCGCCTCGGAAAGAGCTCCCCCGGTTACCCGGGGGAGCTCCC
>CAIQUL010000042.1 GCA_903874975.1 uncultured Chthoniobacter sp. | reverse complement strand
GCGGCACGGCCGGCCAGCTCGTGAAAAACACCCCCGGCACCCTCACGCTCAATGGCGCGAACACCTACACCGGCAACACGAGCATCAACAACGGCACGCTCGTGCTCAACGGCTCGGTGCAAAGTCCCATGGTGCTGGTGAACTTCGCCGGCACCCTCATGGGCACGGGCACGGCGTTTCGCGATGTGCGCAATGCCGGCGTTTTCTCGCCGGGTAACTCGACCGGCACTTTCCGCATCCGCGGCAACTACCTCCAGACCGGCGCGGGCACGATGGTCATCGAAATCTCCGGTGCCAAGGCTGGCCAGCACGACCTCGTGGCGGTGAGCGGACAGGCAAACCTCGACGGCACACTGCGTCTGGTGCAGACCGGCGGCGGACGCCTCAAGCCGGGCGACAAAGTGACCTTCCTGACCGCGGCCGGCGGCGTCACCGGGAGATTTGCCACGGAGGAAAACGACTTCGCCTCGGACCGCACCCGCACCAAGTTCTCGGACGCGGAGGGGCCGGATGGTGAGACGGTGCAGACCGCGGAAACGGTCCACGATCTGACCGGGACCATCGTCGAGGCGGAGGTCGTTTACGGCAGCAACTCCGTATCCGTGGAAATGCAGCAGGGTTCCTTTGAGCTGCTCGCGCAGGAGCTGCGCTTCACGCCGAACCAGCGCGCCGTCGGCGCGATGCTCGACAAAGTGGCCCGGCGCTCCGGCAGCGACCACCAGCTCATCGACTTTCTCAACGGCGAGCCGCTCGCGAACCTCCCCGCCGACTTCGACCGCATCGCGCCGGACGAACTTCAGGCCATCTTCACCATCGGCACCTCCCAGGCCAATGCCCAGACCGCCAACCTCCAGCGCCGTTTCGAGGACATCCGCGCCGGGCGGCTCGGCTTCAGTGCCGACGGCCTTTCCGTCACCGGCCCCGCTTTCCTCAATGCCACTCCGGTCGGAGCCGAAGGTCCCGTCGGTCCGATCGCTCCCGGAGCCAAGGAAATCCGCCCACCCGAGGAGGCCGCCGCCCCGGCCGAGCAGCGCTACGGCGTGTTCATCACCGGCACCGGCGAATTTGCCAGCGTGGGCGATACCAAGCGCGCGGGCGGCTACGACCTCGCCACCGGCGGCTTCACCATCGGGGTGGATTACAAGGTCAACGATCACTTCACCGTCGGCCTGAATACCGGCTACGCCCGCACCGGCACGGACGGTTTTGGCGGCAGCCGCGTCACCGTGGATGGCGCGAAGCTCGGGGCCTACGCCACCTATTTCACCGGCGAAGGATTCTACGCCGACGCCGCGATCCAGGGCGGCTTGAACAGCTACGACACCCGCCGCAGCGCCCTCCGCGGCACCGCCAGCGGCAGCACCACCGGCGGCGAATTCAACGGCCTCCTCGCCACCGGCTTCGACTTCACCGATGAGGCCCTGCGCGTCGGTCCCATCGCCAGCTTCCAGTACACGCACGTCGGTTTCAGCGGCTACGGGGAAAGCGGCTCGCTCGCCCCGCTGCGCTACGGCTCGCAGGGCACCACCTCCATGCGCAGCGCCATCGGGATGAAAGCCTCGTACGAGTTTCGCCGCGAAGGCTTGGTCATCCGCCCGGAGATCCGTGCGGCGTGGCAGCACGAGTTTGGCGACATCCACCAAGCCATCGAATCCACCCTCGCGTCGGGCGGCCCCGCCTTCACCGTGCAAGGTGCCGAGATCGGCCGCGAAAGCCTGCTCCTCGGCCTCGGCGTCGCCGTCCTCTGGAACGAGCGGACCGCCACGTATCTCTATTACGACGGCGAACTCCTCCGCTCGAACTACACCTCGAATAACGTCTCCGCGGGTGTGCGGATGTCCTTCTGACCGGAGTGCAAAACGAGCCTTCCCTTCGCGGCGTCCGGGTTTAAGAAAGGCTGCGCGCAAACTTCGCCACCCACCCACCAACCCATGAAAGAAAAACAGCGCCTCTGGCTCATGTTCCCCACCAAGCTCGTCACGCGCCCGGTGCTCTGGGAGTTGGGCCAGGAATTCGCCGTCGTGACCAACGTCCGCCAAGCCAGTGTGACGGAGGAGATTGGCATCGTCTCGCTTTCCCTCGAAGGCGATCGCGAGGAAATCAAGAAGTCCATCGTGTGGCTCGAAGACCTCGGCGTGAAAGTCGAGCCGGTGGAGATGAACACCATCGAAGGCTGAGCCGGTCGCCTCGCTGCGGCGTTTCGCTCTTTTGAAAAGAAGCCCGATTCCTTTCCTCCGCGCCGTCGCGAAAGCCGAGGCCGTCTCCTTTCTGCTGCTCCTCGGCGTGGCCATGCCGCTGAAGTATCTCGCGGGCTGGCCGCTCGCCGTGAAGGTCGTGGGCGCCATCCACGGCGGGCTCTTCGTGCTCTTCTGCGCGGCGCTGCTCCGCACCATGCTCGTCGCCCGCTGGCCGTTCGTGCGGGCGGTGGTCATCTTCCTCGCGTCACTGCTGCCCTTCGGGCCGTTTGTGGTGGATCGCCGGATGGCGGGCTACGAGGACGAGTTTGATCGGGGTTTGCAGTAACGCCGTCCGCCTGCCAGCCTCGGCGGCACACTGCTTATGAAAAACTCCCCGCTGTTCCTGCTCCCGCTCGTTTTCACCGTGCTGACCCACACCGCCTCGGCTGAGGTCGGGCTCGGCGCGAAGCCGCTCGAAGGCGCGG
>CAIQUL010000041.1 GCA_903874975.1 uncultured Chthoniobacter sp. | reverse complement strand
TTCATGCACCCGGGCCGGTGCTTCGAGGATGCGCTGCGCGGCCAGGCGCGCGAGTTCACGTATGATGAAATCGTTGGCAGTATCGGGGCTGGCTTTCGCGGCAGGCATGATAACCGCCCGCTCCCACCGGGCTACGCGAAATCTCCGGCTCTACTTCACAAACGCGATCTTCCCCTCCACCGCGTCGGCGGCGATGACGTCGCCTTCGCGGAAGCGGCCGGCGAGGATTTCCAAGGAGAGTGGGTCGAGGACGCTGCGCTGGATGGCGCGCTTGAGCGGGCGGGCGCCGTAGATGGGGTCGGAGCCTTCGCTGGCGAGGTGCGCTTTGGCGGCGGCGGTGAGGGTGAGGGTGATCTTTTGCGCGGTGAGGCGCTTGGTCAGGCGGGCGAGCTGGATCTCGACGATCTGCGCGAGGTCGGCGTCGGAGAGGCGGTCGAAGATGATGATCTCATCCACGCGGTTGAGGAACTCGGGGCGGAAGTGGCTGCGCAGGGCTTCGAGGACGAGGGCTTCGCGCTGCTCGGCATTTTCGTCGCCGAGGATGTGCTGCGAGCCGAGGTTGCTCGTGAGGATGATGACGGTGTTTTTGAAATCGACGGTGCGGCCCTGGCCGTCGGTGATGCGGCCGTCGTCGAGGACCTGGAGGAGGACGTTGAAGACGTCGTGGTGGGCTTTTTCGATCTCGTCGAAAAGGACGACCGAGTATGGCTTGCGGCGCACGGCTTCGGAGAGCTGCCCGCCTTCCTCAAAGCCGACGTAGCCGGGCGGCGCGCCGATCAGCCGGGCGACGCTGTGCTTTTCCATGTACTCGCTCATGTCGATGCGGATCATGGCGTTTTCATCGTCGAAGAGGAACGCGGCGAGGGCGCGGGAAAGCTCGGTTTTGCCGACGCCGGTGGGTCCGAGGAAGATGAAGGAACCGATGGGGCGGTTCTCATCCTGCAAGCCGGCGCGGGCGCGGCGGACGGCGTTCGAGACGGCGGTGACGGCCTGCTTTTGCCCGATGACGCGGGCCCCGAGCCGGTCTTCCATTTGGATAAGTTTGTCGCGCTCGCCTTCGCGGAGATTGGTGACGGGGATGCCGGTCCAGGCGCTGACGACTTTGGCGATGTCCTCCTCGGTGACTTCCTCCTTGAGCATCGGCGTGCCGCCGCGCTGCATCTCGGCGAGCTTGGCGTTGTGGCTTTCGAGCTCGCGCTGGGCGGCGGGGATGTGGCCGTACTGAATCTCGCTGGCCTCGGTGAGATCGCCGGTGCGCTGGGCGCGTTCGAGGTCGGTGCGGAGTTGCTCGAGCTGTTCGTGGAGCTTGCGCTGCTCGTCGATGACCTTTTTTTCGTTCTGCCACTGGGCTTTGAGCTGGCTGCTTTTCGCCCGGGAATCGGCGAGCTCACGCTCGAGCTTTTCGAGGCGCTCCTTGCTCGCGGCATCCTTCTCTTTTTTTAAAGCCTGCCGCTCCATCTCGCGCTGCATGATCTCGCGCTCCAACTCGTCGATCTCCGTCGGCATGGATTCGATCTCGATCTTCATCCGGCTGGAGGCTTCGTCCATGAGATCGACGGCTTTGTCGGGCAGGAAGCGGTCACTGATGTAGCGGTGCGAAAGTGTGGCGGCGGCGACGAGCGCGGCGTCCTGGATGCGCACGCCATGGTGGACTTCGTAGCGCTCCTTCAGCCCGCGCAGGATGGCGATGGTGTCCTCGACGCTCGGCTCATCGACCTGCACCGGCTGGAAGCGGCGTTCCAGCGCGGCGTCCTTTTCGATGTACTTCCGATACTCATCCAGCGTGGTCGCGCCAATGGTGCGGAGTTCGCCGCGCGCGAGCTGCGGCTTGAGCATGTTGCTGGCGTCGACCGCGCCCTCGCTCGCCCCCGCACCGACGATGGTGTGCAGCTCGTCGATGAAGAGGATGATCTCGCCCTGCGAGTCGGTGACTTCCTTGAGGAACGCCTTGAGTCGGTCCTCGAATTCGCCACGGAACTTCGCGCCCGCGATCATCGAGCCAATGTCCATCGAGATGACCTTCTTGTTTTTCAACGACTCCGGCACATCCCCGCTGACGATCCGCCGCGCCAGCCCCTCGACGATCGCCGTCTTGCCCACGCCCGGCTCGCCGATGAGCACCGGGTTGTTTTTCGTGCGCCGCGAAAGCACCTGCATGACGCGGCGGATTTCGTCGTCGCGCCCGATGACCGGATCGATCTTCCCTTTCTTCGCCAGCGCCGTGAGATCGCGTCCGTATTTCTCCAGCGTCTGATATTTCCCCTCGGGATTCTGGTCCGTGACGCGCTGCGAACCGCGCACCTGCTGCAACGCGGCCATCAGCTTGGCGCGCGTGATCCCCGCGTCTTTCAAAATGCGGGCGGCGGTGATTTTCGAGTCCGCGAGCGCCAGGAGGTAGTGCTCGGCGCTGAGGTATTCGTCCTTCAGCTTGGTCATTTCCTCGTCGGCGGCGTTGAGCGTGGCGGTCAGTTCGCGCCCGAGCCCGACCTGCCCGCCGTGGACCGTGGCCCGCCGCGCCAGCTCCGCGCGCAGCTTTTCCTCCACGCCGCGCGGGGCCACGCCGAGCTTGTCGAAAAGCGGTCCGGCGAGTCCTTCGCTCTGCTCCAGCAGCGCGAGGAGGAAATGTTCGTTGTCGACTTCGGAGTGCCCGGCCTTCGAGGCCAGATCCTGCGCGGCCTGCACGGCCTCCTGCATTTTTTGGGTGAAGCGGTTGAAGTTCATAATTTGAAAGTCTGCCGCGCTTCCCAGCAAATTGCTTTCCCCAAGTTGTCCAGAAGCGCCCGCCCGTTGCGCGCGTCAGCTTGGCCCCGGGGTGCGCCGCGGCAACCGCGCGGGCAGGACCCGCTGTCGCGCTGGGGTTCCGGCTTGCCGCCGCAGGTGCGCGGGCGTTCATTGCCCACGTCTCTCCGCCCATGGTTGAACTCCGCAATGTCACGAAACGCTTCGGCGGCTTCACCGCCGTCGAGGATGTCAGCCTCACGATTCAAGCGGGGGAATTTCTCACCCTCCTCGGCCCCTCCGGCTGCGGCAAGACGACGCTCCTGCGCATGATCTCCGGCTTTGAAACGCCCACCTCCGGCAGCGTGTGGCTCGACGGCGCGGACGTGACCGCGGTGCCGCCCTACCGGCGCGACGTGAACCAAGTCTTCCAGAGCTACGCGCTTTTTCCCCACCTCACGATCGAGGAAAACATCGCCTTCGGGCTGCGGATGAAAAAGGTGCCCAAAGCCGAAATCGCGGAGCGCGTCCGCGAGGTCGTGGCGCTCGTGGCCCTCGGAGGCATGGAAACGCGCCGCCCCAGCCAGCTCTCCGGCGGCCAGCGTCAGCGCGTGGCCCTCGCCCGGGCCATCGTCTGCCGGCCCAAGGTGCTGCTGCTCGACGAACCGCTCTCCGCGCTCGACGCCAAGCTGCGTCACGCCATGCAGGTGGAGCTCAAGCGTTTGCAGAAAAAGCTCGGGATCACCTTCATCTTTGTGACCCACGATCAGGAGGAGGCGCTCACCATGTCCGACCGCATCGCCGTGGTAAACAAAGGCCGCATCGAGCAACTCGGCCCGACGACCGAGATTTACCACTCGCCCGAGACGACCTTTGTCGCCCGCTTCATCGGCGAGGCGAATATCCTCGAAGCCACCGCGCTCGGGGAGTCCGGCGCTTTCACCCGCCTCCGCCTCGCGCCCGACGTGGAAGTGCTCGTGCCCGGCGACATCCGCCTCGCCGGGATGAAAAACCTGCTCGTTTCCATCCGTCCGGAAAAAATCCATCTGCAAAAATCGCGACCCGAATGTGAAAACGCCTTCGAGGCCGAAGTCGTCGAGGAGATTTTCAAGGGAGCCATGGACGAGTTGCTCCTCCGCACGCCCGGTGGTTTGGAACTGACCGTGACCGCCGCCAACGAGAGCGCGACCCAGGAGGCTTTTCATCAGGGGGAGAAAGTATGGTGCGGCCTGCACCCGGGGGACATCGTGGTGGTGCGCGGAGAATAGCGAAAGCCCGCAGGGAGCCTTTCCCCTAGGTTGCAACTCGCGCCGGAAATGGAGCGCGAGCCTCTGGCGGGGCGGAGGGACGCGGGCTGGAGATTTTCGCGGGCGCCCGGCTGCGGGCGCGCGGGGGTGGACTAAAGTCCAAGCTACTTTACGCGTTCACGCCTGCGGACGGGGGGAACCTACGGCTTTGCGGTATCCGGGTCCGTGGTGGGTGAGTGACCGTGGCGGATGTCGCGACCGCGGTTGAGGTAAAAAACTTCCTCCGCGATGTTCGTGGCGTGGTCGGCCACACGCTCGATGGCGGCGGAGATGGTCATCAGGTTCAGCGCGCGGGTGGTGGTCTTCGGGCTCTCGATCATGTAGCTGGTCAGCTCCCGCGCGAGCTGCTTGTTGATGTCATCGACCGACTTGTCCCGCCCGATGATCTCGACCGCGAGGTCGGTGTCCGCGTCCACAAACGCGGTGATGCTGTCGCGCAGCATCTCTTGCGCGATGTCGGCCATAAGCGGGATGTCGATGAGCGGCTTGAGCAGCGGCTCGGTGTTCAGCTCGCGGGCGCGGCGGGCGATCTTCGTGGCCTGGTCGGCGATGCGCTCGAGGTTATTGGAAATTTTCGACGCCGTGAGCATGAGGCGGCAGTCGCGGGCGATGGGGCCGTGGGTCGCGATGTAGGTGACGACCATTTCGTCGATGTGAACCTCGAGTTGGTCGATTTGCTCGTCCTCGGCTTCGACAGTGCCGCACAGTTTGTCGTCGCGCTCGATGAGGGCGCGCATGGCGAGCGAGAGGTTGCGTTCGGTGAGAGCGGACATGAGGAGCAGTTGCTCGCGGATGTCGGCCAGGTGTTGTTCCCAAAATTGGCTCATAAAGTTCGGAGATCGGAGATCGGAGTTCGCTCTCCGAGAAGGTTTAGCCGAAGCGACCCGTGATGTAGTCCTCGGTTTGTTTCTGTGCGGGGTTGGTGAAAATCTTCTCGGTCTTGGAATACTCGATGAGTTTCCCGAGGTAGAAAAAGGCCGTCTGGTCCGAGCAGCGTCCGGCCTGCTGCATGTTGTGGGTGACGATGACGATGGTGTATTTCGTCTTCAACTGCTGGATGAGTTCCTCGACCTTCGAGGTGGCGATGGGGTCGAGCGCGGAGCACGGCTCATCCATGAGGATGATGCTCGGCTCCACGGCGATGGCGCGGGCGATGCAGAGGCGCTGCTGCTGGCCACCGGAAAGGCCGAGGCCGCTGGTGTGGAGGCGGTCTTTCACCTCGTCCCAGAGCGCGGCGCCGCGGAGACTTTTTTCCACGACTTCGTCCAGTTGCTTGCGATCCTTCACGCCCTGGATTTGCAGGCCGTAGGTGATGTTTTCGTAGATGGATTTCGGAAAGGGATTCGACTTTTGAAAGACCATGCCGACCTGCCGGCGGAGGGCGATGACGTCCACGTCGGCGTGATGAATATCCACGCCGTGAATTTTGATCCGCCCGGCGTCGATGCGGGCCACGTCGATCAGGTCGTTCATCCGATTGAAGCAGCGGAGCAACGTGGATTTTCCGCAGCCCGAGGGGCCGATGAAGGCCGTTACTTTGTTCGCCGGAATGCGGATGCTCACGTCGTGCAGGGCCTGCGCCTGGCCGTAGAAAAAATCGAGGTTTTCGACCTCGATCATCGCCGGTGCCGCGGCGTCGGCGGAATCGGGGTCGGCGGTGGCGCTCTGCATCGTTTTGGTGTCAGTCGGGTTCATGCGAGAATTGGGAGCAGCAGCGGTCATGGCAAGGGTTTCATCACCAGCGGTAACGGGCGCGCATTTTGATCCGCAGGAGGATGGAGGTGAGCGCGATGCCCATGACGATGACGAGAAAGACGAAGGCCGCGCCGTACTGCACGCGCTCGGTGTATTCGTTCTGCGGGATTTTCGAGCTGACCACGTAGATGTGATACGGCAGGGCCATTACTCCCTGGAAAAGCATGTCGAGCGGGCGTTCCACGTCCCACGGCATTTTGTCGCGCACCACGTAGGCGGCGGTGAACATGATCGGCGCGGTCTCCCCGGCCACGCGGGCGATGCCGAGGATGGATGAGGTCAGCATGCCGGGCAGCGCGTAAGGCAGGACGTTCGTGCGGATGGACTGCCACTTGGTCGCGCCGAGGGCGAGCGAACCTTCGCGAAAGCCCATGGGCACGGCTTTCAGCGACTCCTCGCTCGCGGTGATGACCACCGGCAGCGCCATGAAGGCGAGCGTGAACCAGCCGGAAAGCAGACACACATTCCAGCCGGAGAAATTCAGGTAGTGGCCGAAGCCAACCGGCAAGGTCGGCGCGGCGGGGTTGTCGAAATTTTGCAGTAGCGGCATGAACGCCACGAAGAGGCCGACGCCGAAGAGCCCGAAGACGATGGAAGGCACGCCCGCGAGGTTGAGGATGGCGAGGCGGATGAAAGTCACGAACCGCCCGTGGGTGCTGTACTCGTTCAGGTAGATGGCGCTGCTGATGCCGATGAAAAGCGCGATGAACATGGAGCCGACGACGAGCAGCACGGTGCCGACGATGCACGGGAAAATGCCGCCGGAGCTGTAGACGTAGCTCTCCGCGGCGATGTCCGGGAGCCCTTTCTCCTCCTTGAAACGGCGGAACTCCTTGTCGCCCATCTTCATTTTCACGCCCTCGTGCTCGAAGACGAAAAGCGTCTCCGGAGCCTGGGTCAGAAACGGCACATTGATGAAGGGCGCGGTCGTTTGAAAAACGGTGCCGGCACCTTTGAAAAGGATGGTGCCGAAGATGCACGCGGCACAGAGCAGGATGAAGTAGGTGGCCGACCGGCAGACGCCGAACGCCACCCGCTCGATGCTGCGCGACGAGGACTTTTGGCCGGCAAAGGGATTGGCGGGAGCGTGCATGGCTAGCGGGGGAAAACTCGGAATCCGCAATCCGCAAGCCGCAACAAATTCGAACCGATGGAAATGGGGAAAGCGGCAGTGGCCGCGCCCAAACGGTTTCGTGATTTCATTCTTTTGGCTGCGTTGGTTGCGGATTTCGCCATGCGGATTTCGAATCTTTCACCCGATGGAGATGCGATACCGGCGCACGATGAGTTGCGCGACGTAGTTGATGCCGAGCGAGAGCAGGAAAAGCACGATGCCCACCATGAACAACGCGCGGTAGTGGATGCTGCCGGTGACGACCTCGCCCATCTCCTGCGCGATGATGCCCGTCATCGTGTGGACTGGCTGGAAGAACGCGCCGAGTCCCTCGGTAAAATTCGGGATGGCGATGCGGTTGCCCGCGCAGAGGAGCACCACCATGGTCTCGCCGATGACGCGTCCGAATCCCAGCAGGATGGCCGAGATGATGCCGGAGAGCGAAGCCGGGACGAGGATGCGGACGATGGTCTGAAAGCGGTTCGCGCCGAGCGCGTAGGAGGCCTCCTTGAAGTGCTTGGGCACGTTGTTCAGCGCGTCCTCCGCAAGGGAAAAAATCGTGGGCACGGCCATCAGCGCGAGCAGGCAACCGGCGGTCAGCGAGTTCAGCCGCTCGCTCATGGGAAAGCCGGGGAACCAACTCAGCCAGGACACCTGCGAGAGCGCGCGCAGCGCGGTGCCGAGCATGGCGATGCCGAAAAAGCCCAGCACCACGGACGGGATCGCCGAGATGAATTCGATGCAGGGTTTGATGAAATTCTTCTCCCGCACCGAGGCGATCTCGCTCACGTAAATCGCCGCCGACACGCCCAGCGGCACGGCGATGGTCAGCGCGATAATCGACACGAGCAGTGAGCCGACAAAGAGCGGGATGATGCCGTACCAGTCCTGCCAGAAACTCGCGGTCAGCCACTGGCGTCCGAAAAGAAACGAGGTGAACGAGCGCGACAGCGGGATCGGTGCATCGTGTTTCCACTCCTGCATCTGGCGCTCGATCTCGGGCAAGGAGGCGATCAGCGCCTGCGCCTGGGCCTGCACCGTATCGATCTGCTTTTGCAGCTTCGCCTCCGGCATGGCCGGTGCCGTGGCGAGCGCGGCCTGGAGCTTGCCGGCGAATTGCTGGTTTGCCGCTTGGCACGCGGGAAACGTCCCTTTCAGCGTCACCGTCTCCTTTGCAAAATCCACCGGGGTGACGGTGATCTTGTCCGCCTCGTCACTTTTCCCCGCCCCGAGGAGCATGGCTTTCTGCTCCAGCCGGTCGCGGTTGACCTGATCCTTCTGCTTGATCGCCGTGGCCACCTCCGTGAGGTCGGAAAGCACGCCGCGCACGTCCTCCACCGAATCGCCAAACGCCGTCGCAAACGCATCAAACGGCGCGAGCGCCGTATTGACCTCCTCGACCGTGCGGCCCGCCGCCGTCAGGCGGTTAAACTGCGCGAGCCGCGATTCATTGAGCGCGCGGTTCATCGCCGTGTGCTCATCGACCTGCCGGCGGATGAAATCGACATACTCCAGCCCGGCGAGCCGGTAGATGCGGAGGTTTTGCATGTTCTGGCCGAAAAAACCCGCGCCCTCGCGAAAGAGGAAGATCGTGATCAGCGCCAGCACCACGATCGCGACCACGGCATTGCCATTGAAGAAATACTTGATGATTTCACCCGGCGTGAGCCCGAGGAACCGGAAGCGATTCCGATTGAGCAGCGCCTCGCTGATCGGGCGGGCGGATGGGGATGGCGTTGGACTCATGAGGCGTGGAATGCGTGATCGAGTGCAAAGGTTTTTCGGCGTGAAGCCACGCGGAAAGTCACCCCGATTTGTGACAATTGTGTGACGGGCTCGTTCCGACTTGGGAAACAACTGGCTGGTCTGGCGGGGGCGGAGGCGGTGGTCGGTGGTTAATTTTTTGGCCCACGGATGCGGTGCAGAGCATCGTTTACACCCCTCACCAACCGCCTCCGGCCGCGAAAAGCCGGGAACTCCGCTCGGGATGACGGTTCTCTTTCTTCCGCGGCGGCTACTTCACCGGCACGAAGCCCACCTTCCGCGCGATGCCCTGTCCTTCTTCGCTCAGCGTGAAGTCCGTGAACTTCTTCGCCTCTCCGGCGGGCTCGCCGTTGGTGTAGTAGAAGGTCGGGCGGGCGTAGGCCCACGTCTTGTTGCGCACGGTATCGTCGCTCAGTTCCGCGCCTTCGATTTTCAGCACCTTGATGCCCGCCGCCTTGATGTAGGCCAGCCCCACGTAGCCGATGCCGTGCGGATTCTTGCCCACCTCGGCGGCGATCTGCTCGTGGCCCGCCATCTTCTGCGAACTCGGCGCGTAGTCGCGCTTCTTCATCGCGAGTTCCTTCCAGTCCGAATACGTGCCGGACGAGGTGTTGCGCGTGTAGATGGAAATCTTCCCCGCTTTCCCGCCGACCGCGCTCCAGTCGGTCACGTCGCCGGTGAAAATCTGCTCGACTTGTTTCTTCGTCAGATTCGTCAGCGGGCTTTTCTCGTTCACGATCACCGCGAGTCCGTCATACGCCACGATGACCGGCGTGAGCTTCGTGCCTTTGGCCTGCGCAGCGGATTCCTCGGTGGGCTTGGCGTGCCGGCTGGACATGCCGATGTCGGCGGTGCCGTCGATGATCGCAGTCAGCCCGGTGGTCGAGCCCTCGGCGGCGATCTCGAAACTGGTGTCCGGGTTCTTCGCCTTGTAAGCCTCGGCCAACTGCGGCACGAGTTTCGCGCCGAGGGTGTCGGAGCCTTTGATGACGAGCTTCCCGGCCGAAGCCGTGGAAACGGCGAGAACGAGAACACTCGGGAGGGTGAGGAGTTGGGTGATTTTCATAGTGGGTCAGTAGGTTTGGCGGCGTGCAGCCAGCGGTAAAGTCGCGTCCGTTTGTGACAGTCGCATGGCAGAAGTGTAACGAGTTGGGAAACTCGGCGGGCAAAAAAAAGCCCGCTGGCGCTCGTGCGCCAGCGGGCCACTAAACACTACCCAAGAAACTATTTCACCGGCACGAACCCAACCTGAGTGGCAATCGCCTGCCCTTGCGCGCTGAGCGTGAAGTCCACGAAACCCTTCGCCTCACCAGCGGGGTCGCCGTTGGTGTAGTAAAAGGTCGGACGCGAATACGGGAACGCTTTGCTCCGCACGGTCGCCACGCTCGGGGCCACGCCGTCGATGGTCACCACCTTGATGCCCGTGGCCTTCATGTAGGCGAGGCCCACGTAGCCGATGCCGCTCGGATTCTTCCCGACTTCCGCCGCGATCTGCTCGTGACCCGCCATCTTTTGCGAGCTGCCGGCGTAGTCGCGCTTCTTCATCGCGAGTTCCTTCCAGTCCGAATACGTGCCGGACGAGGTGTTGCGCGTGTAGATGGAAATCTTCCCCGGCTTCCCGCCGACCGCGCTCCAGTCGGTGATGTCGCCGGTGAAGATTTGCTCCACCTGCTTCTTCGTCAGGTTGGTCACCGGGCTGCCCGCGTTGACGATCACGCCCATGGCGTCATACGCGACGATGGTCGGTTTCATGGTCACGCCTTTGGCCGCGGCGGCGGACATTTCCGTCGCCTTGGCGCGGCGGCTGGACATGCCGATCTGCGCGGTGTTGTCGATCAGCGCGGTGATGCCCGTGGTCGAGCCTTCGGCCGCGATCTGGAACGACGTTCCGGGGTTCGCTGCCTTGTAAGCCTCCGCGAGCTGCGGCACGAGTTTCGCGCCGAGGGTGTCGGAGCCTTTGATCACGAGCTGCCCGGCCTGGGTCGCGGCGGCGGTGAGTGCGCAGAGCGCGGTGGTGAGGATGAGATGCTGGAGTTTCATGTTGGTTGAAAAGAGGTTGGTTTTTAGCAAGGAGAGTGGCTTTCCCAGGAAAGGACCGGCGCCCGCAAAGGCGCCGGCCCCAACCCAAGAAAAATGGGTTAGAATTTGATGCTGAAATCCACCTGGAGCACCTGGATGACATTGGAGTCCCCGAGGCTCTGACCAAAGGTGGACTGCCCCGCCGTGAGGTCGTCGCGCAGATTCCACGCGTAGAAGTAAGTCACCGCGCCGACGGCAAAGTCGGTGAAGTTATACGCGAGGCTGAGTTTGAAGCCCCGGGTATTCATCTCGCTGAGCGCAAAGTCCGAATCATTGAGGTTCGGATCAACCGCCGCGATGCCCGTCTGGCGGTAGTTCGCCAGCGCCGACCAGTCGCCCTGCTTCTTATTCTCGCCGAGCTGCACACCGACGAGGAACGCGAAGTCGTCTTCGTCGGAGTGTTGCGAGGCCACGTTGCCATTGGCGTCCACGCTGGTGAGGCTCAGGACGTTGTTCGCACGGTCCTCGCCGTTGAGATTCCAGGCCAAGTCCCAGAGGAACTTGGTTTTCACTCCGCCGAGCATAAAGGACACATCGCCCGGCAGCAGCAGGACATTCATCTCGCGGCCGGCGCCGGAGATCGCTTTGACATTCGTGCCGGCACCCGCGTCCACGAAGGAATTCTCGTTCTCGAAACCGCTGTAGGCCGCTGCATTCGTGTAGAACCAGCCGGGCGCGATGGTGAACTTCACGCCGTTGTTAAACTTGTAGGCCGCGACGAGCTGCGTCTGGAAGATGAAGGCATCGGTCGAGGAATCATTGTCGAACGCGCTCTCCGGGTTGTCGTCGTAGATGAACTGTCCGGCATTGAGCGTCAGCTCCCAGTTCGGCACCGCGAGCACTTCCGCCGGCGCGTGGCTCTTGCCGTCCTTCGAGTAGCCGGCCGCCGCCGCCCCGCCGCCGAAGTGCATCTTGTGAAAGGCGATGGACTGCGCGAGGCCCGTCGGGTTGATGTCGTTATCCCAGACTAGGTCGGTCGTGTAGAAAGGATTGCCAAACTTGCCCGCGAGCACCGTCGCATAGTCGGTCACATTCCAGCCGAGGTAGGCCTTGCTGATGAAGATGCTGTAGTCGCTGAACCCATCCTGAAAGGTCTGGTTGCCGCTGTCCGACGCCTGCGCCGAGGCCAGTTCCACCCCGCCGAAGAAGCTGTCGCCGAGCTTGAAATCCGCGTTCAGGCGGAGCCGGAAACGATAGCGGCTGCGCTGGCTGTCGTTGCGATTGCCCCCGGCCGGCGTGCTGTCCGCCCGCGGCCTCTGGTCGTCCTTGTTGTCGTACTGGTAGCGCAGGCGCAGGTCGCCGTAGAGCTTCAGTTCGGTGATCGAGGAGTTGAGGTTGATCTTGCCCGCCGGAGTCTGGGTGGCGAAGTCGCGCATCATATCCGCGCGGACCTCCTCGCCCTCCTGGCTGGAGAGAACGCCTTTCTTCACGAGTTTGTCCACGAGTGCGCCGGCGTCCTGCGCGTGGGAGGTGAGGGAGCCGGCCGCGAGCAGCGTGAGCGCGACCGCGAACTGGAGTGGGGATGATTTGAACATTGCGTGTATTTGCAGGGTGGTTGGGTTTGGTGAACCGCGACGCTATTTGACCGCCGCGAGTCGTTTCAATGGAAACTACGGGCCGAGAATCCGACACGGATGTTACAATCCGATGACGCTATTGGTGCATTTGCGTGAACTTTTCGCCGACTGCGTGACTGTTCCGCGTCGGTCTCCCGACTACGATTTGAAGTCCCGCGCCGAGAAGATGATCGCGCCGATGACGAAGAACGTGGCGTCGAGCCCAAGGAGAATGCCGTAATCCTCCAGCATCTGCGGCCACGGCCAAGGGTTGCGGAAGACATTCACCCAGGTGCCCATGTGCGTGGTCATCATCCACGGACGGTAGGTTTCAAAATACGGGACGAGGTGGAAAATGTAGTCCACGAAAAAGAGGGTGATCGCCGAGATCGTCGCCGCGGCGGGCTTCATATTCGCGCACGAAAGGAGGAAGGAAAATGAGGTGATCGTGAGCAGACTGAGCGCGAGGCAGGGCAGCGCCGCGAGGTAGCGCGCGAGGCCAGGGCCGAACTCGAAAAACGCGACGAGCCGCTGATCGGGGATCATCAGAAACAGCCCGCCGGAACCGCGCACCAGCGTCGCCGCCGCGAGCGCGGACAGGCCGATGAAGATGACCAACGTGAACGTGTAGAGCACGCACGTCGTGTATTTCACGAGCAGCACGCGCAGGCGCGACACCGGCCGGCAGAGCGTCATCCGCAGCGTGCCGTCCTCGACTTCTTTCGCCACCACATCGCCGCCGACCAGCGCGAGATACAGCCCGCCGAGGAGGAAGACGGTCATCGTGAGCATGATCACCGCGACCGTGAGGCCGGAGAAATACGTGTCGAACGCGCCGCCGCTCTGCTCGATCATGCGCCGCATCCAGCGCTGCCCGCCGGGGAGCTGCCAGAGGACCAGGATGAGCGTCTCGACGGCGAGGAAAACGCCGAAGCCAAGGTAGGTGCGCTTGCGGGCGAAGAGCTTCCAGAGTTCGCCGCGGAGTTGGAGGAGGAAGAGGCTCATGGCGGCGGTGCGGACGATGCGCTGTTCTGCGTGAGCGCGAGATAGATTTGCTCGAGGTTCCGCCGCTCCGGCTCCACCGCACTCACGCGCACGCCGCCCTGCACCAGCCGCGCCACGAGATCGGCGGTCGCGCAGCCGTCGTCCAGCGCGACTACGCCCGGACCGATCACGCGCACGCTTTCTCCCAGCAGCACCACTGCGCGCGGCCAGTCATCCACCTCGAAACGCACCTGCCGCCGCTCCGCCCCGAGATCCGCCCAGCGCCCGTCGAAAATCTTCCGCCCCTGGTTCAGGATCACGACGTGATCGCAAAGCTGCTCGACCTCCGCGAGCAGGTGCGAGCAGAAGACCACCGTCAGCCCGCGCTCGCGGTTCAGCCGCTGGATCAGCGCGCGCATCTCCGCGATGCCCTCGGGGTCGAGCCCGTTTGTCGGTTCGTCGAGCAGGATGACTTCATTCGCCGGCAGCAGCGCCTGCGCGAGCCCGAGCCGCTGCCGCATGCCCTGCGAGTAAGTGCTCACCTTGTCCCGGATGCGCCCGGTCAGCCCCACCGTCTCCACCGCCTCCGCGATCTGCGCCCGCGGCACGCGCGCCGAATAGCTGGTGTAAATCTCCAGATTCCGCCACCCGCTCAGGTAGTCGTAAAAGCGCGGCGCCTCGAAAATCGCGCCCGTTTTGGCCAGCGCCCGCGCCCGCTCGCGCTGCACGGAGACGCCGCCGATCAGCGCCTCGCCTGCGTCAGGAAAAACCTGCCCGAGCAGGATGCCGAGCGTCGTGCTCTTGCCCGCGCCATTGTGTCCGAGCAGGCCGAACACCTCGCCCTTTTGCACCTCCAGCGAGAGACCGTGCAGCGCGGGCTTTCCGCCAAAGGATTTCTGCAAATTGCGCAGTTCGATCATCGGTCTGTGGTCAGTTGTCGGTGAAAAATTTCACGTCCTGCGTGGCGTGACCGTCGGCGTAGAGCACGTTGATCTTGTCGGCAATGTAGGGATGAAAACCTTCCTTATCCGACATGATCGGGATGCGACTGAGGTTCTCGACACCGAGGAAGTTCAAGCTGGCGAGCGTCTGGCCGTTGAGCGTGACGTTCCAGAGGTAGCTCGTGCCCGTCCGCGCCGCGAAACCAGCCCGGTCCGCCGGGCACGCGAAGACGCCTTTCGCCCCCGCGTATTTGTCGAGGGTGTTGTCGATCACCGGCACGTCGTCGGTCAGGCGCGCGCGCGCGGTCTTGAGCATCGGCATGGTGTGGTTGTTCTCGCCGAGGTAGAGGGAAAGCGCCACGCCGAGCTGGCGCAAATTCGCAGTGCAGGCGGTCGCGCGCCCGCTCTCGGTCACCCGCTGGTAGGCGGGGTAGGCCAGGGCCGCGAGGATGGCCACGATGGCGATGACGGTGAGCAGCTCCGCGAGGGTGAAGGCGGGGGAATGGCGAATGGCGAATGGCGGGCGGGATGACATCATCCTCCCGGTCCGTATGAAAGTGCCAAAATCAAGGGATAGCACCCCCCGGCCACTCCATTCCCGCCGCGGGTGATGTCACTTGTCCCTTCATTCGTCATGCCCCATCCCCTCACGGCTCCGCATATCGTCCTACGCACCGCACGCCCGCGGCGCTGACTTCAAACAGCTCCACGCTCACCGGCCACGCCGTCGCGGCGAGCGCGGCGCGGACCATCGGGCCGTATTCCTCGGAGCGACCGGCCAGCGCGGGAAAGACAAATGCCGTGAAGCGGTTGGGCACCGCTACCAGCACCTTCTCGCCGAGCGTGTCGCGGAAAAGCTGGAGAAACTTCGGCCCGAGGACCGCGCTCGTCACGATCGGGCGCTCGCTCCGCAACTCCGCGTATTCGATCACCTTCTTGCTGTTCCGCTCATAGCGCGGCTGCAGCCCGGCGAGATCCGCGCGCGCGTTTTCCCGCGCCCGCCCCGCGAAGCGATCCATCCCGATCCCCATCGCCGCCAACTCTGCCCGCTGCAGCGGCCGCAGCCCTTCCTCGTCGAGAAAACCCGCGCACACCACCGTCCGCTCCGCCCCGGCGATGGGCAGCGTCACCGGCGCGCGCGAGGATTTTGGCTCCAACCACACCCGCCAGCTTTGCTCATCCGCCACCCCACCCGCTCGGGCGAAAACCGCGAGGGCGATGAAAAGGATGAAGCATGAAGGATGCAGGATGAGGCCGCGGAAAACCTGCCGCGCATCTTTGCCCTTCATCCTTCCGCCTTCCGCCTTCATGCTTTCCCGATGATCACTTTCCTCGACGGCACCCTCCACGAAGCCCTCCCGACGCATGTCGTCATCGCGGTTCATGGCATTGGTTATCATGTGAGCATCCCGCTTTCAAGTTACGACAAACTCCCAGCCGTTGGCCAGCCCATCAAGCTCTTAACCCACCTCCAGATCCGCGAAGACGCCCACGTGCTTTACGGCTTTGCCACCTCCGCCGAGCGCGATCTTTTCCGCCTGCTCGTCACCCACGTCAGCGGCATCGGGCCGAAGACCGCGCTGGATGTCCTCAGCGGCATCAGCGTCACCATGTTCAAGGCTGCGGTCGTCAACGGAGATGCCGCGCTGCTTTCCAAAACCAAGGGCATCGGCAAGAAAACCGCCGAGCGGATCATCGTGGAGCTGAAGGACAAAGTCGGCATCGCCGCCGCTTGGGAAGCCGCCAGCGCCGCCCACGCGCCGACCCCCGCGGAGACCATCCTCAACGACGCCGTCCTCGCCCTCATCGCCCTCGGCTACAAGCAGGTCGATGCCCACAAAGCGGTCAAACAAGTGCAGGAAAAAGCCGCCGGCACCGCCACGACCGAGGAGCTGATTCGGCAGGGTTTGAAGCTGCTCATTTAGCCAGGCATGGCCTCGGGCTGGTGAGTTGCCGGGCCAGAGACCGGCAAGGGCATCGTGGCCTTGCAACCACTCGCCATCTGCCACGCCCAGGGCTCGAGCTCACTCACTCCGCCGCCCGCCGGTGAGCAGGGGGAGGAGGTGATAGAGCAGGTAGCCGAGGGAGGTGATGAGCGCGGCGACATAGGTCCAACCGGCGGCGTCGAGCACTTTGCGGACTCCGGTCATTTCCTCATCGGTGCCGATAAAGCCCATCTCCGCGAGCACGCGTTTGGCGCGGGCTGAGGCATCGAATTCCACGGGCAGGGTGATGAGATTGAAAAGCATGATGACTCCCCAAGCGGCAGCCATAATCCATGAGGCGGTGTTCCAGCTCAGGATGCCGGTGAACATGCCGATCATCGGCAGCCACATCACGATCTGGCTGGCGAAGTTCGTGGCGCCCACCGCAGCCATGCGCCAGTGCAGCGGCCCGTAAGCCTGCTGGTGCTGGATGGCATGCCCGCACTCGTGCGCCGCGACGCCGTAGGCGGCCACGGAGTTGCCGTGAAAATTGTGGGTTGAGAGGACGAGGCGCTTGTTCGTGGGGTCGTAGTGGTCGCCGAGCAATTCGTCGTGCGGGAGGATTTCCACGTCGCTGATACCCGCGCGCTGGAGAATGGCGCGGGCGACTTCCGCGCCGGTGGCGCGCGAGGATGCGGGGACTTGGCTGTAGCGGCGATAGACGCTTTTCACGCGGGCCGCGGCCCACAGGGAAATCAGCATCGTGCCGACAAAAAGGATGATGGCGAAGAGACTCATGGCGTTGATGTATTCGGGTGCCGTGGGGAGCTGGATGCCTGCTGGCGTGGCCAGGCACCGCGGTCTCCGCAGGGGCACCATCAGACCGCGCGGCGGCCAAAATGTTCACCCGCTTTCGAGCTTCCCACGTCCGCATGCGACGTGAATGTTCACCGCCCGCTTATGCCCGATCCCATTGCCAGCGCCACCGAACTGACCGTCCGCTACGGTCCGCACACCGTGCTCGACCGCGCCACCATGGCGGTGGAGGAAGGCGAACGCATCGGGCTCGTGGGTCGCAACGGCTGCGGCAAGTCCACATTCCTGCGGATCGCGGCGGGCGAGTTGCAACCGGACGCGGGCATGTTCACGCGCCGGCGTGATCTGATGACGGGCTGGCTGCCGCAGGCTTTCGCGCTGCAAGAGGAGGCTACGGTTTTCGCGAATATCGAAGCAGGCGCGGCACACATCCTCGCGCTGCTGGCGGAGTATGAAAGCACCCCTGCCGAGCATCCGCGCAGCTCCGTGCTGCTCGATCAGATCAACCACTTCGAGGGCTGGGATCTCGACCGCCGCATCGAAAGTCTGGCTACGCATCTCCACGCGCCGGAGCGCAACCGCACGGTCTCGACGCTGAGCGGTGGAGAAAAACGGCGAGTCGCGCTGTGCCGCGCGCTGGTCGCGCGGCCGGACTTTCTCATCCTCGACGAACCCACGAACCATCTCGATACGGAGTCCATCGAGTGGCTGGAGGACTTTCTCTCGCGCTATCCCGGTGCGTGTCTCTTCGTCACGCACGACCGCTATTTCCTCGACCGCATCGCCACGCGCATCGTCGAGCTGACGCGCGGCGGTTTCCTTTCCTACCAAGGCAGCTACAACGATTTCCTGATCGCCAAAGCCACGCGCACCTCGGTCGAGGAGGAGCAGGAGCGGAAGCGGCAGAAGTTTCTCAAGCATGAGCTGGATTGGGTGCGCAAAGGTCCGCGCGCGCGCCGGACGAAAAGCGTGGATCGTATTGAGCGATACTTCGAGGAGGCGGGGAAAGAGGGGCCCGAGCAGGAGCTGGATGTGGAGATGATCATCCCGCCGGCGGCGAAGTCGTCGAACCGCGTGATCACGCTCACGGATGTCGGCATGGAACTCGGCGGGCGCGTGCTCTTTGACTGCGTGAATCTGGACCTCCCGATGGGTATGCGGTTGGGCATCGTCGGGCGCAACGGGGTGGGGAAATCCACGCTGCTCAAAATCATCATGAGCGAGCTCGTGCCGACACAAGGGAAGGTCGAGATCGGCGCGCGCACGCAGGTCAATTACGTGGATCAAAACCGGCTGGTGCTCGACGAAGACAAGACCGTCTGGGAGGAGGTCGGCGAAGGCGGCGAGCATGTCCGTCTCGGCGACGAAACCCTTTCGCTGCGCGCCTATCTGCGGCGGTTTCTTTTCACCGACGACCGCATCAACTCGAAAGTCCGCCTGCTCAGCGGCGGCGAACGCAGCCGCGTGATCCTTGCGAAAGTGCTGAAGCGCGGCGGCAACGTGCTCATTCTCGACGAGCCGACCAACGACCTCGATCTCGCCACGCTGCGTCTGCTCGAAGAGGCGCTCGTGCTCTTCAAAGGCAGCGTCATCGTGGTCAGCCACGACCGCTATTTTCTCAATCGCGTCTGCACGCACACGATGGCGTTTGAAGGCGAAGGTGTGGTCACGATGAACGCCGGTGCCTACGACTACTATCTGGAGAAACGCGCCGCGCGCCGCGCTGTCCCCTCGCCCGCTCCGGTGGTGAAAATCGCGCCCGCCGCGAAGTCGGAAAAGGCGCGCAAACTCAGCTACAAGGAGGCGCGCGAGCTCGAGACTATCGAAGCCGAAATCCTCGCCTCGGAGGAAAAGGTCGCGCTCATGGAAACCGCGCTGGCCAGCCCGGATTTCTACGCCAAGAACGGCCACAACTGGGACGCTTTCGAGGCCCAGCTCGAAACCGGCAAAGCCGAAGTGGCCCGGCTCTACGCGCGCTGGGAGGAGTTGCAGGCGATCGCGAATGGGTAGGCGCGGGCGGGGAGAGTGTGCAGTATTCAGTGAGTCGCGCCGCAGCGAAAACTGAACACTGAATACTGCCTACTGAATACTCCCGCCCTTCCGATGCCCACGCCCGCCCCATTTTCCACACCCGAACTCCTCGCCCCCGCGGGCGGCTGGGACTGCGTGCGCGCGGCGGTGGCGAATGGCGCGGACGCGGTTTATTTCGGGCTGCCGAAATTCAACGCGCGGCTGCGGGCGGACAATTTCACCGAGGCGGAGTTGCCGGAGGTCGTGGCTTTTTGTCATCGGCACGGGGTGAAAGCGTACGTCGCTTTCAACACGCTGGTTTTTACCGGGGAACTCGATGCGGCGGCGGAGTATCTGCGGCTGCTGAGCCGCGCGGGCGTGGATGCGCTCATCGTGCAGGATATCGGGCTGGTGCGGCTGGCACGGGCGATCACGCCGGAGCTGCCGATTCACGCGAGCACGCAGATGACGATCTCGTCGCCGGAGGGCGTGACGTTCGCGAGGGAGTTGGGCATCGAGCGCGCGGTGCTGGCGCGGGAGTTGTCGCTGCGGGAGCTGGCGAAGTTCGGCGATCGGGAAACGGCGCTGCCGCTGGAGGTGTTCGTGCATGGGGCGTTGTGCGTGGCGTATTCCGGGCAGTGTCTGACGAGCGAATCGCTCGGGCAGCGGAGCGCGAATCGCGGCGAGTGTGCGCAGGCGTGCCGGATGCCGTACGAGCTGGTCGTGGATGGCGCGGTGCGCGATCTGGGCGACCGGCGCTATCTGCTTTCGCCGCAGGATCTGGCGGCGGTGGAGGAAATTCCGGCGCTGCTGAAACTGGGTGTGGTGAGTTTCAAAATCGAGGGCCGGCTGAAGACGCCGGAGTACGTGGCGGCGGTGTGTCAGGTGTATCGGAAGGCCATCGACGCCGCGCTCGCGGACGTGCCGAACACGCCGGATCGGCAGCAGCTCGAGATGGCGTTTTCGCGCGGGTTGTATTCCGGCTGGATGCACGGCGTGAACCACCAGGAGCTGGTCTCCGCGCGGTTCGGAAAAAAGCGCGGGCCGTTGGCCGGGCGGATCGTGAGCGTGGGTCGCGACTGCGTGGAGCTGACGCCGCAGATCGCGCTGAAGCTCGGCGACGGCGTGGTTTTCGACACCGGCGGCGATACCAACGCGGAGCAGGGCGGGCGGATTTTCGGGATCAAGGGCGGGCGCTATTTTTTCCAGCACGGGCACATTGATTTCGCGCGGCTGAAGCCCGGCGACCGCGTGTGGAAGACCGATGATCCCGAGCTGAACAAGCGGCTGCGGCAGTCGTTCGCCGGGAAGATCGAGCCGCGCCGGCGCGTCGTCGTGGACGTGCGGGTGAGCGGGCGCGCGGGGGAGGCGCTGGTGGTGGAGGCGGTTCCGGGTGGAGCACGCCACTGGCGTGCTGCGTCCGGCGACTCGCCGGATGCACGGGAGAGCGCGGGTTTGGGAATTGTGAGCGTTGAACCCGAAGCCGCGCTCACTCCGGGGTTTCGGCGGGTCGCCGAAACCAGCACGCCAGTGGCGTGCTCCACCCAGACCGCCGCAGTGCGCTCCGCGCTGCCGCTGCAGGCTGCGCGCACCGCACCGCTGACTACGGAAAAACTGCGCGAGCATCTCGGGCGGTTCGGAGAAAGCGGCTACGTGCTCGGGGAGTTTGCGAATGATCTGGAGGGCGACGTGATCCTGCCAATCGGCGAACTAAACCGGCTGCGGCGCGAACTGGTTTTCCAACTCGATGCGGCGCGGGCGGTGGTGCGCGCGGAGTCGCCGGAGTCCTGGCGCGAGGTTTTCCAAAGTAGCGCAAGCCTCCGGCTTGTGAACCCGCCCGCCCGCAAGCCGGAGGCTTGCGCAACCCTGCGCGTGCTTTGCCGGACAATGGACCAACTCGACGCCGCGCTTTCCTGCGGCATCGGCGAAATCTACGCCGACTTCGAGGACATCCGCCGCTACAAAGACGCCGTCGCCCGCGTGCGCTTGGCGGAAAACGGCGCGCGGATTTTCCTCGCGACACCGCGCATTCAAAAAGCCGGCGAGCAGGGCTTTTTCAAGCTCATCGAAAACGCCGCGCCCGACGGCGTGCTCATCCGCAACCTCGGCGCGATCGCCCATTTCGCCGCCAGCCCACTGCGGAAAGTGGGCGACTTTTCCCTCAACGTCGCCAACCCGCTGACCGCGCAGCACCTCATCGGCGCGGGCCTCGAGCGCGTGACGGTGAGCTACGACTTAAACATCGGCCAAGTGCTCGACCTCCTCGCCGCCGCGCCGCCGGAGTGGTTCGAGCTGACCATCCATCAGCACATGCCGATGTTTCATATGGAGCACTGTGTCTTCGCCGCGTTTTTGTCGAAAGGGAAGGACGCCACGGACTGCGGCCGGCCGTGCGAAAAGCATCGCGTGAGCCTGCGCGACCGCGTGGGCGTGGAGCACCCGCTGCGCGCCGATGTGGGCTGCCGCAACACGCTCTTCAACGCCGTCCCGCAAACCGGCGCGCGCTTTTTTGCGCAGCTCGGCGACGCCGGTCTGCGCGACTATCGAGTCGAGCTGCTGGAGGAAAGCGCGGACGAAGCCGCCCGCGTTATCCGCGCCTACCAGACGCTCCTCGGCGGCGAGCGCGACGGCGAAGAACTCTGGCGCGACCTCCGCGCCCAGTCGCAGCTCGGCGTCACGCACGGGACGTATCAAACCGCCTGACTGCCGCCGCGCAGCGAGGGTGAGGGCGCAGTTTTTTTAAAAAAGCAACGCACCTCTTGACGACAGATTTTTCCCGCATACTAGTTGCGACTCGTTCTCAAAAAGACCCAAATTAACCTCATCACCGCATGTTTCACCGCCTCTTCCGTCGCCCTCAGATCCTCGCTTCCGCCCTCGCCGGCGTCCTGCTTGCCACGGCCGGCAGCGCCTCCGCTGGACAGCGCAAATTCGCGTACAGCTACGAAACGCTCACGGCTCCGGTCGGCAGTGTGGAGTTTGAAAACTGGGTGACCTGGAAGCACACCAGCGGCGACGGGCGCGCGGACCAGTTCGACTTCCGCCACGAGTTTGAGTTCGGCGTCACGGACCGCCTCCAGATCGGTCTCTCTGTCGCCGACTGGCGCCTCACGGACACGAGCACCGGCAGCCGCGCGACGTACCGGCACTCGGGGGTCGAAGTCATCTACAACCTCACCAATCCGACGACGGACTTCATCGGGTCCGCGCTTTACGGCGAGCTGCTGATTGGCGAGGGCGTCATCGAACTCGAAGGCAAGTTGCTCCTGCAAAAAAACTTCGGTCCCGTGACCCTCGTTTACAACGCGATCATCGAGGCCGAATGGGAGGGCAAAACGCTCAAGCACCTCGACGAGCGCAGCGGGGAATTCGCGCAGACGCTCGGCGTCAGCTACCAGGTGAACCCGAACTTCAACGTCGGCGCCGAGCTGCTCCACGAGGTCGCGCTGCCGGAGTGGCGGGCTGAGGGAAAGTCGGTCGTCTTTGCCGGACCGAACGCATCCTTCCGGGCCGGGCGCTTTTTCGCCACGGTGGCCGGGCTCTTCCGCGTGACGGATCACGATGAAGAACCGGACGTCCAGACGCGGCTCATCTTCGGAGTCGATTTCTGAAAACATCCGTGGTCGGTCATTTTCCGCGGCTGCTCGCGGGCGCAGCGCTCGCCGTGTTTGCGAGCGGTTGCGTCGGCACCGTGCCGCCGCCCGTTTCGCCGGCGATGCTCCGCGTGAGCCGCGGGGCCACGGCTCAGACCTTGGAGGCCGGACGCATCACGCTCACGACGCGGTGCGCGTCCTGTCACCGCGTCTATCCGGTCGCCGCGTACTCACCCGCCCGTTGGGCCGAGATCGTGGAGGAAATGGCCGAACGCACGAAGCTCGACGCGTCCCAGCAAGCCGCCCTCCTCGCCTACCTCACCGCCGCGCATGCCACACCGCCTCCCGCGCCAAACCCGGCGGGATAAAGTTCATGCGCGTCCCAAGGTTGGGTTCATCCTGAGCAACCGAACCCGGGCGAGATTTTTGGGTGCGGCCAGGGTTTCTTCGCCGCCGGCTAAAACTTCGCGCCAATGACGAGCTGGCCGTAGGCCGCGCCGGCTTTGCTTTGGTAGTTTTCGTCGGCGCGGTGAAAATCGAAATCGCGATACGCCACGACCCCGGCCTCGATCTCCCCCGACAGCCACGACGAAACTTTCCACGACGCCCCAACCCCCGCGCGGATCTCGGTGAGGTCCACGACCGCGCGGTTGAGCTTCGGCGCGCCGTGGGTGTCGCCGAAATCGCGGCTTACGCGGAAACTCGTGCTGCGCAGGTCGGCGCCGCCGTAGAGCGTGAGTTCCTTGCTCCTGCGATATTCGAGGCGCGGCCGCGGCAGGACGCCGTTGAGCACCCAGCGGTCGGCGAATTTCCACCGCACGCCCACGGCCGGAAAAACGGGGATTGCCCGGTCCACGTTCACACTCACGCCCACGATCCACTGGAGATCGGCGCTCGCGATGTAGGAGCCGCCGATGAGGAAGGGCACATTGAAATCGCGCGCCGAGAGGTCGCCCGACGCGCTGTAAAAGCCCGGCTGCGCCTCGATCCGCACGAGCCACGAATCGAAAAGCTGCAGGTCGAGCCCGACCACGGCGCTCAGCGATTGCAGCGTATTCGGCAACGGAGCACGGCTGGGCAGGGCAAAGCAAAAGCGCTGCCAGTCAAAGCCCGCGCGCACCTGCGGTCCGTCGCCGAGCGGGACGGAGACGACCTCGCGAATCAGCGCGGACAGGCCGGCGACATCGCCCGAGCGATCGTGACCGAGATCGGTGCGCGCGCCGCTGGTCAGCGAAAACTCAGCGTCGGATTGGTGGGAGATTTCCGCACCCGCGAGAGCCTTCGCCGCGAGCGAAAGGGCCGCGAAAATGGCGCGGCGCGTTGTCATTTCGCGTCCTTCACAAACGCCGTCACGAACTGCCTGATCTGCTTCATCATCGCCGCGCCCGACCCCATGCGCTCCATGCCGTGCAGTTCGCCCAGCTCGGGCGACGCGATGTAATCGCCACGCCACACGAGCGTTCCGCCCTCCACCGGCCACATCTGGTAAAGCGTCAGCAGCACGAAGTAGCCACCGCTCGCGAAATACTGCACGTCCGCCGTCTGCGCGCCGCCCGGCGTCGTCTTTTCAAAAGTCGCGCCGAGCGAAAGCACCGCCTCGCCCTGCACATCGAACAGCTCCCAGTAGTGCGCCGTTTTTCCTCCGCCGCCGCTCAGCGCGGAAGTGATCCCGGAAAACTGCGCGCGCACCTTCGGCACCTCCTTGAGCAAGCGCCCGAGTTCATCCGCCGCGGAAATCGTTTCGCCCTTCCAGACGTAAGCCGGCTGCCGCGCGACCCCGCCCGCATTGAATGACTGCGCCCGTGCAAGGAGCGCATTGGCCCACACCGCGCTCCACGGCGGGC
>CAIQUL010000040.1 GCA_903874975.1 uncultured Chthoniobacter sp. | reverse complement strand
GGCGGTGGCCTTTGTAGATATGCCCGAAGCCCGGTAGCACGCTGAGGCAGACGGCCGTCAGGTCACGGCCGGTCCCGTGGTGTGCCGGGGTGCCGCGCGTCCAGTCGCAGTGGCTACACTCGTCGGGTTTTTCGGGGGAAAGCGCGGTGCCGCAGAGCGGGCAGGCGCGGGTTTCGGTGACGGGAGGATTGGCGTCGATGGTTGGCATAGATAGGTTCGGTCGAATTCGTTGAACTGCACTGCCTTGGCCCTGTGGAAAAAGTAGCCATGCTCATCGAGTCACGCAATCGTCAACTTTTTGCTTATGCCATCGCTCGCTCCCATCGTCGCCCACCTCGACAAGTATCTCCGCACCGCGGAGGTGACGGACTACTCTGGCGCGTGGAACGGCTTGCAGATCGAAAACTCCGGCGCGGTGACGAAGATCGGCGCGGCGGTGGATGCGTGCGAGTGGACCATCGGGCGCGCGGTGGAGCAGGGGATCACGCTGCTGCTCGTGCATCACGGATTATTCTGGGGCGGGGTGCAGCCGCTGACCGGCGCGGTGCGGCGAAAAGTGAAGGCGGCGCTCGATGGCGACCTCGCGATTTACAGCTCGCACCTCCCGCTCGATTTGCATCCCGTCGTGGGCAACAACGCGCTGCTGGCCAAGGCGCTGGGTTTCAAAAAATGCGCGCCGTTTTTCGTCTCGAAAGGCCAGGCGATCGGACTCCAGACGCGGGCTGTGCTTTCACTCCACGAACTCGCCCGGCGGCTCGAACGCGTGCTCGAGAGCGCGCCGCACATCGCTCCCGGCGGTCCGGCAAAAACCGCGCGCATCGGCATCGTCACGGGTGGCGCCGGTGCCGAGGTCGCGCAGGCGGCGGCGGAAGGCGTGGACACCTTCATCACCGGCGAGGGCCCGCACCACAGCTACACGCTCGCCGAGGAACTGGGCGTGAACCTGTTCTACGCCGGCCACTACGCCACCGAGACCTTCGGCGTGCAGGCGCTCGCGGCGCAGGTGGCGAAAAAATTCCGCGTGCCGTGGGAATTCATCGACCACCCGACCGGGCTGTGAGTCCGAGGATGCGGTCGCGGTAAACGGTCGGCGATTCGCCGGTGAGTTTGCGGAACATGCGGTTGAAGTGGGTCAGCGAATTGAACCCGACCTCGTAGGCGATCTCCGAGAGGCGGAGTTGGGGTTGGCGAGCTGCTTCTTCGCCTTGGTCACGCGCACCAGCGAGAGGTAGTGCGTGAAGGTCATCCCGGTCGCCTTCTTAAACATTTTGCAGAAATGAAAAGTGCTCGCGTGGACCGCGCGCGCGACGTCGTCGAGCCCGATGTCCTCGCCCTGATGCTCCTCGATGAACTGCCGCGCCCGCGTCACCAGCGGTGATTCGGAGTGGTCCTGCTGCGTGGCGATCTGCTCGGCGGCGACGGAGAGGTGCTGCGCGAAAACTTCGAGCAGCCGGACCATGGCGTCGTATTTCTGCGGGCTGAGCGCGCGCGTTTCAAAATAGAGCTTCTCGAGCTGGTGCCAGTCGGTGTGCGTGCCGCCGTCGTCGAGCCATTTGGCGAGGTGGCGGAAAGTGCTGCGCTTCAATTTGCGGAGCGCCACCTGGCCAGTCTGCAGGTAGCCGAGCGTCTGCTGGCCGAGGCGGACGGGCGCAGCGGAATCAGTGAGGCCCGCGCGGCACGTTTCCGTGCGGCTGTCGGCGGTGCCCGCCGCGGTGAGGCGCTGTTACATTTTCAGACAGAGCCGGCAGCCCGGCTCGGTATCGGTCATGGCTTGGCAGAAGGGATTGACGAATTTATTGGAGCGGAGCGTGGGCCGCATTTGCCCCTCCTGCTTGAAGGCGAGCGGCAGTCCCGTGGCCTCGGAGAAAGCCAGTTCGTAGTCCTTCAGGATTTGCGAGGTGGACAGCTTTTCGGCGACTTTGCGGACATCGTTGTGGCTCACGCGCTCTTCTTACGGGCGTTCGCTCGCCGCGACAAGCGCCGGCACCGTAGCGCAGGCGTCTCCGCCTGCCGTATCGCATGCGTCCCGCTTGCCAAGCGCGTGGCTGCGGAGTGCGCATCGCACTTCGTCAGCGCCACTGCCGCCCCCCCAAAGAACGGCTAGCCTTGCACAATGCGTGGTGAGCGCGCGGCGGCCTCGTGCGCAAATGTCCCGGCGTGATGGACGCAAATAACAACTCCGAGCGCGACACCGAGCCCTGTGGCCGGTGCGCGCATTGCCGCTGTGCTGAAAAGCACGCGGCACCGCCTGAGATAGGAACGGCATTCCGTGCCGTTCACGACAACGCGTCAGCCCCAGCGTCCATCACCGCCGGGTCGGCTGTGGGCGGTGCGGAATCCCGTTCCTATCCCGCGGCCGGAGTCGTGGCATGAACGTCCTCCTCCTGACCGTCTTCGTCGGCGCGGTGCTCGTGCTCTTTTTCGTCGCCTTTTTCCTCCATCAGGCGACGGGCCGCGACGCCTCCAGCGAGCGCGACGCCCTCCTCCCGCTCGCGGAGGAAAAGCCGAAACTCATCCCTTTCGACCTACCCAAACCATGACCACGACCGCGACCAAGACCACCATCGAATACGACGACACGCCCGTGCGGCAGTTTATGATCGCCTCCATCGCGTGGGGCATTGTGGGCATGCTCGTCGGGGTGCTCATCGCCACGCAGCTCGCGTTCTTTCAACTCAATTTCAACACGCCGTGGCTGACCTTTGGCCGGCTCCGGCCGCTGCACACCAACGCGGTCATCTTCGCCTTTGTCGGCAACATGATGTTTGCCGGCGTCTATTACTCCACGCAGCGGCTGGTCAAAGCGCGCACAACCTCGAAATTCCTCTCGCAGCTTCATTTCTGGGGCTGGCAGGCGATCATCCTCGCGGCCGCCATCACCCTCCCGCTCGGCCTGACGCGCGGCAAGGAATACGCCGAGCTGATCTGGCCGATCAACATCGCCGTCGCGCTCATCTGGGTGGTTTTCGGGATCAACTTTTTCTGGACGCTCGCCCGCCGCAACGAGCGCAGCCTCTACGTCGCGATCTGGTTTTACATCGCGACGATCATCACCGTGGCGATGCTCTACATCGTCAACCATCTCTCGATCCCGACGAGCCTGACGCACTCGTATCCCATCTTTGGTGGCGTGCAGGATGCGCTCGTGCAGTGGTGGTACGGGCACAACGCCGTCGCCTTCTTCCTGACCACGCCGATCCTCGGCATCATGTATTACTTCCTGCCGAAAGCGGCGGGTCGCCCGGTCTATTCCTACCGGCTCTCAGTCGTGCATTTCTGGTCGCTCGTCTTTCTCTACATCTGGGCCGGCCCGCACCACCTGCTCAATACCTCGCTCCCGCGCTGGCTCCAGTCGCTCGGCATGATTTTTTCGCTGATGCTCTGGGCGCCGAGCTGGGGCGGCATGCTCAACGGCCTCCTCACCCTCCGCGGCGCGTGGGACAAACTCCGCACCGATCCCGTGCTCAAGTTCTTCGTCGCCGGCGTGACCTTCTACGGCATGGCCACTTTCGAGGGGCCGCTGCTTTCCATCCGTCCGGTGAACGCGCTCGCGCATTACTCCGACTGGATCATCGCCCACGTCCATGCCGGCGCGCTGGGCTGGAACGGATTCATGGCGGCGGGCATGTTTTACTGGCTCGCCCCGCGCCTCTGGAACCGCCCGCTGCATTCGGTCGCGGCGGCAAACATGCACTTCTGGCTCGGGCTCGTCGGCATCCTGCTCTACGTCTCCTCCATGTGGGTGAGCGGCATCACGCAGGGCCTCATGCTCAGCGCCACGCATGAAAACGGCACAGTGCTGGCGAACCCGAACTTCCTCGATGCCGTGACCTCCACGATGTTCCTCATGCACATCCGCGCGCTCGGCGGACTCATGTTCCTCGCCGGGTTCATCATCCTCGCGTGGAATATTTGGAAAACCGCGAGCGGCGCGCAAGCGGTCAACGGGACCGTCGAGGTCTTCGTTGAGGAAAAGCCGCGCGCCATGGGACTCATCGGCGGCTTTGCCAATGCGCCGGTCATCTTCATCACGCTGCTGATCGTCTTCGCCATGGGCTGGGGCGCGCTCCCGCGGGTGGCCAGCGGCCTTTGCCTGTGGGCCTTCCTCGGCACCTTCATGGGCATGATCGCGCACAAGGAATACACCAAAGCGACATGGGGCCAGTGGTATGAGCGACTGCTCGAAAACGCGCTCCCTTTCACCGTGCTCACCGCCGTCTCCGTCTTCGTCGGCGGTATCGTGCAGATCATCCCCACGGTCATCATCGATACCGCCGAAAACATCGAGGGCGTGCGCCAGATTCCCTACACGCCGCTCGAACTCGCGGGCCGCGACATCTACGTCCGCGAGGGTTGCTACAACTGCCACTCCCAGCAGATCCGCACGCTCGTCGGCGACGTGCTGCGCTACGGCGACTACTCGAAAATGGGCGAGTCCATTTACGATCATCCCTACCAGTGGGGCTCGAAGCGCACCGGCCCGGACCTCGCCCGCGAAGGCAGCAAGTATCCGAACTCCTGGCACTTCTTCCACATGCGCGACCCGCGCCAGATCAGCCCCGGCTCCACAATGCCGAACTATCCGTGGCTCTTCACCGACCGGACCGACATCGCCTCACTCCGGCGCAAGATCGAAGTCCAGCGCAAGCTCGGCGTGCCCTTCAAGGAAACGACCCAAGCCGAAATCGCCGAGTCCTGCCGCGTGCAGGGCGAAGCCATCGTCGCTGACCTCAAGACCGCCGGTGCCGAGACCACGCCCGACCGCCAGATCGTCGCGCTCATCGCCTACATGCAAAAGCTCGGGAAGTCCGAGGTCGTTGCGCCGGAGCAAAAGTCTGCACACCCAAAGACCGCCGCCAAGTAACCCACCGCCATGTTCCACCGCATCCTCGTCGAAGAATGGCAGCGCGTGCTGACCGTCATCAGCTTCGGTATCTTCATGTTCACCTTTGCCGTCATCGCGCTGCGCGCCTGGCGCATGCCGCGGGAAATCGTCCGCCGGCTGGAAAACCTGCCTCTCGAAAACGACACCCACAACCATGAGTAAGCCACGCCCGCCCGACGAAGATCCGCTCCGTCCGCACAGTTACGACGGCATCCAGGAGTATGACAAACGCCTGCCGAACTGGTGGCTCTTCACCCTCTACGGCGCGATCGTTTACGCCGTCATCTACTGGGCCTACTACCATGCCTACGGCACCGCCACCGACGACGGCGCCGCGCTGAAATCCGCGATGGTCGAAAACACCGCCGCCGCTGCTCGCGCGGCCGGCAGCTCAGGAGTGCTCAACGATGAGACGCTGTGGAAACTCAGCCACGATCAGACCAAGCTCGCCGCGGGCAAGGTGACCTTCGACACCATGTGCGCCTCCTGCCACAAGCCCGACATGACCGGCCTCATCGGCCCGAACCTCGTGGACAACCAATGGATCCACGGCGGCCTGCCGATGGAGGTGATGAAGACCGTCACGGAGGGCGTCCTCGCCAAAGGCATGGTCGCGTGGGGGCCGATCCTCGGGAGAGAAAAGATCGCCGAGGTCACCGCCTACATCATGGCGCACCACCATCCCGGCGAGGAGATCGTGAAAGTGGACGCGTGGATTCCGCCCGGGGTGCCTGCGCCGCTGCCGCCGCCCGCGCCTGCACCCGCGCCCGAGCCATGACGGCAACGACGCGAACTCCGGGTGGAGCACTCGACCCGAGTGCTGTCCGCGGCGACCCGCCGCGGACACCGTGGAGCGCGTCGCCAGCGCACCAGCTCTCGCAAATGAGCGTGGTAGCGCGGACATCGAAACCTCTCCCCGGTGTTTTCGACGGGTCGCCGAAAACCGCACTCGGGTCGAGTGCTCCACCCGGAACCCGCTCCAGCGCGTAGCCCATGAGCCTCCCCGCACCCACCCTCGATTCCGTCACCACGATCAACGACGACGGCTCCCGCCGCTTCATCCATCCGGCGGATGTCCGCGGGCGCTTCACCCACTGGCGCGCGGTCGTTGGCCTGCTCATCCTCGCCGTCTATGTCGGCCTCCCGTGGATCACCATCAACGGCTACCCCGCCGTCTTCCTCGACCTCGCCCACCGGCAGTTCCACTTCATCGGCCTGACCTTCGTCACGCAGGACCTCTGGATCGCTTTCTTCCTCATCAGCGGCCTCGGCTTTTCGCTTTTCTACCTCACCGCGCTGCTCGGGCGCATCTGGTGCGGCTGGGCCTGTCCGCAGACCGTCTATCTCGACGTCATCCGCCGCATCGAGCGCTGGTTCGAGGGCGACGCCCACGCCCGCGAGCGTCTCGATCGGATGCCGTGGACCGGCGAAAAGACGCTCAAGCGCGGCGGCAAAAACTTCGTCTTCTTCCTCTTCGCGGCGCTCCTCTCGCACGTCTTCCTCAGCTACTACGTCTCGCCCGCCGGCCTCTCCCGCATGATGACCGGGTCGCCGCGCGAAAACTGGGGCTCGTTCGTCTTCGTCTTCCTCATGACCGCCGCGATGTATTTCAACTTCGTCTGGTTCCGCGAGCAGTTCTGCATCGTCCTTTGCCCGTACGGCCGCCTGCAATCCGCGCTCACCGACACCAATACGCTGGTCATCGGCTACGACACCGCGCGCGGCGAGCCGCGCGGGAAAAAGGGCACCGCGGGCGCGGGCGACTGCGTCGATTGTCGGCGCTGCGTGCAGGTCTGCCCGACCGGGATCGACATTCGCCTCGGCCTGCAAATGGAGTGCATCGGCTGCGCCGCGTGCGTGGATGCCTGCGACGAGGTCATGACCAAACTCGACCGCCCGCGCGGCCTCGTGCGCTACGATTCGCTCAATGGCTTCGCGCAAAAAGCCAAGCGCATCATCCGTCCGCGCATCATCCTCTACACCGCGCTGCTCTTCCTCGGAGCCACGGCGATGCTGCTCGCGCTTTCCACCCTCAGCCCGATCACCGTGAGCTGCACCCGCGTCCCCGGCGTGCCCTACGTGCTCGACGCCGGCAAGGTGCGGAACGAATTCCTCATCCGCATTTTCAACAAACGGAACCAGCCCCAGCACTTCACCGTCGCCGTCACCGGCGGCCCCGCGGGCCTCATGGCCACCGGCACGGAAGCGGGCGTGGAAGTCGGCCCGCTCGGCGAGCAGATGCGCCCGATCATCGTCGTCGTCCCCCGCGAACAGGTGCAGGGCAGCTTTCCGCTGGAGGTGAAAGTGACCTCACCCAACGGTCGCGACGTGATCAAGAAGACCGTGACCTTCGTCGGCCCCGGCTACTGAATCTATGAAAGAAGCACTGCTCAACCGCCCCTGGCTGCTCATCGTCGTCGGCTACGCCTTCGCGATGACCGCCTGGTTCACCATGGTCAAACTCGCCGTCCAGCACGGCGACAAACCCATCCCCGTCGCCACCGCACCGCGCTAACGCGATGGACGCCGCCGCTCTCGCCACACCGCTCGCCGCGTTTGCCGCCGGGTTGGTCACGAGCGTGCATTGCGCGGCGATGTGCGGGCCGCTCGGCTGCGCGCTGCTCGGCGGCGGGAAAGCAGGGGGAAGCGCGTGGCCCGCGCTCACGATCTATCACGGCACGCGAGCGGGAGCATACGCGCTGCTCGGCGGGATCTTCGGCGCGCTCGGCGGATCTGCCGCCGGGCTTTTCGGCACCAGCCTCAGCCGCGCGCTGCCGTGGGCCTTCGCGTTGCTTTTCCTCGGCATCGCCTTTGGCCTCGACCGCTACCTGCCGCGCCCGGCCTTCGTCTCGCGCCTGCTTTTTCGGCTGAATCTCCGCGGCGAAAATCCCCGCCGCTCCGCCGCGCTGCTCGGCGCCTGCACGCCGTTTCTCCCGTGCGGCCCGCTCTATCTCGTCTTCGGCGTCGCGCTCGTCGCGGGTTCGTTTCTCGGCGGCGCGCAACTCATGGTCGCGTTCGCGCTCGGCACCGTGCCGTTGCTGCTCGTCGGGCAATTCGGCGCGCTGCACCTCCAGTCGCGCCTGCCCACCGCGACGTGGCAATGGACCCGCCGCGGCCTCGCGTTCGTCTCCGCGCTCATCGTCGGCGGACGCGCCGTGGCCACGAATCCCTCGCTCCTCGCGCCGGTGAAATGCCTCTTCTGCCCATGAGCGCCGCCGCTCCCAAAGCCCGCGCCGGCCTCGCGACGTGCATCCATTGCGGCACCGGTTTTCACCCCACCGCGCAGCTCGCCGACTTCTGCTGCCGCGGTTGCCAGTTCGTCCACGCACTCATCGCAGAGAACGGCCTTGGCCAATTCTACGACTTGAAGGAAGGCGGCGTGCAGCCGGTCAAATCGCTCGTCTTCCAAAAGCGCGACTACCTCTGGCTCGACGAACTCGCCCGCCTCGCCGAAGCCGACGCCACCGACGCGCCCACGCTCACGCTCGATCTCCAAGGCGTCTCCTGCATCGGCTGCGTCTGGCTCATCGAGAAACTCTTCACCCGCCTCCCTGGCGCGCTCGCCATCACCCTCGATCCCACCCTCGGCCGCCTCGAACTCCGCTGGCGGCGCGGCGCGTTCGACGTGCCCGCCTTCGCCCGCGAGCTGCAATCCTTCGGCTACCTCGTCGGCCCGCCCGGCCCCGAGCCGCGCGCCGCCAGCCGCGGGCTCGTCGTGCGCCTCGGCATCTGCGCCGCGCTCGCCATGAACGCGATGCTTTTCACCCTGCCCGGCTACCTCGGCATGGAGCGCACGTTCCAATTCACCCAGCTTTTCGAGCGCATCACCCTCGTGGTCGGCACGCTCAGCCTGCTCATCGGCGGCAGCTACTTTTTCACGCGCACCTGGCACAGCCTGCGCCACCGCGTCCTCCACATCGACCTGCCAATTTCCCTCGGCCTGCTCGCCGCATACTCCGCATCCGTCTTTGCGTGGGTGCGCGGCGCGCACGGGTTCGTCTATTTCGATTTCGTCTCGATCTTCGTCTTCCTCATGCTCGTCGGCCGCTGGCTCCAGCAAAAGGCCGTCGAGCGCAATCGCGGCCAGCTCCTCGCCGCGCAGGCCGATCCCGCGCCCGTCGCGCTCGTCGGTTCGGGTGAAAAGAAACCCGTCGCAGAACTCGCGCCCGGCACCGCTTACGTCGTCGCGCCCGGCCAGCCGATTCCCGTCCGCTCGCGACTCCTCTCCGGCGGCGCCACGCTCGGCCTCGAGTGGATCAACGGCGAATCCGACGCCCTCACCGCGCGCGCGGGCCGCGTCGTCCCGTCCGGCGCGATCCACTACGGCCAGGAACCCATCGAACTCGAAGCGCTCGAACCCTGGGCCGACTCGATGCTCGCCCGCCTGCTCCGCGCCGCGCCCATCGCCACGCACCGCAACCGCGCCGTCGAGCGCTTCATCCGCGGCTACATTTTCGCCGTGCTCGGCATCGGCATCGTCGGTTTCGCCGCGTGGTGGTGGGCCACCGGCGACCTCCTCGCCGCGCTTCCCGTGCTCGTCTCCGTGCTCGTCGTTTCGTGCCCCTGCGCCAGCGGCGTCGCGCTCCCGCTGGCCGATGACCTCGCCGTCTCCGCGCTCCGCCGCGCCGGCGTTTTCATCCGTGAAGGCAACCTCTGGCCGCGCCTCGAACGCGTCCGCAAAATCCTCTTCGACAAAACCGGCACGCTCACCCTCGAAACCACTGCGCTCCTCAATCCCGACGCCCTCGCCGCGCTCCCGCAGTCCGACCAATCCGTCCTCCTCGCGATGGTCTGGGACAGCCTCCACCCCGTGAGCTGCGCGCTGCGCGAATCCCTCCTCGCCGTCGGCATCAAGCCTGCGCAAACCCCGCCGATCGACGAATGCATCGGCTTCGGCCTCGAGGTGAAACACGCCGGCGCGCACTACCGCCTCGGCCGCACCGGCTGGGCCGCCGACACTGCTGGCGACTGTATCTTCGCCCGCGACACCGCCCCGCTCGCTGCGTTCCGTTTTGGCGAAGAAGTCCGCGCAGGAGCCGTCGAAGAAGTCGCCGCCCTCCGCGCACGCGGCTGCACCGTCTTCATCCTCAGCGGCGATCGCCGGGCGAAAGTCGAAAGCATGGCCCGACAACTCCACCTCCCCGAAGGCTGCTCCCGCGCCGAGATGACCCCCGACGAAAAAGCCGACTGGGTCCGCCAGCTCGACGCCCGCGACACCCTCTTCATCGGCGACGGTGCGAATGACAGCCTCGCCTTCAACGCCGCCCACTGCACCGGCACGCCCGCGATCGATCGCGGCCTGCTCGAACATAAAGCCGACTTCTACTTCCTCGGCCGCGGCCTCGACGGCGTCCGCCGCCTGCTCGCCGCCGCCACCGCCCGCCGCCGCACCATCCGTCGCGTCCTCACCTTCACCATCACCTACAACGCCGCCGCCATCGCCCTCTCCCTCGTCGGCCACATGAACCCCCTCGGCGCCGCCATCCTCATGCCCGCCAGCTCGCTCGTCTCCCTCGCCATCGTCTTCGTCAGCACGAGGAGGTGAGGTTGCTAAAGCGACGGTGATACTTTCGCGCTCGCGCGCCACAGCGCGCGAGTTCCTACCACTCGACGATGATGGAGGCGTAGGTGCGAAACGCGGCGTCGGAGGTGATGACGGGAGCCGTGAGAAGCTCCGCCGTCGCGATGATGATCCGAGCCGCCGGGTCGTTGTGGTGTGGCGGGAGGGCGACGCTGGCGAGGGCGATTTCGGCGGAAACAGGGATGCTGGCGATGCCGTGATGGGTGAGGGCGGTGCGCCACCATTCATCGGCGGGAAGCTTGAGATCGAGTTTGTTCTTGCGCGCTTTGACGGCGATCTCAAAGGCGCTGATCGCGGAGACGGCGAGGTTCGCGGCGGGCATCGCGACAAGGGATTTGGCCCGCGCAGTCAGGCGCTCCGGTTCCATGACGATCCCCAGCAGGGCGCCCGTATCGAGGAGGATCATCGCTGCGATTCCGGCCAGTCCTCCGCGCCCAGCGGCTCCGTCGGATCGGCAAGGATGCGACCCGTGCTCAGCACCGGGTGCGGCGCGAGCGGGTCGCGGGCGGATGTCTTTTCCGGGAGGATGGTGAGCAGGCCGCGACCGGTTTCGGGCAGCGTCCCGCGACCATGATCGATGGAAACGTCGATGGTCCGCAGGCTCATGACATCTGCTTGGCAGACGCGGAATGGTCGCGCGAGGGGCAAAACAGAAAAAGCCGCCGTGGCCTTGCGACCACGGCGGCTGAATGCTTCACGAACTCAGGACGGCGCTTACTTCTTCTTCGCCGCCGCGCGCTTTTCCTCGATCGCGGCCTGGGCGGCGGCGAGGCGGGCGACGGGGACGCGGAAGGGCGAGCAGCTCACGTAGTTCAGGCCGAGCTTGTGGCAGAACTTCACGCTGTCGGGATCGCCGCCGTGTTCGCCGCAGATGCCGAGCTTGATGCCCGGACGGCTCTTGCGGCCTTTTTCCACCGCGATGCGCATGAGTTGGCCGACGCCGACGGTGTCGAGGGTGGCGAAGGGGTTCTTCTTGAACACTTCGTTCTCGATGTAGGGCATCATGAAGTTGCCCATGTCGTCGCGGCTGATGCCGAGCGCGGTCTGCGTGAGGTCGTTCGTGCCGAAGCTGAAGAACTCGGCGCTCTGCGCGATTTCGTCCGCAGTGAGGGCCCCGCGCGGGACTTCGATCATGGTGCCGACGAGGTAGTCGAACTTCACCTTCTTCTCGGCCATGACCTGCTTCGCCACGCGGTGGACGATCTCGGCCTGGAGGTCGAATTCCTTCTTGAATCCGACGAGCGGGATCATGATCTCGGGCTTCACTTTGATCTTCAGTTTCACCACATCGGCAGCGGCCTCGAAGACGGCGCGGGCCTGCATCTCGGTGATCTCGGGATAGGCGATGCCGAGGCGGCAGCCGCGGTGACCGAGCATCGGGTTGAACTCGTGCAGGTCCTTCACGCGCTGGGCGATTTTCTCGGAGCTGATGCCGATCTTTTCCGCGAGCGCCTGCTGCGACGCGTGGTCATGCGGCAGGAACTCGTGGAGCGGCGGATCGAGGAAGCGGATGGTCGCCGGGTAGCCTTTGAGCGCCTTGAAGATGCCGGTGAAATCCTTGCGCTGGTAGGGCAGGAGTTTCTTGAGTGCGGCGATGCGGTCCTCGGTCTTTTCGGCGAGGATCATCTCGCGCATGGCGTCGATGCGGTCGCCCTCGAAGAACATGTGCTCGGTGCGGGTGAGGCCGATGCCGACGGCGCCGAAAGCGAGCGCGTTCTGCGTTTGCTCGGGGTTGTCGGCGTTGGTGCGGACATCCATGCGGGTGGCCTGCGCGCACCATTTCATGAGCTGGTTGAAGGCGGCGAATTGCTCCGTCTTCTGCGCGCGCTTATCGCCGTGGATGGTGCCGGTAATGATCTCGCTCGGCTGGGTGGCGAGCTGGCCGCCATAGACGATGCCGCTGGTGCCGTCGATCGAGAGGAAGTCCCCTTCCTTGAAGGTCTGGCCGGCGACCTTCACGGTCTTGGCCTTGTAGTCGATCTGCAACGCGGCGGCACCGCAGATGCACACCTTGCCCATCTGCCGGGCGACGAGCGCCGCATGCGAAGACACGCCGCCTTTCGCCGTGAGGATGCCCTCCGCGGCGATCATGCCGCGCAGATCTTCGGGCGACGTTTCGTTGCGGACGAGCAGGACTTTCTCACCCTTCTCGGCAGCCGCGGCGGCGCGGTCGGCGTTGAGGTAGATCGTGCCACTCGCCGCGCCGGGGCCGGCGGGGAGACCGCTGGCGAGCGCCTTGGCCTTCTTCACGTCG
>CAIQUL010000039.1 GCA_903874975.1 uncultured Chthoniobacter sp. | reverse complement strand
CCCACCACCGAAACAGGATGCGGTGCGGGGGCGGCACTTTTTCTCTCGTTCCGCAGTTCGGCTGCGGAGCGGACTTGAGGGCGAAGCTGAGCTTCGCGGCAGCCCCCTCACTCCCCGCCGCCGATCCCCGCTCTGGCCGTTCACGGCGGGCCGGGCGCAAAAGAAAATTCCTAGCAGGCCCATTCAAAAACCCTCAATCTACCATTCATCCATGAAATCATTCCTCTCCACCCTACTCCTTGCCTCTCTTTTGCTTATTTCCAAAGCCCATGCGGAAGAGGTCCTTTTGTTTCAAGATGGGAAAGCCGAGCCGCTACACGAGAAGCTCAAGTTTTTTCATGGTTCTTGGAAATTTGCAGAGGGAGCGATGTTGGGAGAGCAGGTTCCCACGGAAAAACACACCGCCACCATCAAGGCACTCATTCCCTTTGATCGGCTCAAGGTGGAGTGGAAAATGAAGTTCGCCCAACCAAAGGAGACCTTCCTCTTCGTTGCGTGGCCGGCCGATTCTGGCGCGCACGCCATCGATTTTACGTTTAACCCAGACGCCGGACAGTTCGCGATTGTGCGTCCGAGATTCAAAAACTTGCGGCAGGCGATTTTGGCCGAAGGCAAACTGGCCAAGCTCGACACGGAATGGCATGAACTCGTCTGTATCCACGATGGAGCCCGCGTTACGGTAACCATTGACGGCGTCAGCATCACCGCGGAAGACGAGAGCTTTAATCGTCCGATGGGACCCTTTTTTCTAAACGGCGGCGGCTTTGATGGAGCCCAGTTTCTCGTAAAAGATCTCCGCGTCACCTCGCTCCAATAGTTTTCGGCCGAAATACAGAGCGTCACTTTTTTCGGCAAATGAGGCCCGTGGCTGTGACTCTCATACAGCACCCCTCGATATGCCGCAGCCTCTTGATCCCCAGCACGGCCAGTTTCTCCGCCTTTTATGTGGAGCAGGAGCAGGCGTTGCATGGGTATGTGCGGTCCATGCTGCCGGACCGGCATGAGGCCTCGGAGGTGATGCAGGAAGTCGGACCCCCTCACTCCCCGAGGCCGATCCCCGTTCTGACCGTCCCCGGTGCGCCGGGCGTCACCCCGTTAGCGTGGAGCAAAGCCCGGACGCCGCGGCACACATCGCCAGCCGCGGAGCGCCGGAAGCTCCTGAGAATTCTGCACACCTGCACGGACTGAGCCCTTTTCCTTTTCCCATTTCCTCATCTTCGCCCGCCGGGAACTCCGCGGCCCATGAACCTCCCGCATTTACAGAGGAGTTCGGAGTCGCCGGGCGTGAAAGGAGCGGCGTGCTTCCAGCCGCCGACCTCCCCATCGCGCGCAGCGCCAAACTTTCCCGGTTGGCGCACGGCACACGGCCGCGTGGCCGAAATTTGTGCGCCTCCGGCGTGGCAGTTGGTCGGCGGCTGGAAGCACGCCGCTCCTTTGCGCGCCCGTTGGTTCATCCCGCTCCAAAAATCACGTCCGCGTGTTTCGTCCCTCAGGATGACGCGAAGTGGGGCGTGCGTCCGCGCATTTTCGGCTGAAGCTCTTGGCTACTTTGGGGCGGCGGCGGCGCCGGGGCCGGCGGGCGGGGTGAGGCGGATGCGCAGCGCTTCATTGCGGATTTTCAGGAAGTCCACGATCGCGGCGGGTGGCTGCAGGCGTTCTTCGGCCGGTTGCTGGAAGGTGTAGCGGCGGACGAGCAGTCCGTCGTTGCAGGTCATCGGCAGTTGGGTGACGGCATCCACGTAAAGGCTCACTTCGGCGAGCTTGGGTTTGAAGACTTTGGTGGGTGTGGCCTTGGGGTCCGAGCGCCGCATGAAATCCATGATCTGGGCTTGGTCACCGGTGAGGCGCTTGTCGTCAAAAGGAATGGTGAAGTGAAAAGCCGGCTTGCCCCTGTGGGTTTTCACCCCGCGGTAGTGCGACATCTCCACCCATGCCAATTCCGGGAAGTCCGCCCGGCTCAGATCCCGCGCAATCGAAGTCTCGTTGCCGACGATGTAATATCCCCGCTTGCCGGCGCGCTCGGCCACATGGCTGCCCGAGACGATCCATTCCTCCTCGCTCCCGCCGTCGCTGAAGCGGGTGCGAAGGCGGTAGGCTTTGGAGTTGGCGTCTTTGGAAAACTGAATCGCGCGCACCGTGCGCTGTTGGGCGGTGGCCTCCGCGGCACCGGGACGTTCTTCTTCGGCTTCCGCCGATGCCAAAACATCCGTGCTCATCCGCACCGTCCACTCCGAGCGGGCGGGCGCGGGCGAAACCGGCGGCTGGCGCGGGACGAGCTGGGGATTGGTGGCGGAAGGTGCCTGGGCTTCGGCGGGGCTGACCGGCCAAAGGGAAAGCAGGGCCAGTGCTGCGAGGTGCGCGGAAATCGCTGGTGGGTGTTTTCGTTTCATCATGGTGCTGACCTATCTTTTCACAGTCTCCCACTGCACGTCCAGCAACCGCCCGGTGATGCGGTCCACGGCGAAATGAACCCAGTAACGCCGCTCGGCGTAGCTCTGGAATTGCTTCAAGTCTTTCGCCGCGGCCGGCAGCTCGCCGGTTTGGGCCACCAGGTCGAGCGTGAAGTTCCATGTCCGCACGGTTGTGCCGTCGGAGAGGGCGCGGATCACCGCTTCGCGCCGGTCGTTGACTGAGCGGTCCTCGGGTTTGCTGAATGAATCGGACAGGGTGGTGATCAGACTGGTGGTGCCACTCGACGACGGGCGGGAAACGAGTTCCGATTTGGAGAAAAGCGGGCCTTTGCTCGCATCGGTCGATCGGATGTAAGCAACCAGGGTCTTGGCGAGCGAGGTGGCTTCCGACGGGGAGATGTAGTTACTGGTGTCGCGTGCGGCACCGCTGAGCAGGGTGGCGATCACCTCGGGCCCGGCGGCATTGAGATTGACGCGACCGGCGACCACCGGCGCGGGGCGCTTGCTCAACTCAGCGGCAGTCAGTTTTTCCTCCTCGGGATCCTCGTAGAGGCAGAACACCTCGAGCAAGCCGGCGTCTGGCGAAGTCTTGTCCAGGAAGTCGATATCGCGCCACGGGGTGCCGCGAAACGAATAGGCGAGTTCCGCGACCGAGCGGAAGGGCCGGTTGAGCACGACTGGCCGGCCCGCCATCGACTCACTCGGCGTCAGCTTCCCGGTTTCGCTCATCTGATAGCGCGTGCTCATCGGATTGCCGAGAAACATGCCCCTGTCATATTCGTTGAAGCCTGCCATCCCAGGCCGCTGGACTTCATCCGGATCATTGTAGCAAAAGGACATTTCGTCGCCCCACACCGCGGGAATGTTATCGACCACCACTCCTGGGTTGTAGGGATGATACCAGTTCGGCCCGAGGGTGAAGCTCCAGCCAGTGTTGCGTCGTGGGATCGTCCAGCCCGGACGGACTCCGGTAGTGCGGTCTTTACCGAAGGCCAGGGCCGCGCCGTCGGGCCAAAACATCTGCGGGTGGAGGCTGGTCCATTCCGAGGTATGGACGCCGCTGGCCAGCACCGTGGCCAGACCGCCAAAGCGCGCGGTGCGCGGATCGATCATATAGGACGACCAGGCGAAAGTCTCCGTCTGCCAGACAGGGTCCCGGGTCAGGTAGTGGTGGCCCCAGTTACTTTTGTAGGTGAACTCAGCCCGGTGATAAGTCCTCCAGGTGCCGTCGGGGGCTTGGTATTGCAAGATGACCTCGATTGGATCCCCGCGGAGAAAGCCGACACCCAGCCGGTTCCAGCCCGAGGAGCGGCCATCGGGCTCGTTGCGCGCAGTCACCGCGTGACCCACGAGGAAGCCGGCGACTTTGGAAAAGGAGTGGGGCAATCCGTTCCAGCGAAGGTCACCCGACCGCACTGCGATGAGCGGGGCATTGCCACCGAGCGTGTAGCCGGCGACCGCACCGTGCTCGGGCGAATGGACGGACTGCGGCTCGCGGAACGCGGTGGAATCCTTCGGCAATCCCAACTCGATATAGTCGCTGCCAGTAAAGGTCTTGGGGAACATTTCCGGACGGGTGTTCCGGTAATTGGGACCTCCCCAGTAAGTATAATCGCCCGCAGTAGTGCGATCCGGCCACCCCGGCCTGCCCCCCTTGCTGGGCACATTCCAGCCACTGACCATGTAGAAAACCGAGCCACCGCCCTGATCGACGTGCTGCGGATAAATCCGGAACTTGGTCGGACCATCGAAGTCTTTCACTGCCTGATGCGGCCGCGAGAGCATCGGTTGGAGAACCATGGATGCCTCGTAGGCTTCGGTGTCGGCGACCGTCTCGTCGTCGTGATAGACTTTGACTCCCGGCAGGACTTTGCCGCGGTATGGAATGGCCTGGGTGCGGCAAATGTAGGGCACATCTTCCTTGCCAAAGGCATAGAAGGGGCGCACCGGGCCCGGGAGAGTGATGGCGGTCGGGTAACTGTCCGCGTCGTATTGGTCGATGATGCAGGCCCCGATTTCGAGGATGTTGAGGTTGACCGACGCGTCCACGCCGCCGAGTTGGTGCATCGAGAGTTGTTGATCGATGGCGTCGTGCCCCTCGCAGGCCAATTGGCGGCCGAGGCTGCCAGCGAGCACGGTGGCGCGGAGGATTTCGAAGAAGTTCGGCTCACGAGTCGTGGGCACGTCCTGCAGGGTGTAAAGGTCGCCGTTGGTGCGGGCGTGGATGTATTTCCAGGAGTTGCCTTCCCACTTGAGGCCAAAGAAGCGTTCCGCCTTCTCCGGGTCGATGGGTGAGGAACCCTTTGGCGTGGCGACCCATTTCAACCGCTCCAGCGGGAAGCGGCGCGGCAGCATTTGGCGCGAGCGTTTGGTGTCGAAAGCGGTGAGGTCCGGGTTGACGATGTCGTCGGCCCCGTAGGCGTCATTGCCGCCGCTGGCAGCGTCGCGGGCGATCTTCGGACGATTCGGGTCCGGGCGATAGGTCGGAGCATTCAGATCGCGCGAAAAGTGCGTGAGGAAAGGCAGGGCCGTCTTCGGCAGGGCGGAGGGTTGGAGCCTTGCATAATCCAGAAGATCCTGCCGACTGAGGAAGACGTTGTCATTGTCGGCCATCCGCCGCCAGCCAGCGCCCTCCGATTTGCGGAGGTATTCCTCATTCGTTTCCCCGGCAGTGGCCCAGGCATGTTTCCAGTTGGCAAATTGCGTGACCCCTGCGGCGTTCATACCGGGCAGCGCAGTCAGATTCGCGAGCAGCAGCGAGCCTTTGGATCCCACCCGTTCGGGGCCGGGCTGATCCGCGGGAGAGCCCGCCACATTGATGTCCAGCAGGCCGGAGGTTTCGTAGAGGTTGTAGGCAAAGCGACCCACGACAAACTTTGGGTTGGGGACCCCGGCAGTTTCCTTGGGCTGTATCGCGGCGTTGAAGACAAGAGGGTTGCTGCCGTCGCGGGCGAGGTAGATCCAAGTCGGGGCGGTGGTGTTTGAGAAGGTCTCCGTGGGTGCCAGAAACTGCGGAAGGTTCCAGTCCGACGCCGGCAGCCCTGGGCTGCTGGCCACGATCGAAGCCCGGGATTTCGGCGCACCCGGCCACGTGTGGAAGGGTTTGGTGGGCTGGCTTTGCTTCACCAACACGCCGGTGCCCGGTGCCCCGGCGACCAGCGCGGAAGTGACCCGCATGCCGGCGCGGCGCGTGGTAAGGTCATACTGGCGGTAAACCGTCCCATCCGGAAGGTTCTTGACCACCACTTTGGTCGAGCCTTTGTCCATCTCGTCGCCCAGTTCGGCCAGCACCGTGCGGAAGCCGGCTTGTGCAAGCATTGCGCTTTTCCTGGAGTCGGCTTCGAGCCGGTTTGTCTGGCGACTCAGGCTCACCAAGGACATCAGCGAAGCGGTGAGCACCACCAGCAGCGAGAGCAGACTGACCACCAACACGAGGGCTACGCCCGAGGGTTGTCGGTCTTGTTTGAACGGAGTTCTGGCAATTCGGTTCATGGCACTGGATTGAGGTTGGGGAACGTGAAAATACCTTGATAGACCCTCACATGTTGCAGCGGGGCTGGTGGAAATCCGGGCATCCGGTAGCCGAGATCGGTGGCGATCTGCTCCCAGGATGGCATCGGCAGGATGTTGTCGAACGCATCCGGAAACTGCGCGGCGATCAGCCCGATCTGGCTGTCGTCGAGCATGCCCCGCCGGTCCGGGTCGAGCACGGCAAGGGTGGCGACAACCGCGATGATCTGTCTCCCGTCCGAAGGCCGCCGGCCCAGCACCACGGTCCGGTCCCCCTCGCGAACCAGAAACGAAAACTCCAGGCGGATCACACCGGGTGCGATCGCCTGAAACGCCGCCGGATCGGGAGGCTCCGGACCGGTTTCCGGGACTTCTTTCAGCGCCAGCCTGCCCACCTTTTCGTCAGGGCGATCCGGCGCCTTGCCAAAGCCATAGCCGCTGGCCGCACGCTCCAGCATGTTTCCTGCGATGCGGTAGCTCACGAGCGAGACCCGACGCTCGGCCGTGGAGCCGCGGATGGCATAGCCCTGCCGCAGGGTCACAAACGAAATCCCATCGTTGCCCTGCTGCTTTTCGATCCTGACGGGCGCATCCGCGCGGTTGACGCGCTGGGAGACATCGGCCTCGAATTGTCGCAGGAAAGCGGCCGCATGGCGGTCGGTGGTCAGGCGCGCCTTGGTCGAGCCGTGCAGGCTCAGCGCATCGCGGGAGACCGTGGTCGTCAGGAGCAGGAACATGCTCATCACGACCATCACCACGAGCAGTTCCAGCAGCGTGAACCCGGCAACCCAAGCTGAGCGACACACCGTTTTCATGGCAGCATCAGGCTGGTGAAAAGCTCCACCTCACCGTCGGGTGGCCCCTTTTTCCGCACGGCGGGCCACACGACCCGCCCGTGCAGGTGACCCAGCTTTCCCGCCGGATCCCGGGTGGCCGTGAGATCGCATTTGAAATAGCCATCCCCCTCGTCAGTCACCCGCATCCCCTCGTGATCAAACCACAAACGCACCTGCACAGGCTTTGCTCCCCAGACGATGGGCGCGATGGCGAGCGTGGGCGAGGGAGCGGTGCTCGATCCCTGGACAAACGAAAGATCCCGGAAGCACCCGTGCAGGATCTCCGTGCCGCGAACTCGCCGGGCTTCGCTCACGGAAAACCCGCTCGCAATCCCGAGCGAATTCACCAGCGCCACGATGGCCAGCGCGAAGACGCCTAGGCTAATCACCACTTCGATCAGTGTGAATCCTGTCTTCAGCTGTGAAGTGCGCCGATTCATGGCTGAATGACGCGGGCGGTCCCGGTGGCGCACTGGATTTGGACGATGGCCACGTCCGACTGCTCGGCCGCCATCACCTGACCTCCACGGGTCGGCCGGATTCCGAGGTGGATGCTCGGCACCAGTTGACCGGCGGCGACTGGAAAACCGGTGGTCCCCGTGCCCAGCAGCACCTGCCCGTCCGTATTGATGACCAGCGATTCTTCAGGCGCCAAGTCATGCATCGCAGCACTGGTCGGGGGCGACTGCCCGCCGCGCGGCGCGATCACCACACCCGGCGCAATAGTGATTTCCCGAAACCGCTCCGGCGGGCGGAACTCCAGCGTCTGCCCCGCGGTCAGGCCCGGCCAGTATTCCTCAAAGCGCATGACCAGTTCACTGGCGCCGAGTGCAGGCGGTTCAAAGCGGATCGCCACGCTGCGGTTGCTCGCCACAGCCTGCGCGCGGACCAGTTCGATGCAACGTGCCATCCGCAGCGCCGGCTCACTCGTGCGAGAGCCAGCCGAGCTGAAAAGGGCACCCGCACCCAACGCGAGCAAAACCGACATGATGGCGATCACCGTCAGCAACTCGATCAGCGAAAACCCCCGCCGCCATTTCACCCGGCCCACATCCATCGGCAGCCAACCTCCACCCACCGCACCCGAGCCTCGCCGCGGCCCGGTGCCGTGCGGCAAATGAAAGTGAAAGGTGGCTTGAGGGCTTTTCATGATCGCAGCGACGGTCATTTTCCTTTAATGACAATGCAACGTAATTACCGAAGGGCAATGTGTTTCCGGGTATTTGAAGAGCTTGAAGGCGCAAATCACAGCGTCTCGAACTCCGGGGTTTACGGAAAGTTCCCGCGTCGTCCAGGCTGGCGGAGAAATTTCGTGGTCGTCCACGAGATTGGCCGCCCGCGTCGCGGAAAGACGGCGCACAGGACAGTCCCGCTCTGGCCCGCTCGCCCGCGTGCGCCAGCGGGTGAAAACGGGCGGGGACGAAGTCCCCGTAGCCGACATCCGGCGTCGCTTTGCGTGCGGCCTCGTCCACCGCGCTGCGGGCGACGCGCCCTTTCACGCTGCTGCCGCCCATGACTCGGCGGCCGTGGACGATGACGTCAGGTATGCCACGGGCCACTTCTTTTCCCTCCATCTGCGGACCCATGCGCTGGCTCATCTGCCGGCGGCCGATCAGGTCGAACGCAAGAAGGAGCACGACAGGCACGCGCTCAAGCGACGGTCGTTGGAGGAACTCCGGCAGGGTGCGCCCAAGGGCCGCCAGGTGCTCTCTGCCTGGGATCGCGCGGGGATCGACTTTCAACAGTGGCATCGCTGGAAACATTCCGGGGGACTTTATTTTGTCAGTCGGCAAAAGGAAAACATGCGGCTCGCACCCAGCGGGGACAATGCCTGGGACCGGACCGACCCACGCCATGCCGGCGTGCTCGCCGATGCATTGGGGGCAACCAGCCAGGGCGGGAGCGTGCGGCGGGTGCGTTCCCACTGCGAGGTGCGGCGGTTTTTTTTTGCTGGCGACCGCACTGGCGGCGGCACGGTGGGCTCTGGGGAGTCAGGCCTTGAGGGCGATCGGCGCGAGTTGCAGCGCAAACTGATTTTGCGGCGATTCGTTGCGCTGCTGGCGTGTGGGAGAGAAATCGCAGATCAGCGCCGAGCCATCGCGCCGCATCTCGATGAGGCGCAGCCAGCCGTCGCCGCCTTGCGGACGCATCTGGAAATTCACCAGCATCTGCGGCACCGCGCGCCCCGCGGGCGTTTCGCTGACCACGCGCCCCAAGCCATCGCTCCCGACGTGGCCGTTGAGCGTGAAGATGAAATTCCCGTGCTGCGCAACGAGCTTCTTCCACAGTTGTTCGCCGTCGTTCACGTCCTGCTCCGTCGCTTTTGCCATCGCGTAGGAGTGGGGATTATTTCCCTGGCGGTTGCCGAGTCTCTCCCAGTCGTAGCGCGTGTCGTCGTGGAAAACGAAGGCGTGCGAAAGCAGGACGATCTCGCGATCCCGGTGCGCGGTCGCGACCTCGTTCGCCCAGCGGACGACATCCGCGCGCGGACCGAACTCCAGGCCGAGGATCAGAAATTTTCGCCCCGCCGCCTCCATGAGCTGGAAGTTGTTTTCCATCCGGTCCGGCTCCTTGTCGTAGGTGCCGCCCCAGTGCGCGAACTTTCGCAAATCCGCCGCCCGGAAATACTCGTTCAATAGCGTGGTGCGGTCCTGGCAGCCGCCGCCCGGGCCGAGGTCGTGATTTCCCGGCACGAGGCAGTAGGGCAAACCGCCCTCTTCGAGCACCTGCATCGCCCGCCGGGCATTCTCCCACTGGACGGGCGTGTTGCGATTTGTGATGTCGCCCAGATGAAACACGCCCGCGATGCGCCGGTGTTCCTTTTGCGCCACGAGCCACTGGGTCTGCGCCAGAAACGTGGCGGGAAAACGCTCCGAGTAGTACTGGGTATCCGGCAGCACGGCGAAAGTGAACGCCCCTTCCTCCGGCAGCGGCGGCTCGCCCTCCACGAGCACGGCATCCGCGTAGGGATCGCGCGGTTTTGGCGGCTCCGCAGCCCGCGAGAAAAAGGGCAGCCCCGCCAGCGCGGTCCCGCTGAGCGCGAGCATGCGCCGCCGTGAAATATTCCCGGGCAGTGGTGATGGGAGGTGGAGATTCATAGGTCTGATGAAGCCGGTGAACCGGCCACCACGCCAGTAATTTGTGGGAAACGGAGGGCGTGATTAACCCAAATGCTGGATCGAGGTCCACGAAAGGCACGAAAGGCACGAAAGGCCAGATGGTTGCGGCAGTTGCTGCGCTCACCCACCGGGTGAGTCAGGGAAATTCCGCAAGCCGTTCCTTTCGTGTTCTTTCGTGTTTTTCGTGGACACTCCAGCGCCGTTTCTAGCCCCTCGAATCCGGCGCGAAAACCTTGCTTTCTTTCGAGGCGCGCCAGCGGAAACTCGCGAAGGCTGCCGGGTTGAAAGTGAAGCCGTAAAGAATACAGGCGCAGGTCGTTTATCGGGACAACTACGACAAATCCCAAGGCGCCGATGATCACCGCCACGGCCTCTCCGTCCATTTTTCTCCTCGCTCCCAAAGTTAGCGCAGCGCTTTGGGAATGGACGCGTGGGGCGAAACTCCGTTGCGGCGGCGGGCGGGAGCGCCTGGGCCCCGCGATCGGGGTCGTCGTTCGCCGGAGGGGAGACGGAGTCTCGCCGGGGTGGGCGTTCCCAAAGCGCTGCGCTAAACTTTGGGAACGAGACGAAAATCCTTCACGCACGCGCGCGCCCACTCGACATTCTGGCTGCGGGTTTCATCTGCCCGTCCCTCGTCATTTTCCTCTCATGATCATCGACCTCCCGCGCTTCATCGCCGCCGAGCGCCCTTCGTGGACGGAGTTGGAGACGACCCTCGACCGGCTCCAGGCTCAGCCCGATCGCCAGCTCGCCCTCGACGAGGCGCAACGCTTTCACCTGCTCTACCAAAAGGTCTCCGCCGACCTCGGGCGCATCGCCACCTTTGCCTCCGAGCCGGAGCTGCGCCGCTACCTCGAAGCCCTCACCGCGCGCGCCTACGCCGAGATCCACGAGACGCGCGAGCGCGGCCGGCGCTTCCGTCCCGCGCGTTGGTTTTTCGCGGAGTTTCCGCGCGTCTTTCGGCGGCACGTGGGCGCTTTCCATGTTTCGTGGATCATTACGCTCGTCGGCGTGCTCTTCGGCGGCTTCGCCGTGATGCTCGACGACGAAGCCAAGGAAGCCGTGATGCCCGCGATGTTTGCCAACCATCTCGGCGATCCGGCGAAGCGTGTGGCGGCGGAGGAAAGCAGCGCCGGAGATCGCGGGGCCGGCGGGCACTCGACTTTTGCCAGCCAGCTCATGGTGAACAACATCGGCGTGTCGATCAAAGCCGTGGCCCTCGGCCTGACCTACGGCCTCGGCACCATCGTCCTGCTTTTCTACAACGGCGTCATCCTCGGACTCGTTGCCATCGACTACGTGCTCGCGGGGCAGTCCGTCTTCCTCGCCGGTTGGCTGCTGCCGCACGGCGTCATCGAGAGTCCCGCCATCCTCATCGCCGGCCAGTGCGGCCTCGTGCTTGGCAAGGCGCTCATCGGCCACGGTGATCGCGCGCCGCTCACCGCGCGGCTCCGCGCCATCGGGCCGGACCTCGCCACGCTCATCGGCGGGGTCGCGGTGATGCTCGTGTGGGCGGGGTTGGTGGAGTCCTTCCTCTCGCAATATCACCAGCCCGTCATCCCGTACGCGGTGAAGATCGCCTTCGGCTGTGTGGAGCTGGCGGTGCTCAGTTGGTTCCTCGGCTCCGGTCGGGCGAAAGACGGCGCGCCCGGAGCGGAGGAGGTGCGCGCGTGAATTCCGAGCTGCGCATCCGCACGCCGGAAGGCATCGCTTTCGCCTACCAGCTCGCCGGGCCGGTCGCGCGCTGCATGTCGTGGAGCATCGATCTCGTCGTCGTCCTCGTCCTCGGCATGACGGTGAACACGGTGCTCGCCAAGTTCGGGATCATCAGCCCCGACCTCGCCAGCGCGTTGATGACCGTCTCGTATTTCGTCATCACCATCGCGTACGGCGTCTGCACGGAGTGGGTCTGGCGCGGGCAGACCGTGGGCAAAAGGATCATGCGCCTGCGGGTCATGGACGCCCAGGGTCTGCGGCTGCAGTTCCACCAAATCCTCATGCGCAATCTCCTCCGCTTCGCCGATCTGCTGCCCGGCTGCTACCTGGTGGGCGGCGCGGCCATGGTGCTGAGCCGGCGCGCCCAGCGCCTCGGCGATCTCGCGGCAAATACCGTCGTCGTGCACATCGCCAAACACGCCGAGCCCGACCTCGATCAGCTCCTTGCGGGCAAGTTCAACTCCTTCCGCCAGTTTCCCCACCTCGAAGCCCGCCTCCGCCAGCGCGCCACGCCCGACGAAGCCCGCCTCGCGCTCCAGGCACTCGTCCGGCGCGACCATCTCGAACCTGAGGCGCGCGTCCGGCTCTTCGGCGAACTCGCGGCGCACTTCAAGACGCTGGTGGCCTTTCCGCCCGATGCCGTCGAGTCCCTGCCCGCCGAGCAATACCTCCGCAACGTCGTGGAAACGATTTTTCGTCCGCGGACGGGAGTGGAGGGAAAGGTGGGAGCGGTCCCGGCGGAGGCCGTTTGAAGGATCGCCGCTGCCCATGTTTGCCGTTGCTGGCGGCAGGCGCTCCGCGTAAGTGAGGTCCGCTTTTTCCACGATGAAAACTCCCGCCGACCGCCAACCGGATGTCCTTGCAGGACAGGCTCCGGCTGGTTCCGCGGCGACGCCGCTGCCGATGCGGATTTTTTGGTACGGAGTCGCGGGCGTGGTCACGCTCTCGCTCAACCCCGCGCTCTTCACGCTCTTTCACAACGTCCTGGGCTGGGTCGAGTATGGCGCGCTGGGCGCGAGTCTCACGCTCGTCGGCATCTTGCAATTCCTCTGGAGCTACTTCGTCGGATTTCGCACGCAGGATCATTGGACGACCTCGGCGCGCCGGCAGGGGGTCACGCTCGTGGGCGCGCTGCTTCTGAGTTACGTGCTCGGCTTGATCTTCCTGCCGGTGTTTCCGCAGTTTCATAAGTCCGTTCTGGTCGCCGTCCAAGTCTTCGTCGCCGGGGTGAAATTTGTGGTCTATCACTACTGGGTCTATCCCGACCGCGCGGCGGCGCGGCCCACGGAATGAGCGGTCCCGGCGCTTCCCCGAAGTTTGCGGTGGTCGGCAGCGGTCCCGCCGGGCTGGGTGTGCTTACGGCGTTGCTCGATGCCGGGCACGCGGGCCGGATCACGCTCTTTGAAATCGACCGCGCGATCACCCCGCCCGCCTTCACCGGTGAGCCCGAGGCGGATGCGGTCGGTGCGTTTTACGACGGCGTTTATCGCGAAATCTGGAACGGCCAGTCGCGAAAGTTTCCGCCGCCCAAGACGCACTTCGCCCGCGCGCTGCCGAAGTTTGGCCGCGGCGGAAAGGGGAAGATTTTCCGCAGCGACACGCTCGGCGGGCTGAGCAATTTCTGGGGCGGCACGGCGCTCCCTTTCACCGACCGTGAACTCGGCGGCTGGCCGGTCACGCGCGCCGAACTCGATCCGCATTACCGGCGGCTCGCCGCCCTCTGCGGCATCGCCGGCCGACCGGACCCGCTCAGCCGCTACTTCGGTGAGGAGTTTGTGAACCGTCCGCCGCTCCCCATGACGCGGGCCTTCGAGAAAATGGAGCGCGCGGTGAACGAGGCGGGCGCGCACGCCGGATTCGAGGCCGCGGCCGGCGTGAACCGTTGCATGCTGGAGACGCGGCCCGGCGCGGCGCGCAGTTGCGTGCAGTGCGGGGAATGTCTCGCCGGTTGCTTCCGGGACGCGATTTTCAGCACGCGCCACGAGGTTGCCGCGATGATCGCCGACGGTCGGGTGGCGCTGGTGCGCGGACAGGTCCGCTCTTTCGACGCAAAGACCCGCCAGCTCACGCTTGCCGACGGCCAGAGCGCCGGGCCTTTCGACCGCATCTACCTCGCCGCCGGTTGCCCGAATACCACCGAGATCGCGCTTCGCTCGCTCGGCTTGCGCGAGGCCGGCGAGATGGCGGACAACTCCGTCTACGTCTTCCCCGTCTTGCACTTCGGACGCACCGCCCGCCCGCCCGGACGCGAGTCGTATCTCTCGCTGAGCAACCTCCTCATCGGCCTGCTTCCCGCCGGCACCGACTTGCCGTTCGCGCAGGTCCAGCTCTACACGAACTTCGACTACATGTGGCGCTACAACGTCCCGCCCGCGCTCTGGCCGCTCGTCCGCGGACTGGTTTCGTGGTCGCGCGACCGGCTTTTCTGGGCGCGGCTCTACGTCCACGGCCGGCTCTCGCAGTCCTACGCCGTCGGGTTGGAAAACGACGCGCTCCATTTCGCTCCGGCGCGCTCCGCGGACCGGAGCGCCGTCGCGCGCATGATGCCCGTGCTCCGCCACGCACTGAACCGCCGGGGCTTTTACGTGCCGCCCATTCCGCCGCTCTACCAAAACGCCAACTCGCATTACGCCGCCACTCTTCCGCTCGGCGGCACGCGCGTGCCGGTGAGCCGGGAGGGTGAAGTCGCGCCCGGCATTTACGTCTGCGACTCAGCGGCATTTCCCGATCTCCCGGCGGTTTCGCTCACCTTCACCATCCTGGCCCAGGCCCACCGCCTCGCCGCGCAGAGTTTATGAAAACGATCGTCGTCACCGGAGCCAACTCCTACCTCGGCCGCCTGGCCATTGAGTTTCTGCGGGAAAGGACGGCGCACCGTTTGGTGGCCGTGGTTTCACCACGCGCGGAACTGTTCGCCGAACAGGAGCGCGTCCGATACCTCCGCGCCGACCTCGCGGCGGCACCGGACGCGGCGCTCGCGGCCGAGCTGGCGCAGGCGGCATGCGTCCTCCATTTCGCGTGGACGCGCACCGGCTCCGCCGAGGAAGTGAGCCGCGCCAACCGCGCGATGATCGAACATCTGCTCGGCGCGATGCGCGACGCGGGGAAATTCTGGTTTATCTCCTCGGTCAGCGCATCTCCGCGCTCGATGAGCACCTACGGCGCGACGAAGCACGAAGCCGCCGAACTCGTGCGTGCCCGCGGGGGCAGCGTGCTCGTCTGCGGACTCGTGGTGGAACCCGACCCGCCGCGCGGTCCGTACCGGATGCTGCAAAAAAACGTCGCCCGCCTGCCGCTCGCGTTCCGTGCCGTGAGCGGCGAGCCGCTGGTTTTTCCGCTGCGGCTGGAGGATCTCGGCGCGGTCCTCGCGCACGTCGCCACCACCGCGCCCGCGCCCGGCAGCTACCGGATGTTCAGCGCCCCGCTCGGCTTCAACACCTTTCTCGGGCTCCTCGAAAAACTCGCGCCTCGCTTGCGCGTCCCTGCGCCCTTTCCCGCCGGACTGGCCCTGCGCGCCGCCGCCTTGGCAAAAAAAGCGCACCTCATTCCGGTCAAGCTCTGCGACCAGGTCCTCACCTTTCTCTACAAAGACGCCACCCACCTTCTCGCCCACTCCGAACTCCCCGGCCTCGCGCTGCGTCGCTGCGCAGACGAGTCATTTTTTCGCTGAGTAGCCTGCGGAAAAACCTCTCGCTGCCGAGTTCTTCCTCTTCCTCTTCCTCTTAAGCTTTCTCCGGCAGGCGGGGAAAATGAGGAAGAATGTGGAAGAGGAAGAGTCAGCCGACGGCGGCGGTGTTTGTGGCGCTCGCGGGACGCCCGCGTTTCCAGAGCGCGGCGAGGGCGTCGAGCAGCGTGTCGAGGCCGATGGCGATGAGGGCGAACATGGCCCACTCGAGCGGGTGGTAGT
>CAIQUL010000038.1 GCA_903874975.1 uncultured Chthoniobacter sp. | reverse complement strand
TAGCGCGCTCACCGTGGAGCAGCTCGACCACCTCCTCGCGGGACTTCGCTCGCACCTCGACCTGAGCGCCCTGAAGGAATGGACCTTCGAGGTCAACCCTGCCACGGTTCGCCCGGAAAAAGCGCGCCTGCTCCACGCCGCGGGCGTCACCCGGATCAGCCTCGGCGTCCAGTCGTGGGACGACGCCCTCTTACAAACCCTCGGGCGCGTCCACGACGCCGCGCAGGCCGAAAACACCTACGCCATCCTGCGCGCCGCCGGGTTTGAAAACATCAACATTGACCTCATGTTTGCCGTCCCCGGCCAGACGCCCGCGCAGTGGGCCGCCACCCTCGCGAAAACCCTCGCCCTCCAGCCCGAGCACGTTTCGTCCTACTGCCTCACCTACGAGCAGGACACCGCCTACTTCCGCCAGCTCCAGCTCGGCACCTTCAAGCAGGACGACGACCGCGACGCCGACCTTTTCGAGGCGACCATGGACACGCTCAGCGCCGCTGGTTTCGCCCAGTACGAGATCTCCAACTACGCCCGCCCGGGCCGCGAGTCCGCGCACAATTACGCCTACTGGCGCGGCGCGGATTATCTCGGCTTCGGCCCGAGCGCCTTTTCCACGGTGGGCCTGCGCCGCTGGCAGGCGCTGCCCGATACCGCCGCCTACACGCGCCGGATTCTCGCCGGGGAAAGCGTCGAGCATTTCGTCGAAGAGCTGTCACCCACGACTCGCACCGGCGAGATCGCCGCCTTTGCCATCCGCACCCGCGAAGGACTGGCTGCCTCCGATCTCGCGCCGTGGGCCGAACCGCTCCGGGAGTTTCACGAACTCGGTTTCCTCGAACATCGCGGCGACCGTGTCGTCCTCACCCGCCGCGGCAAACTGATGGCCGACGCCGTGGCGGAGGCGTTCGTGTAGCCCCGCTCACGCGCCGCGATAGCTGCACCGCGCGGTCGGCGTCTCGTGAATGACGATCTCCGCCAGCCCCGGGCATTGCGGCGCGAGCTTCTGCCAAAACCACGCGGCCATGTTTTCAATCGTGGGATTTTCCAGCCCCGCGATCTCATTCAGATACGAGTGATCGAGCTGTTCCACGAGCGGACGCATGGCCCGCCCGATCACCGCGTGGTCGTAAAACCAGCCCGTCGCCGGATCGACCTCGCCCTCGACGGACACCTCCACCTTAAAGCTGTGGCCGTGCATCTGGCGGCACTTGTGGCCCTCCGGTGCGGTGGGCAGGGTCTGGGCGGCTTCGAAGGTGAAATCTTTGGTCAGGCGGACTTGCATCGGCGGACTTTGCACCACCCACCGCGCCCAGGGCACGCAGAAAACCCCCAATTACCCCGCAGAATTCACCTCGCCGCCGGCATCTCCAGTTCGCGGAGCAATTCGGCGGTTTCATCCGCCGGCTTGGCGGCCGCCTCATTGTGGGCGATGAGCATGTAGATGGCGGGCAGGACGAAGAGCGTGAAGAGCGTGCCGATGATCATCCCGGAGACGAGGACGATGCCGATGCTGTTGCGCGCGCCGGCACCGGGGCCGCTGGCCAGCACGAGCGGAAAGTGCCCGGCGACGGTGGCGACGGAAGTCATCAGGATCGGGCGCAGGCGGGTGCCGGCGGCTTCGGTGATCGCCGCGAGTTTGCCGGTGCCGGTTTCGCGCAGGGAGTTGGCGAACTCCACGATGAGGATGCCGTTTTTCGCGACCAACCCGACGAGCGTGATCAGGCCGACCTGGCTGTAAATATTCAGCGTGGTGAACCCCATGAAGGCGAAGAGCAGCGCGCCGGTGAGCGCGAGCGGCACGGAGCCGAGCAGGATGACAAAGGGATCGCGGAAGCTCTCGAACTGCGCGGCGAGGACGAGGAAAATGAGGATGAAAGAAACGACGAGCGTGCCGAGCAGCGTGCTGCCTTCCCGCCGGAGCTGGCGGGCCTCGCCAGCGTAGTCCACGCCGAAGCCTTTCGGCAGGATCTTCCCGGCCTCGGTTTCGAGCACCTTGAGCGCCTGGTCGAGCGTGACGTGCGGCGGGAACGCGCCTTGGATTTTCGCGGAGTTCAACTGCTGGAAGCGGTTCAGCGTCCGCGGCTCGGCGGACTCTTTGACGGTGGCGAAAGTGGAGAGTTGCACGAGCTTTCCGCCCGGCCCGGTGACGTAAAAGTCCTGCAACTGCTCGGGGTTCAGCCGCTCGCCGCGTTTGACCTGCGGGATGACTTTGTAGCTGCGCCCCTGCATGCTGAAACGGTTCACGTAATTGCCGCCGAGCATCGTGCCGAGGTCCGCGCCGACCTGCTGGAGATTGAGTCCGAGCGATGCCACCTTGTCGCGATCAAAGACGATCTCCGCCTGCGGCATGTCGTATTTGAGATCGGTGTCGGCGAAGATAAAGAGCCCGCTGGCAAAAGCCTTCCCGACGAGCTGCTGCGCAAAGCCGAGGAGTTCCGCGGGCTCGGCGGTGGAGGAAATGACGAACTCGACGGGGAAGTTTGAACCGCCGGGCAGTGGCGCGGGCGTGGTCGCGATGACCTGGATGCCGGGCACCGCGCCGAGTTTGGCAAAGGCCTCCGGGATCATTTCCTCTGGAGTGCGCTTCCGCGCGCTCCACGGTTTCAAGCCCATGCCGGAGAAGCCGCCAAACGCCTCCGTGAGCTGGAAGGTGTGCCGCGTCTCGGGGAAGGACTGATAGACCTCGTTGGCCTTTTCCGTGAAGAGCGTCGTCTGCTCGATGGTGGAATTCGGCGCCGCCCGCACGATGCCGAGGATCACGCCCTGATCTTCTTTCGGCGCGAGTTCGCTCGGCGTGAATAGCAGGAACGGCACGCCGAGCAGGATGATGAGGACGGCCAGCGTGAGGGTGACGGGCCGCCAGCGCAGGGTGTCGGCCAGCGTGCGGACGTAGCGCCGGCGCAGGCGGTCAAAGTGCCGGTTGATCCAGCCCGCGTAGCCCCGGTGCGAGTCGCCCGCGCGGAGCAGCTTCGAGGACATCATGGGCGAAAGCGTGAGGGCCACCACGCCCGACACCACCACCGCGCCCGCGAGGGTGAACGCAAATTCGCGGAAGAGCGTGCCCGTGAGTCCGCCCTGAATGCCGATCGGCGCATAGACCGCGGCGAGCGTGATGGTCATCGCGATGATCGGCCCGATGAGTTCGCGCGCGGCTTTGAGCGCGGCGGGAAACGGCTGGAGCCCCTCGTGCAGGTGCCGCTCCACGTTTTCCACCACCACGATGGCATCATCCACCACGAGGCCGACGGAGAGCACGATGGCGAGGAGCGTGAGCAGATTGATGGTGAAGCCGAAGGTGACCATCAGGAACGCCGCGCCGATCAGCGAGATGGGAATCGCCACCACCGGGATGAGCACGGAGCGCAGCGTGCCGAGGAAAAGGAAGATGACCACGACCACGATGAGCAGCGTCTCCGTGAGCGTGCTCAGCACTTCCTTGAGCGCGTCCTGGATGTACTTCGTGGCGTCGTAGGGCACGCCGAGTTTGATCCCGGACGGGAGCTGCTTCTGGATGTCCGGCAGTTCGGCGCGTACGGCCTTGATCACGTCCAGCGAGTTCGCCGTGGGCAGCACCCAGATGCCCATGAAGGTCGCCTTTTGCCCGGAGAAGCGCACATCCATGTCGTAGTTCTCCGCGCCCAGTTCGACCTCGGCCACGTCTTTCAAACGGACCACCACGCCCGCCTCCTCGCGCACGACCAACTCGCGAAACTCCGCGGAGTTCCGCAGGTCGGTGTTGGCCACGAGGTTCATCGCGGTCATCGAGCCTTTCGTGGTGCCGACCGCCGAGAGGTAGTTGTTCGCCGCCAGCGCCTCGCGGACTTGGGTCGGTGAAACGTTCAGCGCGGCCATCCGGTCGGGCTTCAGCCACACCCGCATGGCAAAGGTGCGCGCGCCGAGAATGTCCGCCTTTTGCACCCCGCTGACCGCGGTGAGCTTGGGCTGCACCACGCGGGTGAGGTAGTCGGTGACCTGGTTCGGCGTGAGTTCGTCGGAGGCGAACGAGATATACATCTGCGCGAACTGATTGTCGCTCAGCGTGAGCTCGATGATCGGCGCCTCGGCCTCGGGCGGCAGATTGTTGCGGACCTGCGCGACCTTGGCCTGGATCTGCGTGAGCGCGGCGTTGGTGTCGTAGTTCAGCTTGAGGTGGACGGTGATGATGCTCAGCCCCTGCGCGCTCTGCGATTCGATGAAGTCGATGCCGTCCGCGCTCGCGATGACGCGCTCGATCGGCGTGGTCACAAACCCGCGGACGAGGTCCGCGTTCGCTCCGATGTAATGCGTCTCCACGCGCACCACCGCGATGTCGCTCCGGGGATACTGCCGGACGCTCAGCGAGCGGATGGACTGCAGGCCCGCGAGCAGGATGATCAGGCTGACCACCGAGGCCAGGACCGGCTTGCGGATGAAGAGGTCGGTGAATTTCATGCCGGCGGACAGTTTTCAGTATTCAGGATGCAGTATTCCATCTGCGATCCCGACCCAGAGCACTGCAAACTGCCGGATTCATTCACCGTTGCCATAGCCTCACGTATCCGCCGGCTTCGGCGTGGTGCTGTTCCCGGGCTGGACCGAGTTGTCCACTTTCACCTTGGCGTTCGGGCGGAGTTTGAAAACGCCGGACGAAACGATCTCGTCGCCGGTTGCAATGCCGGAGGTGATCGCCACCTGATCGCCGCGCTTGGCCCCGAGCTTCACGAACTGCTGATGCACTTCCCGACCACCCTGGCCGTCGTCCTTCACCACATAGACAGAGTCGCCAAAAGGCGCGTAGGCCACCGCCGACGCCGGTACCGTGAGCACGCCGGTCTGCTCCGGCAGCAGCACCTCCACGTTCACAAACATCCCCGGCCGCAGCGCGTGATCCCCGTTTTTCACCGTGCCTTGCACCGTCACGTTGCGCGTCTTTTCATCCACGCGCGAATTGATCGCCGTGATCTCCCCGTCGAACATCCGCCCGGTGATGCCGGTCGCGCCGAGCCGCAGTTTCTTCCCGACCGTCAGCGTCTCGAAATGCTGCTGTGGCAGCGCGAATTCAACGTAGATCGGGTCGAGCGACTCGATCGGCACGATCGGCGCGCCCGGCTGGAGATACTGGCCCACATTGATCTGGCGGATGCCGGCCAGCCCGTCGAAGGGTGCCGCCAGCCGCTTGCGTGCGACCAGCGCTTTCATCTCCTCCACGGCGGCAAGCATCTGGCTGAGCTGGCTCTCGGCCGCTTCCCAGTCCGACTGCGCAATGGCGCGCTTCACCAGCAGATCGCGTTTCCGCTCGAGGTCGGCCTTCGCCAGCGTGAGCCGCGCGGACGCCGAGCGGAGCTGCGCATCCTCCTGCTGCGTGTCCAGCAGCACCAGCACGTCGCCCTTTTTCACCGGAGCCCCCGAAGTGAACGCGATCTCCGAAACGATCCCCGCGAGATCCGTGCTGAGCATCACGCCATTGACCGCCTTCATCGAACCCACCGCGCTCAGCACCGGTTGCCACGTCTGCGCCTGCACCACCACCGTCGTCACCCCGGCCGGCGGCGGCGCAAACAGCGCGCCCATCGCCTTGCCCTTTTCGATCCCCCGCAGCGTCCACAGCACCAGCCCGGCCACGGCGAGCGCGACCAGGAATACCATCAATAACATTCGTTTCAGCATAGGCGGGATGAGACAGCAGATACGCAGGTGGTGAGAAAAGCGGACGCTCTAAATCGCCCCCGCCCGCCCGCTGTCAATCAGCGGGCTGGCCAAGAGGCATCGACCGCGGAAAATCGCTACCCCCGCCGCACTTCCCTCTGGAGCCGCTTGAGCCGGTTGGCCACGCTGGCTTTGGCGGCGGTGTTCATGCGGTCGATGAACAGGATGCCGTGGAGGTGATCGACTTCGTGCTGGAGGGCGCGGGCGAGCAGGCCGGACGCGTCAAACTCGATCTCCTTCATCTCGCTCCCTTCGAGCCGCAGCGCTTTGCACCGCACTCCCGATGCGCGCGTGATGTCGGCGCTCAACTCGGGAAAGCTCAGGCAGCCTTCGCTTCCGGTTTCCTTGTCCTTGCTCAGCTGGAGCACGGGGTTCAGCAGCACGAGCGGCATGTAGTCTTCGACCTTCACTTCGGCGTCGCCGATGAACATCGCACTCGGCCGGTCCTCGATGTCCGCCACGTCGATCACCGTCATCTGCAACGGCACGCCGATCTGCTGCGCGGCCAGTCCCACGCCATTGGCGGAGCGCATCGTCTCCAGCATGTCAGTCGCGAGCTGGGTGATTTTCGCGTCCACCGCTTTCACTTCCCGGCCCTTTTCGCGGAGCACGGGGTTTCCATATTGGACGATCTCCAGAATCATTATTTCGTTTCGGTAAAAGCCGACATGCTCCCTTTCACCCCAGCATCCCGCAGGGCGTCGAGCACTTTGATGACAAATCCATAAGAGACCTTCGTATCCGCTTTCAGCGCCAGCGCCGGGACGGGCGAGCGCTGGAGGAGCGGGGCCAGCGCCGCTTTCAGCGCGTTGAGTTCCACGGGGTCTTTGTCGAGAAAGAGCTTCTCGTCCGGTGAAATCGACAGCACCACGGGCTCACCGGATTTCTCCGCGGCGACGGCGCTCTTCGACTCGGGCAGTTTGATGGTCACATTGGGCTGCGCCTTTTTGAAGGTGGTCGTGACGATGACGAAAATCAGGAGGATCGCGAAAATATCGATCAGCGAGACGATGATGACCTGCGGCATGCGCCGCTTGCGCTTGTAGAAAGTCATAGCGAAGCCTCCGGGGCGGGCCGCGCGCCGAGCGCCGCCGGCGGGATTTCCACCCGCGCGGGAGCGGGCGCATAGTGGCTCGGCTCGCGCTCCGGTTGCGCCGGGCTCGCTTCGGTCGCGCGCGATTTGTGGTAGTAGCATTTTGCCAGCAGGTCGGCGGTCAGCGACTCCATCTCCGCCGCCATGATCTCGATCTTCCGCGTGAAATAGCTGTAGGCGATCAGGCTCGGAATGGCGATGGCCAGCCCCGCGATAGTCGTGCTCAGCGCCTCGGAAATGCCGTTCGCGATCCCGCGCGGATCCTGCGACGCCGCGTCCGCGCCAAACGACGCGAACACCGTGACCAACCCCGACACCGCGCCCAGCAGACCCAGCAGCGGCGCAATCCCGACGATCACCTCCAGCACGAACAACCCGCTTTCCAGCCGCACGATTTCATGCTGCGCGCGGGTCTGCACGGCCTCGATGTTCTCGGACTTCGGCCAGCTCAGATGCCGCAGCCCCACCTGGATGATCCGCCCGAGCGCCGAGCGGTCGTTTTCCACCACGCGCGAGAGCCGCACCGCCGCGGAGGCCGCGTCGCCGGGCTCGATGCTCTCGATTTCGCGCTCGATGGCCGGCGGCACGACCAGCGCCCGCCGCAGCGCCAGCGCCCGCAGCACGATGACGGCGACCGAAACCACCGAGCACACGAGCAGCAGATACATGAACGAACCGCCCTTCTCGAAAAACTCGAAGACCGACTGAAAGGAGACGACGGCAAGCGGTGAGTTCGGGGTCATTCGTGAAAATTGTAGAGCGTGAAAGAGATCGAGTATTCCAGCCGCCCATCGCGCAATTGGTCGAGCGAACCGGCGGGCGGCTGGGAGATTTCGGCCTCCCTGATAGCGCGCTCGCAGACTTCGGCAAAGCTCGCATTTGCGGTGTTGCCCTCCACCCGGATGTCGCGCACGCGGCCCGCGCTCGTGACCACAAAGCTGACCCGCGCCGTGCCGATCGCGAGCACGTCCATCTGGCCTTTCACGTAGTAGAGCCAGCGCGAACCGATCGCGTTATAAACCTGCGACTTGTATTTACCCAACGGCGTGGCCACCGCGCTGACCGCGTTCTTCCCGCGATTCGTGATACGGCCCTCCACGCGGCTTTGCTCCTGTTCGGGCTGATAGCCCGGCTTGGCCGGCGGTTTGATCTCCGGCGCGGGCGTGGTCAGCTTCGCCATCTGCTGCGGCTCCCGCTTGGCCGCAGGAGGGGGCACAGGGGGGAGTTCCCGCGCCTGGAGCGCGATCTCCTCCTCGCGCTTCTTTTCCACTTCGCGGATTTTCTCCAGCGTCGTCTTCGCGATCTCGGCCGCGTCCGGCTTGTCCTTCGTTTTCGGCGGCGGCGTGGCGGTGGGCGGCGCGGGCGTGGACTTCTCCTGCGGCGGGGTCGCCTGCTCGGGCTGGGGCGCGACCGGCGGAGGCGCAGTCGGCGCGGGCGGTTCCTCGACCTTGCCGACGGCCGCCTTCTTCGTCTCGAAAACATTGTCGGCTCGACCCCGGCCCTCCTGGCTCGGGAGCTCCAGATCACCCGTCGCCGCTTTCTCGCTGGCCTCGGTCATGTCCTTGTCCGATTCAAAAACCGGCTTCTCCGCCGGCTTCGATTCCGCCAGGCCCCGCGAGTCGATGAACGGCTTCTCCTCCGGCACCGGCGCGGCCACGATCCTCGGCGGTTCCGGCTCCACGATCTGCAGTTCCAACTGCTCCGGCGGCGGGGGCGGCGCGACTTCCGCGGACTTCGGCACGATGCCCGCCAGCACCGCCATCACAATGAACCCCAGCAGATGCAGCACCACCGACGCGATCACCCCGATGGTCACCTGCCTCCGCACCGGCACCCGCGAAATATCCGGCAGCCACGCCGTCAGCGGATCGGTCCATCTGGCGACGGCGCTCCTCATCGGGCCACGGGCCGGATCACCGCCGACTTCATTTCTCCCACCACGTCGAGGAGCGAAAGCTGCGCGCACCATTCCACGTCGGCCATGCGCCCCGATTTCACCAGCACGCGCCCGTTTTGCGAAGCCCGCAAAGCCGCGAGCGGCTCGGGATAAAGCCGCGCCACCGCCAGCGCCGCGTGCGCGGAATCGCTCAGGCTTTCCGCGCCGAGATAGCTGATCAGCAGCCCCGCCCCACACGCATCCTCGAGCGCGAAATCAGCAAACGTCCCCGCGCACACGATCAGCACCCGCGCGGGCCACGTCGCGCGCAGCACCTTCGCCACCGCGTCGATATTCAGCACCGCGCCCACCAGCACCCGCTCCGCCCCGTCGCACGCCCGCAGCGCGATCGTGCCGTTCGTCGTCGTCGTGATGATCCTCCGCCCGTTCACCCGATCGGTGTATTCCAGCGGCGAATTGCCCACGTCGAAACCCTCAATCAAATCGCCATTCCGCTCCCCGCCGAGCAGCGCCCCGGAGATCCGCGCTTTCAGCGCCAGCGCCTCCTCGATCGTCCGCACCGGGTAAATCTCCGTCGCCCCGTGCGCCAGCGCCGTGACCATCGACGACGTCGCCCGCAGCACATCGAAAACCACGCACGTCGTCCCCGAGAGATCCCGCGTTGGCAGGACGCTGGCGATTTCCGCCGGGCTGAGGATGACGTCGATATACATTACGGGAGCGCGCGGAAAAGCACCGCGCCCGCTATCTATCCACCAATCCCCGCACGCATCAACCTTTCCCCCGCCCGCGCCACGTCATCCGCGCGTGGTGAAAAAGATACTGCTGCGCGTAGCCGCCGTATGGGCCGAAGTATTCCGCCGCAAACGCTCGCAGCCGCGGCGACGTCACCTTCCGTTTCCTTTTGAAATACCGCTCCCGCAGCACCCGCTCGATCCACACGTCGATGGGAAACGCCCGCACCCGCTCGAAGCCGAAGAGCAGCGCGCAATTCGCCACTTTCTCCCCCACGCCGGGCAACCGGCACAGCTCGGCCCGCGCCGCGGCGTCGTCGAGCGTCGCCACCTGCGCGAGATCCACCGCGCCTTCCGCGATCATCCGCGCCGCGCCGCGCAGATTTTTCGCGCGAAAACCCAGCGCACACTCGCGCAGCTCCGCCTCACTGAGCCGCGCCAGCGCCGTGGCTGTCGGGTAGGCGAAAAGTTCGCGCCCTGCCCATTCCAGCCGCGCGCCAAAGCGCCGCCGCAGCGTGTGCGAAATCTGCGCGATGTGCGGCACCTGTTTCATCGCCGAGGTGATGAACGTGGCCACGCACTCCCACGCCGGCTGCCGCACGATCCGCAGCCCGCGGCAAAACTCCGCCGCCGCCGTCATCGCCGGATCAGCGGGGAAACTCGCGCGGATTTCCGCCAGCGGATGATCCAGCGCCAGATACCGCGCCGCCGTTTCTTCCGCACCCGCCGAGACGAAAAGCCGCCCGCCACTTTGCTCCAGATATACGGGAGCATCTCCCACTGCGCCCAGCCACCCCGCGCCCTCGCGCACCCAATGAAAGACCTGCCCGCAGCTCAGCGTCGCCTCCAGATCGAAGTCCTCCGCGCCGATCTCGGCGAGGCCGGCGCTCACTGGATGAAGTAGCTGAGATTCTCCAGCTCGATCGCCAGATCCACGTTGTTCACCACGACCTTGTCGGGCACCTGCAAAATGATCGGCGCGAAATTCAGGATCGCCAGCACCCCGGCCTCGACGAGCGCATTCGCCACCTCCTGGGCCACGTGGCCGGGCACGGTGAGGATGGCCATCTTGATGCGCTGCTCGCGGACATACCCGTCCAACTCATCCATCCCGAGCAGCTTCACCCCGAGCTGCCGCGCCCGCGCCGCCGAGACTTTGGCATCGAACGCCGCCACCACCTCGAATCCCTCCTTTGCGAAACCGTGATAGCGCAGCAGCGCCGCGCCGAGATTGCCCGCGCCGACGAGGATCACCGGCTGCAGCCGCGTGGTCCCGAGCACGTCGGTGAGCTGCTTGCTCAGCGACTCCACGCTGTAGCCCAGCCCGCGCGTGCCGAACTGCCCGAAATACGTCAGGTCCTTGCGGAGTTGCGTCGGCTTCACGCCCGCCGCTTTGGCCAGCGCCGCCGAGGAGACCGTCGGCGTCTTGTTTGTCCGCAGGCGCTGGAGTGCCCGGTAGTAGAGCGAGAGCCGATAGACCGTCTTCCGTGGGATGACTAACTTCTGCATTTTGTGAAAAATCGCGTGGAGGCGCGCTTTCATACGCGGGGACTCCGGGGATGCAAGTCCCCGTCGGCCAGCAGTCCGGTGCCCGGCGGGCGGCCCCCCCTCGGGCTGGAGCGGAGTCCGCCCCTCAGCCGCCCGCCAGCAGCGTCTTCCGGGCGGCGGCCAGTTCACGGCGCTGCGCAGCGGTCACTCGCGGGTAGTGCAGGTTCAGCGAACCCAGCGCGTCGATCACCGCCGCGGCCACCACCGCGCGCGTGAACCACTTGTTATCCGCCGGCACGACATACCACGGCGCATCCTCCGTCGCCGTTTCGCGGATCGTGTCTTCGTAGGCGCGCAGGTAGTCCTTCCAAAAGGCGCGCTCCTTCACGTCATTGGCCGAGAACTTCCAATTCTTCTCCGGCTGCTCCAGCCGCTCCAGGAAGCGCTTCTCCTGCTCCTCTTTTGAAACGTGCAGAAAGAACTTCCGCACGATGGTGCCATTGCGCGTGAGATAGCGCTCAAAGGCGCGGATGTCCTCGAACCGCTCGCGCCAGATGTGTTTGGTCACGCACTCCGGTGGGAGTTTTTGTCCCGCGAGTAACTCCGGATGCACGCGGACCACGAGCGTCTCCTCGTAGTAGCTGCGGTTGAAAATCCCGATCCGACCCCGCTCCGGCAGGTGCTTCACGCAGCGCCAGAGATAGTCGTGATCCAGATCATCACTCGTGGGCGCCTTGAACGACGCCACCTGACAGCCCTGGGGATTCACGCCGGACATGACGTGCTTGATCGTGCCGTCTTTTCCCGCCGCATCCATCGCCTGAAAAATGAGCAACACCGACCAGCGATCTTGCGCGTAGAGCACGTCCTGCAACTCCGCCATCGCCTGCACGCCCGTCTCCAGCGCCTCCTGCGCGCGCGGTTTGTCCTCCGCCTTGAGGTCGCCGGTGTCTCCGGGGTTCACATCCTTGAGCCGAAACTTCTTTCCATTCGTGACCTGTTACGGCTGCGCCAAACGGCGCGCGGCTTTGATGATTTCGTCGGTTTTCATCCGACCGTCCTCAGCCCGCTCCGAAAAAATACAATCGCGGATCATCCGCGCCAGCGCGTCCGGGCAGCCGGCCGGGCGTCAGTGCGCGGTGGCTTTTTCCGCGCCGAGACCGGTCTGGGAGCGGACGCTGAGTTCGTTGAATTTCGCCTCGGCGGTCATATCGCGCGGGGTGAGGACGGTGCCGAGGTAGGCGGCGAGGAAGCCGAGCGGAATGCTGACGATGCCGGGGTTGGCCAGCGGGAAGGGTGCGGTCTCGGCGGTGTAGAGGCCGTTTTTGCTGAGCAGGATGAGGACGATGGAGGAAAGCAGGCCGATGCCCAGCCCGGCGACGGCTCCCGCGGTGTTGAAGCGTTTCCAAAAAATGGAAAAGAGGATCACCGGAAGGTTGGCCGAGGCGGCGACGGAGAAGGCGAGGCCGACGAGCATGGCGGCGTTGACGCTGGAGCCGAGTTTGATGGCGAGCGCGATGCTGGCGGCCCCGACGATGAACGCGGTGATGCGCGCGACGCGGACTTCCTGGCCGGGCTTCGTCTCGCGACCGTGGTGAATGACGTTCGTGAAAAAGTCATGCGCGAAGGAAGTGCTGGCGCTCATGGTGAGACCGGCGACGACGGCGAGGATGGTGGCAAAGGCGACGGCGCTGATGAAGGCGAAGAACATGTCGCCGCCGAGGAATTGGGCGAGGACCGGCGCGACCATGTTGCCGTTGGGCAGACCCTTGGCGTCGAGCGGGAGCGCGGTGAGCTTCAGTAGCACGGCGGCACCGAAGCCGAAGAAGGTGGTCATCACGTAAAACACGCCAATGATCGCGGTCGCCCAGACCACGCTGACGCGCGCGGTTTTCGCATCCGGCACGGTGTAAAAGCGGACGAGGATGTGCGGCAGGCCGGCGGTGCCGAGGACGAGGCCGAGTGCGAGCGAGACGAAGTCCCACGCGCCCCACGGGTTCTTGGCGGTGGCTCCGTAGGCCATGCCGGGGTCGAGCAGATTGACCGGCGGCTTGGTCCCGCCATAGGTGGCTTGGGACACGGCGTCGAAGAAAGTGCCGAGGCTGAAGTTGAATTTGGCGAGGACCATCCAACTCAAGGCAAACGCGCCGCCCATGAGCAGGATGGCTTTGATGATCTGTACCCAGGTCGTGGCGAGCATGCCGCCGAAGACCACGTAGATGAGCATGAGCACGCCCACGCCGATGACCGCGGGGGCAAAGGGCACGCCGATCAACTGCTCGATGATGCCGCCTGCGCCGACCATCTGGGCGATCATGTAGAAGGTGGAAACCGTGAGCGTGGAGAGCGCGGCCATGGCGCGCACTGGGCGCGCTTTCAGCCGGTAGGCGAGGAGGTCGGCCATGGTGTATTTGCCGGCGTTGCGCAGCGGCTCGGCCACGAGAAAGAGGACGGTGAGATAGGCGACGAGAAAGCCGACGGAATACATGAAGCCGTCGTAGCCTTTGAGGCAGATGATGCCGCTGATGCCGAGAAAGCTGGCGGCGCTCATGTAATCGCCGGCGACGGCGAGGCCGTTCTGCCAGCCCTTGATGGAGCGCCCGGCGGCGAAGTAGGCGGCGGAGCCGGTGGCTTTCCGCGCGCTGAAGTAGGTGATGACCAGCGTGAGCGCGACGAAGGCGAGGAACATCCCGAGAGCCGGGGTGAAGGTGAAGGCGAGGAGCATGGGAGGGAGATCGGTGATTGGGGATTGATGTTTGGTGCGGCTGGCGCGGTGAAATTCCATTCACCGATTACCAATCCCGCAGGCTTCAACGGCGGACGAGGCGGGCGAGGAGTTCGTCGTTCATTACGTCCCAGCGGCGGGCGGCGCGGACATAGAGCGCGCAGAGCGCCCACGTCATGAGAAACTGCGAGAGCGCAAAGAGGTAGGCGATGTTCACCTTGCCCCAGACGGCGGTTTTCATCAGCGCCGGGCAGAAGCCGACGAGGATGGGGAGGGTCATGTAGTAGATGAAGAAAAAGATGGTGGCCGGGAGGATGAAGCGGCGTTTCGCCGCCTTGAGCGCGGCAAAGCCGGGGTCGTTGGCGATGAGGTCCCACTCGAACGGGTGGCCGTCTTCACCGGCGGTTTTTTCGTGCGCGGGCTTGGGGCCGCTGCGTCCGAGCGGGGCGATGTCGGTGGGCGCGGCGGAGTCGGCGGTGTGGTCGGCGGGGTCGGGTGGGGGCATGGTGGGGAGGGAGTTAAGCGGCAGACTCCTTGGGCGGCTCTGGCTCGGGCTCACCGGCCGGCAGGTGTTCCTCGATCTCGGCGAGGATCTTATGGGTCGCGTCGCGGTCGAATTTATAGTCGTCGAGCAGGAACTCGCCTTTCCGTCCGTCGATCTGGAAGCGCACGGTGGCGAGGCCCTTGGCGTCCCACTTTTTTTTCCCCACGCCGGTGATCGCGGAGAAGGGGACGCGGGTGCCGGCGGGTGTGAACACGGCGTCGGGGTCGGTCCGCACGGTCCGACCTTTTTGGCCCGCCCAGTAGGCCAGCGTGATGCCGCCGAAAATCAGGCACAGTCCGGCGCAAACGAATTGCTCGATGATCTTGCCCCGCGGAAAGGGCACCTCCGGCAGATTGGACTGGAGCTTGTGCTCGCGGATGTATTTCGGCCACTCCTCCAGGTCCCAGTCGCGCTCCTTGGCATAGGCCGGCCACTGCAGCTCCGTCTTGGCCTCGGTGAACTTTTTCCACTCCCGGTAACGCTGGTTCTTTTTCTCGTAACCCACGGAACCGTCGTAAAAAAACGGCAGGCTGAAGCCGAGCAGGATGACGGAGACCATCAGTTTCTGTTTTTTCCAAAGGGGTGTGATGCGGGCTTCAGCGGACATGGCGCGGGAGCTTCGGGAGAGTGTGGCAGGGAGGCCAGTGAAAAAATGCGCGTGGAAAACGCGTCGCTCCCGCACACCGGCCTTGCGCGGGTCGCGGCCGGAACGGAAACTCCCGCGTATGACTCCGTTCGTTCGCACCCTGCTCATTACTGTCGTCGCCGGAGCCGCCGTGCTGGCGGTCGAGGAAGTCCGGATCAGCGCGCTGCGCAAATCCCTCACTTCGCCGACTGCGGCATCCGTGCCCACCGGCGAGGTCGCGGAACTCGCGCGCCTCCGCGAGCGCCATGCGGCGCTCGCGGCCGAGACCGAGCAACTGCGCGCACGCGTGACCGACGCGCGAGACCCGGCGACGGCGGACGGAGCGAAGCCTGCGGAAAAGGGCAACGCGCTGGCGGGTTTGGCGAAGTTTCTCACCGATCCGGAAATGAAAAAGCTGATGCGTACGCAGCAGTCGGCCGGTACGCGGATGATGTATGGCGATCTCGCGAAAGAACTCGGGCTGTCCGAGGAGCAAATGGAGAAGGTGATGGCGCTGCTCGCCGCCCGGCAGGCCGCCGCCAGCGAACTGGCGCTCAATGGGGTGGCGGGCGCGAAGAACGATCCCGCGAAGGTCGCGGAGATCGCGGACTACGATGCCAAAATCCGGACGCTCCTTGGCCCGGAGAAAGCCGCCAAACTCAACGAATACGAGCGCACCTCCGGCGACCGCATGGCCGTGCGTCAGTACGAGCGCAACTTCAGCAAGGCCGGCCTGCCGCTCGATGAAACGCAGGGCGCGGGTCTCCTCCAAATCATGAAGGAAGAGCGGATGAAAACTCTGGCCAGCCTGCTTGAATCCGGCGGGCGAAACCCGCTGGCCACCGTGGCTGCGCTCCAGGACGGCGCGGCTCTGGAGCAGGCGCTGCAAAGTCAGCGCGACCTCCACCAGCGCGTGCTCGCCCGCGCCCACACGGTGCTCTCGCCGGATCAGATGACCGCTTTTGAATCCGCCCAAAAGCAGCAGATCCAGATGCAGGAGGTGGGTGTGAAAATGGGCAAGGCGATCTTTGGTGGGGGTCAGTGACCGCGCGTTCGCGCGACCTTTTTACACCGTGACCAAACCCGAAATCATCCAGCGCCTCCTCGCCCCCGGGATCATCGCCATCATCCGGGCCGACTCCGCCGACCAGCTCCTGCACGCTGCCGAGGCGCTCCTCGCAGGCGGAGTCACCGCCGTGGAAATCACCATGACCACACCGAATGCGATCCCAACCATCGGCGACATCGCGGCGAAACTGGGCGACCAAATCCTCATGGGCGTTGGCAGCATCATCGACCCGGAGACCGCCCGCGT
>CAIQUL010000037.1 GCA_903874975.1 uncultured Chthoniobacter sp. | reverse complement strand
GAGGCCCACGCGCCCATCGAGGGTCGCCCGGGCACCTGGTTGCCGGAGCAGAAAAAGGTGATCGCCGGATCGTGGTTGATCGCCTCGGTGTGCATGGTGCGGATGAGGCAGAGGTCGTCGGCGATTTTTTGCGTGTAAGGCAGCGTGTCGCAGATCTCCATGCCGCAGCGGCCGCTCTTGGTGAAATTCGCGAATGACCCGGCCATCGGCAGCAGGCTCTGGTTGCCGCTCATCGTGGAGAGCCGCTGGTTGCCGATGACTTCCTTCGGCAGCGCTTTGCCGTGGCCGGCGCGGAGCACGGGTTTGAAATCGAAAGTCTCCAGATGCGACGGGCCGCCGGCCTGGAAAAGGTAGATCACCCGCTTCGCTTTCGGCGCGTGGTGCAGCGCGTCGAGCACACCGGGCTGCGCTGCGGCGCGGGCTTCCGGGCCGAGCAGTTTCGCCATCGCGAGCGAGCCGAGGCCGAGGCCGACTTTGCCGAGGAAATGCCGGCGCGTGGAGCGCATGAGGTCGTCGTAGGTGGGCTTCATCAGTGGTCAGCGGTTGGTGATGGCGGCGTCGGAGGTGAGTAGCGTGGAGCAGACGATGGTCAGGGCAGCGAGCGGGGGATTTTCCTCGCCGCACACGGCTTTGGCCGCGGGCTTGTCGGCGGTGTAACGCTCGAGTTGCCGTGCGTGGAGTGCGCGCAGGGCGGCCATTTCCGGCGCAGCCGCGGGGCGCGAAGTGAGCAGCAAGAACGCGCGTTGCATTTGCGCCTCGACCGCGTCCGGCTGCTCCTTGATCGCACGCCTCGCGAGCTGTCGCGCACATTCGAAGAAGCCCTGGTCGTTGAGGAAAATCAGCGGTTGCAGCGGCGTGTTGGTCGTGAGCCGGCGCGGCTGGCAGATCTCGCGGCTGCCGGCATCGAGCATGAGCATGCTCGGCGGCGGCGCGGTGCGTTTGCGATAGGTGTAGAGGCTGCGGCGGTAAAGGCCCTCGCCCGTGTCGGGCTTGTAGTCGCCGCCCGACGCGCCGGCCTCCGACCACACCCCCGGCGGCTGCCACGGCTTCACGCTCGGACCGCCAACTTTTTCCACCAGCAACCCCGCGGCGAACAGCGCCTGGTCGCGGATCGCTTCGCCCGCCAGCCGATACGACGGCCCGCGCGAGAGCAGCGCGTTCTTTGGATCTTTTTCGCGCTTCACCTGGGTGCTCGCCGACGACTGCCGGAAGGTCGCACTCAGCACGATGCGCCGGAGCATTCGCTTCACGTCCCAGCCGGTGTGCGAAAAATCGTGCGCCAGTGTGTCGAGCAATTCCTGATGCGACGGCGCGTCGCCCTGCTGGCCGAAGTTTTCCTGCGTGGCCACGATGCCGTTGCCAAAACACTGCATCCACAGCCGGTTCACGGCGACGCGCGCGACGAGCGGATTGTTCGTGTCCGTCATCCACTGCGCGAGGCCGAGGCGGTTCTTCGGGGCGGTGGCCGCGAACGGCATGATCTCCGTCGGGGGCGCGGGTTGCACCGGGCGCTTCACGTCGGGCGAGGCGTAGTCGCCGCGCGTCAGGACGTAAAACGGCCGCGGCCGCGGCGACTCTTTCATCACCATGATCAGCGGCAGCCCGCCGAGAAAATCGTCCTCCAAATTCTTGCGCGCCGCGATCACCGTCTGCCGGGCTTTGGCGCTCTCCTCATCCACGCGCGCCAGCCAGTACTCGCGCACCGCCGCCTGCGCCGCCGCGGCACCGGACTTGGCCGCTTTCAGCGTCGCGTCGAGCGCGGGCTGATGCAGTTCCGCGACTTCCAGCGGCGAGAGCGCCTGGCGGAAAACCTTCAGCTCGTCCATCAGGCCGTCGGCAAAACCCCGGTCGTCGCGCGGCCTCGCGCCCAGGCGCATGGTGTCCGTCGCGGTATTCTTATCGAGGTGATCGTAGCGCACCACCGTGGCCACCGGCTGGCCGTCGCAGTAAATCCTGAGCCCCGCCGCCGTGGACGAGCCGTCATAAGTCACCGTGACGCTCACCCATTTCCCGACCGGGAAATCCTGCTGCGTCTCCACCGACGCCGCGCAGCCGGGCCACAGGTGGATGCAGCTCCAGCGCAGCTTCCCGCTTTCCAGCAGCAGCTCGAAACCCGCCGCGTCGGCCATCTGCGAGAAAAGCTTCGGGCCCGTGTGCAAAACAAGCGCGCGCTCCTTCCGCTCCGGCGAGAACAGCCGCAACGCAACGCTCAACTCCTGATGCCGCGTGATGCCTTTCACGCCGTCGAGTTGCAGCACGGTGTCGCCGTCGAATTTCACCGCGCCGCCCACCGCGCCCTGCACCGGCGTGAGCTGCCCGCCGGAGACCGACGCCGCGGCGGCGTTCGTCACCGCGTTTGGCATTTTGCCACCCACCACCGCATCCCGCGGGAAATGATCCGAGGGCGCTGGCGCAGCGATCGCGGAGGTCGCGGCGAGCCATTCCTGGTACGCGGCGTCGCGCGCGGCCGGCCCCGCCCTGGCCGCCGTCAGCGCGGCGTTCAGCGCGGCCTGCCGTTTCTCGATTTCCGCCGCGTGCTCCGGCCGGGTCAGGCGCATGGAAGGCTCGGGCGCCGTCGTGGACAGCGAGAAGGGAGTCAGCCCGCTTTCATCCACCCGCCCGAACATGGCGGCCATGCTGTAATAATCCGTCTGCGGCAGCGGATCATATTTGTGGTCGTGGCATTTCGCGCACTCCATCGTGAGCCCAAGGAACGCCGTGCCGGCGGTGTGGACGCGGTCGGACACATACTCCTGGCGGAACTCCTCCTCGATGGAGCCGCCTTCCTCGGTCTGCCGGTGGAGCCGGTTGAAAGCCGTGGCCAGCCGCTGCTCTTGGGTGGCATTCGGCAAAAGGTCGCCCGCGATTTGCCACGTCACGAACTGGTCGTAAGGCAGGTTCTTATTAAACGCG
>CAIQUL010000036.1 GCA_903874975.1 uncultured Chthoniobacter sp. | reverse complement strand
GTCGGCGAACTGGAGCAGCCCGGGAAGCTCGCTCCGGGCCGGCCGACGGTCGGCTCCATCGGCGCTTACAACGGGCGCAATGAGCCTTTCAACGGAGGCCTCGACGACATGCGCGTTTACACTGGGGCCTTGACCGAGGAGCAGGTCGCCCAGCTGGTGGCGGGCAAAGTGGAACCGGTGCCGGAGGCGGTCGTGGGTCACTGGAAACTCGACGGCAATCTCGACAACGATGCCGACAAGAAAGTCGCGGCCGCGCCTGATCGCCCAAGGAATCGGGTCGTCTTCCTCGGCAACACGCTGATTTCCGGGATGGAAAAATACGGTTTCCTCGAAACGGCCCTGACCGCGCGCTGGCCGCAGCACGACCTCACGTTCCGCAATGTCGGCTGGCCGGCGGATGACGTGCTGGGCACGGCCCGCTCGGAGTTTGGCTCCGACCAAAACACCGGCTCGTGGCAACCGCCCAGCGCCAAGCAGGGGTTCGGCTTTTCGGTCCTGATGGATCATGTCGCCGACGCCCGTCCGACGACCTTGCTCGTCGGTTACGGCGGCGAAGCGGCGTTTGCCGACGGCGACGCCGGCTTCAAACGGTTTCAGGAAGGGTATGAGGAGCTGTTGACCGCGCTCGAAAAGTTCGGCGCCAAACTCATTCTGCTCGCACCGCCGCGGCACGAGTCGTTCGGTCCGCCGATGCCCGATCCCGCGGAGGCGAATCGCCGTCTGCAGCGCGCCTCCGCGTGGATCGCCGAAGTCGCGAAAAAGCGCGGCCACCGTTTCGTCGAACTTTTCGACTCCCTCGTGGCCCGCGGCCCGGACGAGCGCCTCACGGAAAACGGCGTGCATCTCAACCGGCTCGGTTATCAGCGGATGGCGGAAACGGTGCTCCGCCAGCTCGGCGTCCAGGAGGAAGGGCCGACTGTCGCCTTCGCGGAAAGCGGCCAGGTGCTCCAGTCCAGCCGGGCCCGGGTGACCGCGGTTGAAACGGAGAAGCGCGGAATTCGTTTCGACCTCACGAGCGAGACGCTGCCCACGCTCGCGTGGAGCGCTCCGGGGCGCATCGTCGCGGTGGGCGATGCCGCTTTGAAAATCGACGGGGAAACTCGGCAGGAGGCCGGAGCCGCCGAGTGGAGCAAGGGCGTGGCCTTTACCGCCGGGCCGGACCTCGATCAGGTCGAGGAATTGCGCCAGTTGATCGTCAAGAAGAACGAACTCTACCGCGCGCGGCTCCGCCCGCTCAACAAGACGTACATCTTTCTCTTCCGCCGCCACGAAATGGGGCACCTCGCCTATGAAATGGACGACTTCCAGCGGCTGGCGGAAGAACAGGAAGAGTTGATCGCCCGGCTCCGGGTGCCCCGGCCACACCGCTATGCCATCGAGCGCATCGATGCCTGGAAAACGCCGAGGAATTACCCGGACCACGAGGTTCCCAAGGACATTCCCACGCCGGATACCGACGCCGAATTGAAGGCATTCACCCTCGCGGAAGGTCTCGAAATCAATCTTTTCGCCGCCAATCCGATGATCGCCAATCCGATCAACATGAACTGGGATGCGCGGGGACGCTTGTGGGTTTCCACCAGCACGACCTACCCCCACATCAAGCCGGGCCGCGCTCCGAACGACCGCATCGTGATTCTGGAAGACACCGACAATGACGGCCGCGCCGACAAGCACACGGTCTTCGCCGAAGGTCTGCTCGTGCCGCATTCGGTGATGCCGGTGAAAGGCGGAGCGTACGTGTGCAGCGCGACAGAGCTGCTCTTTCTCGCCGACGCCGATGGTGACGACGTGTCGGAGTCGCGGCGCGCGGTGTTTTCCGGCTTCGGCAATGCGGACGTGCATCACATGATCCACGCCCTGCGCTGGGCGCCGTGGGGCGACCTGCACATCACGCAATCCATCTACATCAATAGTTTTGTGGAAACACCGCACGGTCCGCGGCGCATGAACGGCAGCGGCATCTGGCGCTTCCGCCCCGAGACGGCCCAGCTCGACCCTCTCGCGGTCGGCATGATCAATCCGTGGGGCTTCGCCATCGATCGCTGGGGGCAATCCTTTGCCACGGACGGCGCGGCGGGACAGGGCCCGCACTACGTGTTTCCGGGAGCGGCCTTCAGCAGGGCGGTGGGTGCCCACCGGGTGCTCAAGGGCCTGATCCCCGGCAAACCCAATAACACCGGCGCCGAGTTTATCTCCGGCCGCCACTTCCCGGATCACTGGCAGGGCAGCATCATCGGCAATGATTTCCGCGCCAACCGCACGGTCCGCTACGAAATGAAGCCAAGCGGCAGCGGCTACACCGCCGCCGAGGTCGAGACTGTGCTGCACTCGAAACACCGCTCGTTCCGGCCCGTGGACATCAAGATGGGACCCGACGGCGCACTCTACATCGTCGATTGGTACAACGCGATCATCGACCACGGCGAAGTCGATTTTCACCACCCGCTGCGCGACAAATCGCATGGCCGCATCTGGCGTGTGACCGCAAAAGGCCGCCCGCTCGTCGAGCGACCGAAGATCCACGGTGCTCCGATCCCGGATCTCCTGAACATGCTCAAAGCGCCCGAGCAGTACACCCGCACGCAGGCGAACCGCGAACTCGCATCGCGGCCCGCTGGGGAGCTGGCGAAGCCGGTGCTGGAATGGATCGCCGCACTCGACCCCGCCCACCCGGACTACGAGCAGCACCGCCTCGAGGGGCTCTGGGTGCTGATGACCCACCGCATCGAGCCACCGGCGCTCGTCGAGAACATCCTTCGCTCCCCCGACCACCGCGCACGCGCCGCCGCCGTCCGCGCTGTTTCGAACTGGCGATCGGAGGCCGGAAAGATCGACCGGCTCGGGCTGCTGACCAAGGCGGTCGAGGACGAACACGCGCAGGTCCGCCTCGAGGCGGTCAACGCGCTGCGCGGGCTCGGCACCCTCGACGCCGCCAGCGCCGCCCTGCGCGCATTCGACCGCGAGCGCGACGACAGTTTGAACTTCGCCCTCGAACTCACCGTCCGCGCCCTGCGCAACGTGTGGCTGCCCGCGCTGGAAACCGGCAAGCCCGTCTTTGACGGCAACGCCGCGCGGCTGAACTTCGCGCTGCGCGAAGTCAACGACCCGCGCGCAGTCGGGCGCCTGCTCGAGATCGTGCAACGCGGCGGCCTGGAGGGCGAACAGCTCGCCAACGCCGCGCGCACCGTCGCCGCCCTCGGCACACCCGAGCACCTCGACGCGCTGCTCGCACTGCCGCCGGCGCTGCTCCCCGCCGTCGCCGAAGGAGCGCGCTCCAACGCCGCCAAAGCCAGCCAGACCGCGCGGCTGATCGAATTGCTCAATGGCGACGCGGCGCTCGCCGCCGCCGCCGCCGAACTCTGCGGTCGCTGGGGCGTTTCCGCAGCCATCGAGCCGCTGGTAAAGCTGCTGCGCGAAAAGGACCTCCCCAGCGCCGCCGGGGCACTCGCCCGACTCGGCGCATTCGAGCACCTGAAAGCCATCAATACCCCAAACTCGATCGCCGCCTGGGCGTCGGCGCAACCTGCCCAAGCCTTGCCCGCAGCCATCGCGAAGTTTTCCGAGCCCGTCGTCGCCGCCTACCTGCAACACACCGAAGGCCCAGCCGTGCTCGCCGGCGGACTTGCCAACATCAAAGTGCCCGAGGCACTCGCCATCGCCGCCACGCGTCTCGCGCAAACTTCCGGGCGCGACGTCGCCCCGCTCATCGCCGCGCTCCAAACCGCCGGCAACCTCAAGCCGGTCGGCTTCCAACTCACCCCCGATGACCGCCGCGCGCTCCTCGCCGACGCCGCAGCCAAAGGCAACGCCGCCCGCGGGCGGGAGATCTTCCATCGCAAAGAATTGCTCTGCGCGACCTGCCACATCATCGACAACCAGGGCGGCCAGCTCGGCCCCAACCTCTCCACCGTCGGCAGCTACATGACGCCCGAGTCCCTCCTCGAGTCGCTGATCAACCCCAGCACCGCCATCAAGCAGGGCTACGAAACCATCCTGCTGACCACCAAGGACAATGCCGTTGTGACGGGCTTGCTGCAGCGGAAAACCGGCGATGCCCACCTGCTCCGCGATCCCACCGGCAACATCGTATCCATCCCGAACAGCAACATCGCCAAGATCGACACCAGCTCCGTCTCGCTGATGCCCCCCGGCCTCACCGCCTCCCTCCGCCGCGACGAACTCATCGACCTGATGCGCTTCCTCACATCGAGAGGAAAGAAAGACGAACCGGCCAAGTAGTGGGAATCCCGAGATCTTACTCCGAAGCAATGACATCCGACAGCTACACAAGGCCGAACAAAGCGCGGCTGAACAACCGCTGGGGCTGCTCTGTAGGTCTTGCATTCCGTAACTTTAACCCGTCATCCCGTCTCCACGCTCACCCTCGCCCCAGCGGGGCCAGCGCTTAGGCGTTCGGCGACTCCGCACATCTCTCATGAAAACCACCTTCCGAGTCTTATGTCTTGCCGCCTTCCTGGCGGCTTCGTCCATGCACGCTGGAGAGCCGCACGCGCAATCGCTGACGG
>CAIQUL010000035.1 GCA_903874975.1 uncultured Chthoniobacter sp. | reverse complement strand
CCCTGGCGACGAATTGCGGTGTGTTTTCCATCTCCCTGCAATCGGCGCGCAGCGAGAGGCTGGTCGTAATCCTTTTTGACTGGGCAAAGAACTCCGGGAGCTGCCGGCTTTCCGCGGCCCCGTTCCAACGGAGACCTCCCTGCGGAAGCGCGCCTCAGCGGTGCCGGAGGGGTCCAAAATGTGACCGAGCCGATGGCCGCCTACGCCGCCATCGGCGACAGGAATGTCGCCGCTCCTTGACCGCTCAGGATGACGGGTGTTTTCACCCACTCACGTGCGTCCATTCATCGGCCCCACCGCGCGCGGTGATGGCCGCGCGCACTTTGCGGAGGGCGAGTAAGAGGCGCGTCTTGATCGTGCCGAGCGGGATGCCGGTCTGCGCGGCGATCTCACGCTGGCTGAGGCCGCGGAAGTAGGCGTGGTGCAGCGCCTCCCGCTGCGCGACCGGCAGGGTGCCGATCACGCGGTGGAAAATCTCCGCGGCTTCGGAAGCGGAAGCCTGCTCGTCGGCCCCTTCATGCGGAGCCGCTTCCGGCTCGGCGCGGAAACGTTCCTGCGCGCGGAAGTAGGTCTGCTTCTTCCGCAGCCGGTCGATGGCCCGCCGCCGGGCGAGCGTGACGATCCACCCGAGCGCCTTACCCTTTTCCACATCGTAGTGCGCGGCCTGCCGCCATAATTCGAGGAACACATCCTGGAGCTGGTCGTCCACGTCGGATTCATTGTGAAGGATGCGGCCGACGACGGTGCGCAGGAGCGCGGTGTGGCGGCGATACAGGATGGCGATGGCGTGGTCGTCGCCCGCCTGGATGCGGGTCATGAGTTCTTCATCGGTCGGATCGGCGGACGGGCGAAGCGTGGGGGTTTCGAGCTGATGGGTTTCATCGGAGTCATGCATGCCCACATCCTTTGCCTCGCGCGTGCCACGCAGATTTCACTCTGTGGGAGCCCGCGCGGACGCAGGAGAAGTGTCGCGATTAATGACACTCGTGTCGCGTCGCCCGACGCTCAATCACCTTCCGCAAATACAGCACGAGCACGAGCAGGAGGATGGTAGTCATACCCCGGAATCGGCAGAGCCAAGCGACCCGGAAGCACGTATGATGATGCGTATGCCTAACGCATCCAATGGGAGTTGGTCACATCTCGCGCAGTTCATCCGCCAGCACACGCACGACGTGCGCAACCAGCTCAACGGGCTCGATCTCGAAGCCGCGCTGCTCGGCGATCTCGTCCCGAGCGGAGAGGCCGCGGAATCCGTCGCGCGCATCCGCGCACAAATCCGGCGGGCCGGCCAGGAGCTGCGCGCGCTGGCGGCGAAGTTCGCCGACCCGCTGCCGACGCCCGCGCTCTACGCCGCGGGCGAGCTTTTCCTCATCTGCCAGGACCAGCTCGCCGCGCTCGATCCCGCGCCGGTCGTGGAGTGGCGCGCCACGCTCGGCTCCGAGCAGGTGAACGTGGACGCCGCGCTGTTCGCGGAGGTCTTCCGCGAACTGCTCGCCAACGCGCAGGCCTTCGGCACCGGCGCACCTCTGCACGCCGCGGCGCGCGTGGAGGACGGGGACATCGTCTTCGAGCTGCGCGAGCCGCAGCCCGCATCCATCGAGACCGCGAGCTGGGGCCGTGCGCCCTTTGCCTCCACCCGCCCCGGCCACCACGGCCTCGGCCTGTGGTGGGCGCAGCGCGTCGTCGCGGCGAATGGCGGCGAGCTGGCCCGGCGTTTCGCGACGGAGACGATGGAGCTGGTCACGACGCTGCGGCTGCCGGGTTGAGCAGCGCGCGGGAAAAAAACTCGCGCGCAACCGCGACGGAGGAGGAGGGTTGGAAGGGCAGATTCCTGATCCGCGAAAATGAAAACTCTCCTCACACTTTGCGCCGTCAGCCTGTGCGGCGGCCCCGCTTTCGCCGCGCTCGGCGAAGAGAAAAGCGGCGACGCCCGGACCTCCGAGCAGCGCGATTTTTTCGAGAAGAAGATCCGGCCGGTGCTCGCGGACAAGTGCTACAAATGCCACTCGGAGAAATCCGAGAAGATCAAAGGCGGGCTGGTGCTCGACACGCGCGAGGGCATCCGGCGCGGCGGCGACAACGGCCCGGCGGTGGTGCCGGGCGATCTCAAGGAAAGCCTGCTCATCGAGGCGGTGCGGTATGCGAGCAAGGACTTCGCCATGCCCCCGAAGAAGGAGGGCGGCAAGCTGCCGGACGAGGTGATCCGGGATTTCGAAAAGTGGGTGCAGATGGGCGCGCCCGATCCGCGCGACGGCGCGGCCAAGGTGGTGAAGAAATACGATGCGGCGAAGGCGAAGGCGTGGTGGGCGTTTCAGCCGGTGAAAAAGCCGGCGGTGCCCGCGGTGAAGGACGCAGCGTGGGCGAAGTCGGATCTCGACCGCTTTGTGCTCGCGGGGCTGGAGGCCAAGGGGCTGAAGCCGGTCGCGGACGCCGACAAGCTGACGCTCATCCGGCGCGTCTATTTCGATCTCCTCGGCCTGCCGCCGCCGCATGCGGAGATCACCGCGTTCGTGCAGGACAAATCGCCGGAGGCGTTCGCGAAAGTCGTGGACCGGCTGCTCGCGTCGCCGCAGTTCGGCGAGCGCTGGGGGCGGCACTGGCTGGACGTGGCCCGCTATGCGGAATCGAGCGGCAAGGATTTCAACACCGCCTACCCGCACGCGTGGCGGTATCGGGATTACGTCATCGCGGCGTTCAACGCGGACAAGCCATACGACGAGTTCGTGCGCGAGCAGATCGCGGGGGATCTGCTGCCGGCGAAGGATGACCGCGAGCGCGCCGAGCATCAGATCGCCACGGGCTACCTCGCCATCGGCGCGAAATCGCTCAACGAGCAGAACCCGCGGCAGTTTGCGCTGGATGTGGCGGACGAGCAGATCGACGCGCTCTCGCAGGGAATGCTCGGGATGACCATCGCGTGCGCGCGCTGTCACGATCACAAATTCGATCCCATCCCGCAGCGGGATTACTACGCGATGGCGGGCATCTTCCTCAGCACCGACACGCGCTACGGCACGGCGGCGGGTTTGCAAAACCGGCACCCGACCAAGCCCATCGAGCTGCCCATCGGGGCGGCACTGCCGAAGGTCGCGCGGTCGCTTTCCGCCGAGGAGCACGCCCGCAAAGAGACGCAGCTCGCCGCTTTGAAAAAGGAGCGCGACGAGATGATCGCCGAGCGGCAAAAGGCCCGCCGCGCCGGCACGCAGGATCAGAACGGTGCCCGCGCGCTGCGGCTGATCAGCCAGGTCGGCGAGTTGGAGGCGGAGCTGAATTCCTTCGACACCAGCGGGCAGCCGAAGGCGCTCGCGGTGGGGGTCCTCGACCGCCCGACACCCGGCACGGCCGCAGGATTCGGCGGGACGCTGCGCGAAGGCATCCGCAGCCAGGTTTTTGGCCGCGCCGCCGCATTCGGGACGATTACGGACAGCCCGCTTTTCGCACGCGGCGAGCCGGACAAGCCGGGGGAGAAAGTGCCGCGCGGATTCGTCAGCGCGCTCAGCACCGGGGCCGCGCCCGCCATTCCCGCGAAGACCAGCGGGCGGCGCGAACTGGCGGAGTGGATCGTCGCGCCGGAAAATCCGCTGACCGCGCGCGTCCTGGCCAACCGTGTCTGGCACTGGCTCTTCGGGCGCGGGATCGTCGAGAGCGTGGACAATTTTGGCACGTCCGGGCAGCCGCCCACAAATGCCGCGCTGCTCGACCACCTCGCGCTGCGGCTGCGCGACGGCGGATGGTCGGTGAAAAAGCTCATCCGCGAAATCGTGCTCAGCCGCACCTATCAGCTCGGCTCCGCGTTTGATGAAAAGAGCTTCGCCACCGACCCCGAAAACACGCTCGCCTGGCGCATGAGCAAGCGCCGCCTCGACGCCGAGTGCATCCGCGACGCCATCCTCGCCACCAGCCAGCAACTCCAGCTCCAGCCGCCCGTCGGCTCTCCCGTGGCGCTCGCGGGCGACGGCCCGGTCAGCCGTCCGCGGCGCGGCGGCAGCGACGTGGCGATCAACGCCGCAACCAACGTGCGCTCCGTCTATCTGCCCATCATCCGCGACCTGCTGCCCGAGGCGCTCGACGCGTTTGATTTCGCCGAGCCCTCGCTCGTCACCGGCGCGCGCGAGACCACGAACGTCCCCTCGCAAGCGCTCTTCCTGCTGAACAGCGAGTTCGTAGCCACGCAGGCCAGGCTGCTCGGCCAGCGCGTGGTCGCGTCGTATCCCGGCGGTCCGAATGGCGGCGCGTCCGCGAACCTCGACGAGCGCGTGACCTACGCCTACTGGCTCGTCTTTTCCCGCCCGCCCGACGCCGTCGAGCGCACCGCGGCGATGACTTTCTTCGGCAAGTTTCCTGCCGCCTGGAGCAAAGGCGACAAGAGTGCCCCCGGCCTCCGCAACGCCGCAGCCGCCACCTGGACCAGCTTCTGCCGCGCCCTCTTCGCGAGTGCGGAGTTTCGGTATTTGAATTGAGGGTGCCTCTGGAGCCGACTGCTGCGTAGCGCGGCGGCGGATGAGCAGCGCCGCTCTCTTTCAAAGAACTATGGGCGGAAGAGATTTATCCCGTAGCTTCCCGACCACGATGATTCTGCCTCTGCCCTTTTCCCGCCGTGTCCCCGCCGTCGCGCTCGCCGTCGGGCTGTTCGCGCCGGCTTTACACGCGGCGGGTGCGCCAGATTTCCAGCGGGAGATTCGGCCGATCCTTTCCAATATTTGCTTCAAATGCCACGGGCCGGATGCGGATGAGCGCAAGGGCGGGAAGGATGGGAGCGGGGGCTTGCGGCTGGACACGGAGGAAGGGGCGCGCGCGGCGCTGGATGATGGCGCGGCGATCGTGCCGGGGCATCCGGAGAAGAGCGCGCTGGTGGCGCGGATCACGACGAGCGACCAGGACGACCTCATGCCGCCGCCGAAGTCGGGGCGGAAACTTTCGCCGAAAGAAATCGCGCTGCTGGAGGCGTGGGTGAAGGACGGCGGGAAGTACGAGAAACATTGGGCGTATGAAAAGCCGCGCCGGCCCGCGGTGCCGGAGGCGAAGGCGAAGGCGTGGGTGCGGAATGGCGTGGATGCGTTCATCCTCGCGCGGCTGGAAAAGGAGGGGCTCGCTCCGCAGCCGGAGGCGGATCGTCTCGCGCTGGCGCGTCGCGCGGCGCTGGATCTCACGGGGCTGCCGCCGACGCCGGAGGACGCGGATGCTTTCGCCCAAGACAAAGCGCCCGACGCCTACGAGCGCTATGTGGACCGGTTGCTGGCGTCGCCCGCGTATGGCGAGCACTGGGCGCGGCAGTGGTTGGACCTCGCGCGCTATGCCGACTCGGCGGGTTACGCGGATGATCCGGGGCGCACGATCTGGGGCTATCGCGATTACGTCATCCGCGCGTTCAATGCGAACCGGCCTTTCGATCAGTTCACCATCGAGCAGATCGCCGGCGACCTGCTGCCGGGCGCGACCGACGAGCAGCTCATCGCGACCGCCTTCCACCGCAACACGATGACGAACAACGAGGGCGGGACGAACGACGAGGAGTTTCGCAACGCCGCGGTGGTGGATCGCGCGAACACGACGATGTCCGTGTGGATGGGCACGAGCTTCGCCTGCGCGCAGTGCCACACGCACAAATACGACCCGATCACGAACGCGGAGTATTTCCAGGTCTTCGCGTTTCTGAACAACACGCAGGACGCGGATCGCAAGGACGAGTCCCCCGTGCTCGGCTTCTACACCGATGAGCAGAAACCGCAGCGCGCGCAGTGGGAGGCGGAAATCGCCACGCTGGAGGCAAAGCTGAAAGCCGCACCCGCGCCCGCCGCACAGCCCGACGGCGCCGCTCCTGCGCCGACGGACGACCGGAAGGCCGACGAGAAGCGAATCGCCGCGCTGCGCAAGCAGCTTGCCGACATGAAAAAGATCACTGTGCCCGTCATGCGCGACCTTGAAGCCGGGAAGCAGCGCAAGACGCGGGTGCAGCTTCGCGGCAATTATCTCGCGCTGGCCGAGGAGGTGAAGGAGGGCGTGCCCGCGGCGTTTCCTCCCCTCCCCGCCGCTGCGCCGAAGAACCGCCTCACGCTCGCGCGCTGGCTGGTGGACGACGCCAATCCGCTCACGCCGCGCGTGACCGCGAACCGCTTTTGGGAATCCATCTTCGGCACCGGCATCGTGCGGACGAGCGAGGAATTCGGCGCGCAGGGCGAGCTGCCGTCGCACCCCGAGCTGCTCGACTGGCTGGCCACCGAGCTGGTGCGCGAAAAGTGGGACGTGAAGAAGTTTCTCCGGCTGCTCGTGACCTCGGCAGCCTATCGGCAGTCGTCGAAAGTCACGCCCGCGCTGACCGAGCGCGACCCCGGCAACCGGCTGCTCGCGCGCGGGCCGCGCTTCCGGCTCAGCGCCGAGATGGTGCGCGACCAGGCGCTCGCGGCGAGCGGGCTGCTTTCGCGCAAAATGCACGGCCCGCCGGTGCGTCCGCCGCAGCCGAACCTCGGTCTCTCGGCGGCCTTCGGCGGCGGCCTCGACTGGAAGAACAGCACCGGCGAAGACGTGCACCGCCGCGCGCTCTACACCGAGTGGCGCCGCACCGCGCCGTATGCCTCGCTGGCGACCTTCGACGCGCCGAACCGCGAGGTCTGCACGCTGCGCCGCAACCAATCGAACACGCCGCTCCAGGCGCTCGTCACGCTCAACGACCCCGTCTATCTCGAAGCTGCGCAGGCGCTCGCCCGCCGCATGACCGCGGGTGCCGGCACTGCCGCGGAGAAAGCCGCGCGCGGCTTCCGCCTGTGCGTCACGCGCCCGCCGACCGCGCACGAAACCGCGCGCCTCGTCGCGCTGCACGACGAGACGCTCGCGTATTTCAAGCAGGCACCGGACAAAGCCATCGCTCTCGCCACCAACCCCATCGGCGCTGCGCCCGCGGGCGCGGATGTGCCCGACCTCGCCGCCTGGACCACCGTCGCCAACGTCCTGCTCAACATGGACGAAACCCTGATGAAACGCTGATGCACCCGCACCTCGACCTCCTCCAAGCCCAGACCCGGCGCGCGTTCCTGCGCAGCACCGGCCAATTCAGCCTCGGGGCCATCGCCGCGCAGGCGCTGCTCCGCGAGAGCGCGCAGGCGAGTCCGGCGGCGGGCAATCCCTTTGCCCCCCGCGCGCCCCATTTTGCGCCGAAGGCGAAGCGCGTGGTCTATCTCCACATGTCCGGCGGTCCGCCGCACCTCGACCTTTTCGACTACAAACCCGAACTGGTGAAACACAACGGCGAGCCCGCGCCGGACCAGTTTGTGAAAGGTAAAACCTTCGCCTTCACCACCGGCACGCCCAAGCTCATGGGCACGCCGCGGCAGTTCGCGCAGTATGGCAAGGGCGGCATCTGGATGTCCGACGCCGTGCCAAATTTCCACGGCCTCGCGGACGAAATGTGCGTGGTGAAATCCATGTTCACCGACCAGTTCAATCACACGCCCGCCGAGCTGCTGCTCTTCACCGGCTCGCCGCGCCAGGGGCGGCCGTCGCTCGGCTCGTGGACCACCTACGGCCTCGGATCGGAAAACGAAAATCTACCCGGCTTCGTCGCACTGATCAGCAGCGGCGTGCAGCCGAGCGGCGGGCAAAGCCTGTGGGGCACAGGGTTTCTGCCGTCCGTCTTCCAGGGCGTGCAGTGCCGGTCCAAGGGCGATCCGGTGCTCTTCGTGAGCGACCCGGCGGGGATGGATCGCGCGCTGCGGCGCAAGACCCTCGACGCCCTGCGCGACCTCAACGAGGAGCAGCAGCGCGAACTCGGCCACCCCGAAACCGCCACGCGCATCGCGCAATACGAGCTGGCCTTTCGCATGCAGACGAGCGTGCCCGAGGTCATGGACATCTCGCGCGAACCCGCGCACGTCCTCGCCGACTACGGCGCAAAACCCGGCGACGCCAGCTTTGCCAACAACTGCCTGCTCGCCCGCCGGCTGCTCGAACAAGGCGTGCGTTTCGTGCAGCTCTTCGACTGGGGCTGGGACTTCCACGGCATCAACAAAAACGAGGACATCCGCGACGGGCTGAGCGCCAAAATGCGCGTCACCGACAAGCCCGTCGCCGCGCTCATCCGCGACCTCCGCCAGCGCGGCCTGCTCGACGACACGCTCGTCGTCTGGGGCGGAGAGTTTGGCCGCACCCCCTTCCGCGAAGGCCGCACCAGCAAGGGCGGCGTGCTCGGGCGCGACCACTTCCCCGACGCCTTCTCGCTCTTCCTCGCCGGCGGCGGCATCAAGGGCGGCCTGAGCTACGGCGAGACCGACGAACTGGGCTTCTCCGTCGTGGAGAAAAAAGTCCACGTCCACGACCTCCAGGCGACCATCATGCACCTCCTCGGCTTCAACCACGAGAAGCTCACCTACCGTTTCCAAGGCCGCGACTTCCGCCTCACGGATGTGCATGGAAAAGTGGTGCGGGATATTTTGACTTAAGGCGCACCACGCACGAGCCACCCGTGGCGTGGCGCGGACGCCTCGTCCGCGATCGGTCCGGCGAACGCCCCGTTCGCCGAAACCGGCAGGCGACGACGCGCTGCGGTTCGCCGCGCGGGGCGCCCGGCTGACGGTCGCGGACGAAGGCGTCCGCGCCACGATGCCGGACAGCCGCGGTTTGCGTGGTGGAGGCTTATTTCGCCGTGCGCAGAAAGGCGACGAGGTCGGCGAGGCTGGGGTGTCGCCGATTTCGTAGAGCGCGTAGGCGACGGAGCGCAACTCGGGTTCCTTTTGCGCGAGTCCGCGACGGGCGGCGGCGCGGCGTGGCGCAATCCGGTTCGGCGGCGGGTTGGCCTCGCTGCGGGCTCTGCAGCGCCTCTGCTGGCGTGCCAGTTTTTGATCGTGTCCGCGAGTCCGCGGGCGCGGTCAGTCGCGCGCGGGTTCCTGCTCGGGCTCGTCGGGATCTTCGGGCTCGTCCTTTTTGCCCTTCTTCTTTTTCTTGGCGGCTGCCTGTTCCTCCCGATCGGCCTTGGCCTCGCTGGCAAAAACTTCGCGCAGCACTTTTCCAATGAGCGGAGCGGCGTGGGTGCCGCCGTGGACGTCGTCGGCGTTGCGGACCTCGCTCTCGTAGACCGCGGCAAACGCGAAGCGTGGGTTTTCCGCCGGGGCAAAGCCGGCGAACCACGCGGCGGTGCGCTCTTTACCCCGGCCTCCCCACTGGGCGGTGCCGGTCTTGCCCGCGACGCGCACTCCGGGGACGGACGCTTTGGCGGCGGTGCCGAGGCTGCTCGAGACGACCTGGCTCATGGCCTTGCGCATTTCTTTCATGATGCGCGCGTCGATGCCGATGTCGCGGCGGGCGCGCATCGGGTAGGCATTAACGATTTGGCCGTCGATGCTCTGGACCTGCTTCACGAGGCGGGTCTGGTAAAGCGTGCCGCCGTTGCCGACGGTGGCCATGGCTTGGGCCATTTGCAGCGGCGTGATTTCCACGTCGCCCTGCCCGATGGCAAAGCTGGCGAGATCTCCGTCGAACATTTTCCGCCCGTGCGCCTTCTTCATGTACTCGTCGTCGGGGATGCGGCCGCTGGCCTCCGAGCCGATGGGGATGCCGGTGCGGGTGCCGAGACCGAGATTCCTGGCCCATTCCCCCATGCGGCGGGAGCCGGTCTTGATACCGACTTGGTAAAACCAGGTGTTGCACGACTGGGTCAGCGCTTCGCAAAAGTTCAGCGAACCGGCGTGGCTGCTCTTCCAGTTGCGGAAATTAATCCGCCCGATGGTCAGGGACCCTGGGCACTGGAATTCATCGTCGATGTCCACCACGCGCTCCTGCAGGGCGGCGAGGCCGGAGGCGACTTTGAACACGGACCCCGGCGGATACGAGGACCGGTAGGCGCGGGGAATGAGCGGGATGTTTGGGTCTTCGTTGAGCGCCTTGAAGGCTTCCTCGGAAATGGTGGGGATGAACCAGTTCGGGTTGATGGTCGGCCAGGAGGCCATGGCGAGGATTTCGCCGCTGTTCGGGTCGATGAAGACCATCGCGCCGCGCTTCACACCACGTTCGAGCGTCTTTTCACACAGCCTCTGGAGGTCGGTGTCGAGGGTGGTGACGACGTTGTAGCCGGGCTGCGGGTTGAAGGTGATTTGCTCGCTGGTCTTTTTGCCGGCGGCGTTGAAGGAGAGGTTGAACTGGCCGTTCTTGCCGTGGAGCTGGTCATCGAAGGATTGCTCCAAGCCCTCGCGTCCCACGGCGTCCGGCCAGAGCAGCTCATTGTTTTGCACCGGCCCATCCGAAATGCGCCCCGCGCGACCGGCGTAACCGAGGATGTGCCCGGCGAGCTGGCCCTGCGGGTAGTAGCGCTGATAGACGGCCTGGAGGGTGAGGCGCTCGGGCTTGAGGCGGTTGAAGTTTTCGATCTCCGGGCCTTTCAAATCCTGCGCGATGAGCAGGGGGAGGACGCCGCGATTCTTGTAGTGCTTCAGCACCTGCTCCTGCGTGAGGGTGATGGGACGGCCGATGACGGTGCGGGCGGTGAGCACTTGCTGGTGGGCAAAGGCGAGCACCTGGGCATCGGTCATGGTGAGCGGCGTGGGAAAGCTGATGCCGAGATTCTGGCTCACGCGGGTCTGGGCGAGTGGGTTGCCGTGGCGATCCACGATCTGCCCGCGCGGGCCCGGGATGCCGAGGACGTAGGCGCGAGCCTGTTTCTGGGTATCCCAAGTCGGCGTTGGGACGGCGGCGGCAGCGGGTGCGCCGGGCTTCGTGGCCACGGCGACTTTCGGTGCGCCGGGTGCCGCGCCGACCGCCTCGACACGGGAGACGGCGTCCTGCGCTCGGGCGAAAGTCAGGGACAGGAGCGCGAGAACGAATGGAGACAGGCGATTCATGAACGGCGAGTACCGTAGCGTCCCGGCGGCGCAGCTCAAGTCCCGGCATCCGCTTTGCCCGGAAACAAAAACGCCGCGCCCTCGGCGGAGGGCGCGGCGCGGAATCTGTGCGGCGGCTGCTTTACGCGAGCGCTTCGAGCTTCGCCACGATGTCGCTTTTCGAGCGGGTGCTGAGCTGCTCGGCGACCTCGCCCCCTTTGAAGAGGAGCAAAGCAGGGATGGCCCGGATGCGGTAGCGGGCGGCGATCTCGGCGTTGTCGTCGATGTTGACCTTGGTGACTTTCGCCCGGCCCACGGTGGCGTCGGCGATCTGATCGATCACCGGCCCGAGCTGGACACACGGCCCGCACCACGGTGCCCAGAAATCGACGAGCACAGGCTTGTCGGATTTGATAACCTCGGCGTCAAAGGTCGCGTCGGTGACATTGATAACGTTCGCGTTGGCCATGGCGGATCAGACTGGAAGAGTGGTTTGATAAACGAGGTAGGCGCAGACCGCTGTGCCGATGGAGAGCACGAGCACCGCGATGGAGAGCGCCTTCGTTGCGGTGTCGGGGCCGGATTCCACCTGCATCGCGGGCGAAGTCGAAATCGCCGGGGAGCGCGTCATGGCGGAGGAGTGGGTGAGCGTGGGCGAGGGCTTGTTGATGAGCGGTTGCGTCTGCTGCATCTTGACCGTGGCTTTCGGCAGTGCGGGCTTGCCCGGCGCGGCGCCTTCCGGCGGCAGGGTGATGCGGGCCGTTT
>CAIQUL010000034.1 GCA_903874975.1 uncultured Chthoniobacter sp. | reverse complement strand
GAAAGTGTTGTGCGCGATCTCCACGTCGCGGGCCCGGTTCAGCGAGACCGCCGCAAGGCCGTCCACGGCGTCGTGAATGTAGTTGCCGAGAATTTTCCACCGTGCGCCGATGTCCACCGCGATCCCGGAATCGTAAGCGTGCGCGCCGCCACTGCGCACGTTCCAGTAATAGGCGGGCAGCTTCACCGGGTCGGTCTTCGGCGGCGGCGGGAGTTTCGCGCGGGCGACGATCTCCTCGACATCGGCAAAGGTCGGAGCCTGCGAAAAATCGCAGCGCTCGATGGTCACAGCATCCGTGGCTTTGCCCTCGGCGGGAACGCGCCCGGCCACGCCAGTGCGGCAGCCGAGGAACCAGGAGTGGCGCACCGTCACACCCCCGCCATCGGCAAACACGCCGCACAGGCCGGGCGTCTCAAAGGTAAACCCTTCGAGGACGACGTGGGCTGCGCCGGGGACGAGCACGCCGAAATTGTAGGTCGCCGGGGAGCCGCGGCTGCCGGGGCCGACGGGCGCGACCTTCATCGTGCGCTGGCCCGGCTCCGCTTTCCCGCCGACCCGCACCGAGAGGCGCTGCTCCTTTTCGTCGTAGGCAAAGCCCCGCGCCGGCCCGGGCACGCCGTTGGCGAGCGTGCAGGTCTTCAGTTCGTCGAGACTCGCATACGGAAAGAGGTCGGTCTCATCCGCCAGCACGCGCGCGGGTCGGCCTTCGACCTTGAGCGAAGCGAGGCCCGTCCGGGCATCGTCGATCCGCCAAGTCACATCGCCCTGCCGGATGGCCCGGCGCGCGCCGGTGAGGATGACGCGGTTTTTCGCCACGCCATCCGCGGTGAAACGGATCGGCTTTTCTGCGGTGCCCGCGGTCTTCAGCGCGACGCTCTCGAAATAAACGCCCGGATGGACGATCACGGTGTCGCCGGCACCAACCTGGCGGGCGGCCTGACCGAGCGTTTTCCACGCCGTGGCCGCGGTCTCGCCGTTGCGCTGGTCATCGCCTTCGCGGTCGCTGACGTGGTAGGTCGCGGCGGAAAGCGGGAGCGTGAGGAGGAGCGCGGCGAAGCAAACGGTGGTGTGGGGGGCGGTTTTCATAAGGTGGAGCGGGCCGGCATTTCGAGGGCGCGAGGAGTGAGCGGGAGAAAAAATCGGACGGTATCGGTGCGGCGGAGGACGGAACGAACGCGGTTGGCGAAGTGCTTACGGATGACTTTGCGCGGAGGGATCCCGCGTCGGGTAGGCGCAGTGGCGTTTGTCGCCCATGTAGCCGAGAAAGTCCTCGGTCAGATGCTCAAAGATCTCCTGCTCGCGCGGGGTGAGCTTTTTCCGCCAGGCATCAATCCGTGTGGGATCCGGGCGGCTGGCGATGCGGGCGTGCTGCTGCACCGTGTAGCGCGGGACGGCGAACCCGCCGCCCTCGGTCATCGCCGGGGTGAACTCCAACCCCGCGAAGGAGGTGATCCTGCGCATCACGCGGGCGGGGCGCTCGGCGTCGGCCCCGTTCAGCGGGAGATCGCCGACCGTGAGCGGGAGATCCCAGAGCTTGAACCGCCAGTGGTTCGCGAGGACCGCGTGAATGGACTCGGGCGTAACCAGCCTCGGATCCTTCAGCAACTGCGCTTTGAACTGCGATTCCGGCACACCCGCGCAATCGGCAGGTGCGCCCAGCATCGCTCCGCGCAAGGTCGTGCCACTGCGGACACAGCCGCCGATGAAAATGGCTCTTTTGATCATGGGTGCGGATTGACGATGGGGGCGGAGGTATCGTCCCTCGCTGGCACCACGGCGGGACGGCGCCATTTGGCAAGCAGCCGGCTCCCATCTGGACCAAGAAAGAATCCCGGAAAGAGCAACACACCTGCGAGGGCGGCGGTGGACATCACCGCAAGGGCCCCCGCGAGAACCAGGACGGGAAGGGCCGCAGAGCCACGCAAGGCGGTCACACTGATCCAGCCGAGGACGCCGACGACGGCCGCGAGGATCAGCCCCGGCACGTGGTCCCGCAGAAACTGGCCCCACGTGATCCTGACCAAGCGGAGGGTCATGCCCGCGCCGATGAAGAAGCAAAGGAGGATGCTGCCGAGGACGCCGACGCACACCCCCTCGATGCCCCAGGCTCGTCCGAAGTAGGCGAAACCGATGGTGGCGACGGCGTAGATGGCCTGACACCACGCCAGTTGGGCCACGGCACCCTGGGCGCGGACGAGCGAGTTGCTGAGCTTCATGCTGGTGCGGAAGAGTAACGCAACGGAAAAAATCTGGAGCGGAAAAACCACGCCCGCCCATTTCGCCCCGAGCAGGACCTGCACGATCTCGGGTGCGAGGAGGTAGATCATGGCACTGCCGGGCAGCATGGCCGTGGCCAGCAGGCCGATGCCCTGGCGATAGACGGCGGCGAGCCGTTCTTGCTGGTCCTGAGCGCGCGCCAAGGCCGGAAAGAGCACTTTTTCGAGGACGTTGCCCACGAGGTTCGCGGGCTGGGCCATGAGCTGGTAGGCGCGGCCATAAACGCCGAGCGCGCTCTCGCCGAGGTAGCGTCCGACGATGAGATTATCGCCCGTGGTGGCGAGGTAATTCGCGAGGCGGGCGAGCGTCACGCCTCCGCTGAAATTGCGCAGGTCCCGCACCGCCGCACCTTCGCAGGCAAACTTCGGCCGCCAGGCGTGGCCCAGGAAAATCATGACCGTGCGCACGAGCATCTGGACGATCTGCCCGGCGACGAGCGCCCACGCTCCCCAGCCGCGCCAGGCGAGCCCGGTGGCGATGAGCCCAAAGCCGATGAAATAAGAAACGATCTCGGTGCGCGCGATCCGGTCGAAGCGTAGATCCCGCTGGAGGAGGGACTCGGAAACGACGCCGAGGCCGGTGATGGGAAAGACGACGGCGAGCGCCTGGAGCACCGGGCCGAGAGTGGGCATTTTGAAAAACTGCGCGAAGCACGGGGCGCTGACGTAGAGGATGCCGGCGGTGAGCACGCCAAAGATCGCCGAGAGCGTGAAGGCGGCGTCGAGATGGCGCGGTTCGAGATCGGGCCGCTGGACGATCGCCGGGCCGACGCCGAGCTGGGAGAAAATGGCGGAGATGCCGACGATGATGAGCGCCGCCCCGACGACGCCGTAGTCCGCCGGGGTGAGCAGCTTCGCGAGGACGACGAGGACCAGCGTCTGGAGCAGGGTCCGGGCGGCGGCTTCGGCAGCGGCCCAGAGCAGGCCGCGCTGGGTTTTTTCGCGGAGGGTCGGCTGCTTCATCGGCCGGTCGGAGTCCTCCATTTAAGTCCCATACACCCCCGCGCTCGAGTAGTTGCCTGCATCGTAGTAGTAGTAACCCGCGAGGCGGGAGGGGAGGCGGTTGAGGATGAACCCGGCCGGGGTTTGGTCCACACCTTCGAGGAGATGAAGGGCGCGCAACACGGTGCGGGCGGGCGTCTTCCGCGCGCGAACGACGAAGGCCGTGGCGTCGGCGTGTTTGACGATGAGGAGGGCGTCGCTCACGGCGTTGATCGGAGCGGAATCGAGAATGACGCGATCGAATTTCTCCCGGGCTTCCCGGATCAGCTTGGCAAAACGCTCGTCGGCGAGGAGTTCGAGCGGGCTGGCATTGCGATTGCCCGCGGGCATGAAGGTGAGGTTGGGCACCTTCGTCGAATGGCAGGCTTCTTCAAAAACGGCCTTGCCGCTGAGCACGTCGCTCAGGCCGATGACCCCATGCTTCGTCGGAAAGCTCTTGCCGAGGCCGGGCTTGCGGAGGTCGGCGTCGATGATGAGGATGCGGAGGTTCTGCTGGGCCAGCGAGGTGGCATAGTTGGCCGAGCAAAAGCTCTTGCCCTCGCCCGGAATGGAGCTGGTGAACAGGATCACTTTGGGCGAGCCCTCCGGGAGCAGGGAAAGGCTGGTCCGCAGGCAGCGAAAGGCCTCGGCCTGGCGGGAGGAAGGATCGTCGATCAGCACCAGCGGCGACTCCTCGGCCTTGAGAAGTTTCTTGCTCTCGATCTCCGGCACGGCGGCCAGCGAGTCGAGATCGAGCGCGACCTCCGCTTGGTCGAGCGAGCGCAGCGAGGTGTCGAAGGCCTGCTGGAGAATGATGATCGCCAAGCCGCTCATGAGGCCGATCGCACAGGAGACTGCGAGGATGAGCGGCTTCCTCGGCTTGCTCGGATTCTTCGGGACGAGGGGATCCTGAACGATGCGGATATTGCTGTTCTCGATGGCCTCGCCGACTTTCGTCTCCTTGGCGCGGGTCAGGACGGATTCGTAGAGCAGTTTGTCGGAATCGACCTGGCGCCGGAGTTCATCATACTGGATGGCGATGCGGCTGAGTTCGACCCCGCCCTTCTGCTGCTCCTGCAGCGCAGTCTTCAACTTCGCCTCGGCCTCCTTGGCTCCTTGGTAGGTGTTGAGGGCGATGCTCGCCCCTTTCCGTGCGGCACGATCCAGCGTCTCGCGCAGCCCCCGAAGTTCGCTCTGCGTCTGAATGTATTTCGGGTGGAGTTCGAGGTAGCGCTTTTTGATTTGGGAAAACTCGGATTCCTTGGTCGTGATGAGTTTCAGCGCCTCCTGCACATCGGGCAGCCCCGAGACACTCTGGATGGCGAGCAACTCCTCCGGCGGCAGGGTCTGCGCCTTGCGCAAAATGGGGAGGTCGCTCTCGATCTTGATGCGATTGCTGCGCGCCTCCTCCAGCTTGATGTTGAGCTGCTTCAGGTAGTCCAGGGTCACGTCCTGTTTGTCGTTAAAGACCGTGCCATGCTTCTCGCGGTATTCCTGGAGGGTCTGCTCGGATTTGGCGAGGCGCTCCTTTAGTTCCGCAGCTTGCTTCCGCAGAAAATCGTTGGCCGCCGTCGCGGACTTTGCGTTCTGCTCGAAATAACCCTTCGTGTATTCCTCCACGAGCGTCCGGGCCACTTTCGCGGCGCGCTCGGGGTTGACGCTGTCAAAGCTGATCTCGATCAGCCGGCTGCCGCGCTTGAGCTTCGCCTGGAGCTGGCGCTGCATGATTTCCGCCAATTCGGCGTCCGTCCGGGGCGGATCGCCAGGAGCTGGACGGAACGCCGGATCCTCCGTTTCGAGGTCGTTCAGCTTGGCCACCCGGAGGAGCAGGGAGTTGCTGTTCATCGCGCCCTCCACGCTCTTGAGGGCGATGTCGGACTTAAAGTTGTCCTGGGCCACGCCTGGGATGTTGATGACGTTGTCGGCGGCCTCGGTGACTTGGACGATCGTTGCCGCGGTGTAAACGGGGACCTTGCGCAGCAGATACGCGCCCGCCAGGGCCAGCATCCCGAAGAGGCAAAGGGCGATGATCCACCATTTTTCCCGGAGCAGAAAGAACCACGCATGGAGGTCGATGAGCTTGGCCTCGCTGGCCGGGGGCTGGGTGGATTTGGTGCTGGAACGGGTGGCCATGAGGTTAGAAAATGCTCTGCGCTACGGTGATCGTATCGCCGGGGAACACCTCGAAGCGCTCCGCCCCGGCTTTGGCCGCGAGCGCCTTGCCGTTGACCAAGAGGACGGTCTCCTTGCCGTCGACCCGGCGTTTCACGACGATCTTGCCGGGGTTGGCGACTTTGGAATACCCGCCCGCGAGGCCGATGGCTTGGAGCAGATCGAGCGGTCCCTGATTGGGAAACTCAAAGGTGCCGCCCTTTTGCACTTCCCCGAGGACGGTCACCAGGCGTTTGGCAAACTCCTCCACGCCGACATTGACCTGCGGATTCACCAGATAGCCCTTGGCCAGGCGCGAGCGGATGATCTGCGCGGCTTCATCCACGGATTTGCCCCCCACTTTCACCGTGCCAATGAGCGGCACAGAGATCGTGCCGTCATTGCCCACCCGCGATTTCGTGGCGAGGTCATCTTCCTGAAACACCGTGACCGCGACGAGGTCGTTCGGAGCGAGGAGGTAATTGCCCTGCGCGTAGCCCGGAGCAGGAGCCACAAAGAGCAACAACAGCCCGGAGCTAAGGACGCTCCAAAACAACATACGTGCGTTAGGTATTCCCATAGACATAGATAGACTCCTGCTGAGCAGGGTTACAGCCCTGGGAGGTGTCAGCTAAAAGAACGCGTTGAACTGCAAATAAACGGTCCTCTCCGAGTAGTCGTTTTTTTGCTGCGTCGAGTCATTCCGCCGAAACTGCCCACCCACCTCGCAACTCAGCCAGGACGTGATGTCCATGCCGATGCTGGGATGAATGTAGTAAACGTCGTCGGTGCGCTGACTCGCGGAGGCGAAATACTCGTAATCCACGTTCTGATACCCGCCCGCCACCACGAAATAGAAACGCTTGGCAAAGCGCTGGCGAAACTGCGCCTCGACGCCAGTGACGTCGTAGTTGGCAGGCGGAAAATTCGCCGAGGTGACCGTGCGGCGGTAGCCCTGCAGATAAACCGAGGTGCCTGCAAACGGAAGATAAGACACGCCCAGGCTGAAGATGCCATTCGTGCGGTTGGCAAGGCCGTGGACATCGCGAAACTCCGCGCCTGCCGTGAAGTCGAAACGCACTTTCTCCGTCGCCCGGAAACGCAAACGCGAAAGCACCTGCTGATAGCTCTGACTCGCCCCGCGAGAGAGATCCACGTAGCCGTAGGAGAAACCCAACGCGAGGGTGATTTTTGGCTTCACCTGATAGTTGACCCAGGCCTGTCCGCGAAATTCCGTGCTATCGATGCGGTCGCCGGCGTTGTCACGGATGTAGGTGAAGAAGTTCAGTTCAATGGAGGTCTTCCCCGTTAAGTCATACTTGCTCGTCAGGGCACCCGTGAAAAGTTCACGCTCGACCCGCTCACCGAGATCCGCATCGGGCAGATTCATCGTCTGATAACGGGCTTTCAGGCCGATGGTCAGCCGCTTCCATTCATACTGACCGTCGAGCGTGACATCGTGGTCGAAGCTGTTCTCGCTGCTGTTATCCGCAAAAAGCGTCACGCTGGGGACATAGTGGACAAAGATATAGTTCTCCGCCGCCAGGATGTCGGAACGGTCCGGGTTAAACCGGGCTTCATAGCTGCCGAGGCTGGCCAATTCATTGCGAAACTCCCCGCGCCCGATCGCCACACCCGGCGCGATGGTGAAAATGAAGTCCTCCCGCTCGTTCGAGTGACTGATGAAGATGTTGTCGTTGTAGGTCGCGGTGGCATTGCCGTGCAGCACGAACTTCCACGGATGTTTGTCGATTTCCGGCTCCAACGACATGTCCTCCGACGCGTCCGGGAACAGCGCGATCGTTTCCAGCACGGGTGACGGCGTCATCGGCAACGTCGATGTGGGATCGCTCAGGCGGGAGGGTCGATCGAGGACGGGCTCGGGTTCCTGTGCCAAGGCCACACCCGTCAGCAGGAGCAGGCTTGTCGAGGTTAGGCGGAGGGTTTTCGTGAACCAAAAAAGTGAGGGAGCCTTCATCGACTCCCGGAATAGCCCAAGGGGACGAGGGGGTCAAATAATTTCCTGGATTTATAATTCCAGAAATTTTCATGGGTTCTGGGAGCTGCAGGCCGCTTGCTTTGGTCGCAAAGCGTGAAAGCATCGGGGCATGAAAGCCAATCCCGTTCCCACCGACTGTCCTGCTTGTGAAATGCCGCGCCCGGCCACGCTCCAGGACTCGCCGATCGACCGCCGCGCTTTCCTCCGCGCCAGTGCGGCGGCGGCGCTGGCGGCGGGTGTGGCGCCTTGGGCGCGGGCCGAGGAACGGCCAAAAAGCGAAACGCTGGTCGCGCAGCTTTACCAGTCGCTCAGTGAGGAGCAGCGCAAGGCGGTGTGCTTTGGCTTCGACGACCGGAAGCGCACTCGCGTGGACAATAACTGGCAGATCGTTCCGCAAACGGTGAGCGGCTTTTTCAACAAGGATCAGCAGGCTCTGATTACGGACATTTTCAAGGGGCTGCACTCGCCTGAATACGCGGAGAAAGTCATGGCGCAGGTGGCGCACGACAGCGGGAAGGCCGGTTTCGGATCATCGAGCGTGGCGCTGTTTGGCGAGCCGGGCAGTGGAAAGTTCGAGTTTGTGCTGACCGGGCGGCATTGCACGCGGCGCTGCGATGGCGATTCGGTGGAAGGTGCGGCGTTCGGCGGGCCGATTTTCTACGGCCATGCGGCGAAGGGTTTCACCGAAAAGGCCGACCACGAGGGCAATGCCTACTGGTATCAGGCGAAGCGGGCCAACGGCGTTTTCCAGATGCTCGATGGCAAACAGCGCGAGAAGGCGCTGCTCGACACGGGGCGCGATGAAGAGGGCGACGCCACGGTGAAGCTCTCCGGCAAAAAGAACGGCCTCGACGGCATCCGCGTGGGCGACTTGAGCAAAGACCAGCAGGCCGAAGTGCAGGCCGTGCTGCGCGACCTGCTCGCGCCTTTCCGCAAAGAGGACGCCGACGAGGCGATGCGGCTGATCAAGGCGTCGGGCACCGACCACCTGCACATGGCGTTCTACAAGAGCGACGACATCGGCAACGACGGCGTCTGGGACGTCTGGCAGGTCGAGGGGCCCGACATGATCTGGCACTTCCGCGGCGCTCCGCACGTCCACGTTTGGGCGAATATCCGCGCTGCGACGTAGGGCTGCGCGACACGGTCTGCCCCGCGAGCACGGAATCGATCGCGCCCGCGAGATCGCCGTCATAAACTTCGCTGATCTTGGTGCGCTGCTCGCGTTCCCCTTCAAATTTGCCATCGCGATCGTAGTCCGTCTCGGAATCGACAATCAGCGCAACGCGGCCCTCCGGCAGCTTGTGCAGCGTGTAGATGTCATTGATCGACGGGTTCACCTTCAGTCAGCGCTTCGGCGCCTCCAACTCCTGCGCGTAAGTAGGTGCGTAGCCTTCCACCATCTGCCGCAGCCGGTCTCGCTCCCGCTGGGCCGCGCCCTCGGCGAGAAACCAACCGCCCCCCAGCACCGTCAGCACGATCACCCACATGACCGGCACCACCACACCCTTTGTCCTTTCCCGCCACAGCCAGCGGTGCAGCACCGCAAAAACGAGCACAGCTCCCGCAGCCAGGATTACGCAGTCGCGATGCGAGAGCAGGAAATTGGTCATGGTTGCGCGCAGGTCGCTGAAGACACCCCTCCTCTCAGCGAATTCGACGCCCCCGAGGCTCGAGGAACAGACGTGGCCGACCAAACCGGCCAGACACCGGGTGCCGCTCGTCGGGAGTGTTCAGGATTCAGTGCTCGGTTCCGCTTCCGGCACTGACCACTGAATACTGATCACCCCGCCTTCCTCGCGAATCGCCGTGGCCGACATTGACACCGATTTTCCCGCGCACCATAGTTGCCGCCACATCGTTTCCGCGGCGCGTTTTCGACAATGGAAAAAGCCTCCCGTGGTCATCCACCGAGCGGGCGACCGCACCATCCTGCAAAATCAATCCAAACACTTCCATGGCTGAAATCCCCGGTAAAAACCTCCTCTCCGCTGACGTCGAAATCAAAGGTTCGATCAAGTTTCAAAACGAACTCACGATCGACGGCAAAGTCGAAGGCGAGATCCACTCCACGGGCACGCTGACCGTCGGGGAGAACGCCGAGATTCGCGGCGAGATCAAGACGAAGTCCGCCACGGTCCTTGGCAAAGTGTATGGCAACATCACCGTCGATGAACGCTGCGAACTCAAGGCCCGCGCCGTCCTCCACGGCGACCTCAAGGCGAGCCGCCTCGTCATCGAGGAAGGCGCGACTTTCGTCGGCCGCTCCGAGGTGAATCCGGTGAAAGGCGCCGCGCGTCCCGAAGCCGTTCGCCCAGCCGTCGCCGCGCGCTAAGCCCGGCCTCCCGTGGCCTCCAACACCCCGAAGAATTCGGAAAAGGTCAGCGCTGACTGCCCGCACTGCGGCTTCAGCCAGCTCGAGTCCGCGTTTGCGAAATCGACGTTCTGCCGCAAGTGCGGGCAGCATTACTCGATCGAAAAACTGCTGGCCAAGGAGGTCGCCAGCCTCAAGGGGCCGTCCCTTTTCGCCAAGCTCACCAAGATGGTCGCGGGCGAAAAGATCCGCGACATCTGCTGCTTCAGTTGCGGCCAGCGGCAGCAGGTCAGCAGTTCCGCGCAGTCCAGCCTCTGCCCGCAGTGCAGCTCCTACATCGACCTCAGCGATTTCAAGATCGCCGGTCCCTTTGGGCGCAGCATCCAGACGCAGGGCGAGGTCGTGCTTTCGTCCAAAGCCGACGTGACCAGCGCCAAGATCGCCTGCGGGGCTGCGGTCATCGACGGCAAGCTGCGCGGCCTGCTCGTCTGCACCGGCGAGGCGCGGGTGAAATTGCAGGGCAAATTCCTCGGCGACATCGACGCCCACAAGCTGGTCATCGACAAGAAGGCCGATGTGGAATTTGCCCGTCCCGTCAAAGCGCAGGCCGTCGAGATCCACGGCAAGATGGTCGCCGACATCAACTGCGACGGCTGCCTGAGCATCTCCTCCGGCGGCTCGCTCGTCGGCGTGGTCCACGCCAAAGCAATCAACATCGAGAAAGGCGGCATCTTCAGCGGCGAACTCGCCATCGGCCAGGAGGAAGAGCCGCCGCCCGAACCCATCGTCCCGCCCGAGCCGACGCCGGGCAAAAAGCCCACCCCGCTCGTCCCCGCCAGCCGTCGGCCCGGCAAGGCGAAGTAGCGCGCGCGCCCGCACGGAACGGAGCGGCCCACTCCCCTACTCCCGCGCGAGGCGGCGCTGGAGCTGGAGCAGCTGCGCTTGCAGCGGCGGAAAGCGTTTTCCCGCAAGCCACTCTTGAACCGCCGCGAGGATCGCGTGCTCGCGCGCCGCATCGTCCGGTTCGGGCGGCGGCTCGGTGAGCAGATTTTCGGAAACAAAAGTCGCCGGCGTGGCCAGCGCCTTGAGCAGCTTCGCCTTCTCCGCCTCAGCGATGTCCGGCCGCCCGAGGTAAAACTCCAGCGCCACCTTCTGCCCCGGCGCGGTCAGGTCGGCTTTGGCAAAGTAATCCGCGCGCAACATCGGCCGCTCGGTCAGCAGCGCGGGGTTGGCGTTGAGGTAGTTCATCACGTCGAGCGGGCTGGCCGCCGCGAGCCGGTCCAGCGCGACATCGGCGGCGTGGCGGAGCTGGTCATTTGAGTCCTTCTGCGCCTCCGCGAGTTCCGCCGTGAGGCTGGCGTCTTTCGTGAAAACGATCACGTCGAACGCCTCGAGCAGCCCGCTCGTCGGGGCCGCGCGCCACGGCGCGTGGGCGAGCATTTCGCGCCCTTTGGCCGCCAGATACGCGGTCGCTTGCGGCTCCGCCCACGCCACGTTGCGCAGCGCGATCGCCCATTCGTCGGCGGAGTCCTTTTTCTCCAGAGTCGTCCGCGCGAGCTGCGCCGCCGCGGAG
>CAIQUL010000033.1 GCA_903874975.1 uncultured Chthoniobacter sp. | reverse complement strand
GTTCCGGCCAGAATAGCGCGGTCGAGTTCAATCAACGCTTGCTGAAAACCATGCAGAAAAAGAAAACGCCGTAATGGGCCTGTTAAACCGCAAAACCGAATCCGCCGCGCCCGGGAAAGCCGAGAAGGAACTGACGATCATCAATCGTCTGGGCCTGCATGCGCGCCCCTCGGCGATGTTTGTGAAAACGGCGACCCGGTTCCGCGCGGAGATCTGGGTGGAAAAGGACGGCGAACGGGTGAACGGCAAAAGCATCATGGGGCTGATGATGCTCGCCGCCGGCCAGGGTTCGCGGCTGCTCGTTTCCTGCGAGGGCGGGGACGCGGACAAGGCGCTGGCCGAGATTGAGGCCGTCATCCTGCGTAAATTTGATGAGGATTGAGGCGCGACTGCCAGCTCTGCTCCCCCCATGAGTAACCCCGCTTCCTCGACGCAAGAAAAACGCTTTAACGGCGTCGGCGTGTCCCCCGGCATTGCCCGCGGCACGGTTTTCGTCTATCGGCCCGACGACGACGCGGCACCCTCGCGGAGCATCGAGGAAAGCGAAATTCCCACGGAGATCGCGCGCTTTGAAGGCGCGTTGCTCGCCACGCGCGCGCAGATTTTGGAAATGCAGCAGCGCATCGCCGAATCAACGGGAGCGAAGGACGCGAGCATCTTTGACGCGCACCTGCTCGTGGTCGAGGACCGCACGCTGATCGACGAAGTCCTCCGCCGCCTCGGTGCCGACCGGATGAACGTGGAGCATGTCTTTCAAACCGTGGCCGGACGCTACGCGAAGACGCTCAGCGAGATCGACGACCCTTACCTCCGCGAGCGCGCGCTCGACATCCACGATGTGACCCGCCGCGTCATCCACAACCTCATGGGCACGCAGGCCCGCGACCTCGCCGGCGTCACGACTCCGCACATTCTCATCGCGCACAACCTCGCGCCGTCCGACACCGCGCAGCTCAACCGCGCGCTCGTGCTCGGCTTTGGCACCGATGCCGGCAGCCGGACCTCGCACACCGCCATCATGGCGCGCTCACTGAATATCCCCGCGATCGTCGGTCTGCACGAGGCCAGTAGCCAGCTCGTCACCGGCGACCACGTGCTGCTCGACGGCTACAACGGCCTGCTCGTCGTCAATCCCAGTGACCAGACGCTGTGGGAATACGGCGAGCTGGAGATCAAGAAAACGGTCGTCGAGGAAAAGCTCAGCCAGCTCCGCGAGACCGCGTCCACCACCCGCGACGGCCACCACGTTATTCTCTCGGCAAACATTGAGCTGCCCGACGACATGGAGCTTGTGCAGCAAAGCGGGGCCGAGGGCGTCGGCCTGTATCGCACCGAATTTTTCTACCTCAACAAAGCCGAGTTGCCCACCGAGGAGGAGCAATTTGCCGCCTATCGCCAGGTCGCCGAAGCCGCCGCGCCCCACAGCGTTATCATCCGCACGCTCGATCTCGGCGGCGACAAATTCATGAGCGCGCTGCACATACCCGAGGAGTTGAATCCCTTCCTCGGCTGGCGGGCCATCCGCTTCTGCCTCGAGCGCGTCGATATTTTCAAAACTCAACTCCGCGCCATCCTCCGCGCCAGCGCCGCGGGCAACGTGAAGATCATGTATCCGATGATCTCCGGCGTGGAGGAACTTCGCCGCGCCAACGTCCTCCTTGAAGAATGTCGCGCCGAATTGCGCGCGGAGGGCCTGGCCTTCAACGAAGAAATGGAAGTCGGCGCGATGATCGAGATTCCCAGCGCTGCCATCTCCGCCGATATCCTCGCCAAAGAGGTCGATTTCTTCAGCATCGGGACCAACGACCTCATCCAATACTCCATCGCTGTGGACCGGCTGAACGAGCACATCGCCCACCTTTACGAGCCCACGCATCCGGCGATTATCCGGCTCATCCGCATGACCGTCGAGGCCGCGCACGCGAACAATCTTTGGGTCGGCGTCTGCGGCGAAATGGCCGGCGACATCTTGCTCACCCCGCTCCTGCTCGGTCTCGGCATCGATGAACTCAGCGCCGGTGCCGGCTCCGTCCCCCGCGTGAAGCGCGCCGTGCAGTCGCTCGACAACGCCGCCTGTCGCCAGCTCGTCGAGGAAATCCAGCACCTCGATACCGCCGCCGCCATCCTCGCGAAATGCGACGCCGTGGCCCGCGCGCATTATCCGGAGCTGCTCTGAGCGCAGACAGGATGCCGGCGCTACGGCAAGCCGGAGGCTTGCTCCACTCTATGCGCAGGCCCGCCGCACACATTCCTCAATGACCGCCACCTGAGCGGCCACGCGCTGATCGAGCGCAAATTCGGACGGCGTTTCGATCGTCAGCGAGCGCTCGGCATGTTTGAGGTGAAACCAGATCGCCTCCGGGTAGCCCATCCGCGCGAAGCGTTTCGGGTCGATGCGACGGCGGTGGATGCCATGCACCGCTTTGCGTCCGTCGATGCGCGTGCGGCCCTCGATGGCGATGTGCCGCGCAGCTGCCTCGACGAGCGCTTCGCCCCAGTGCGGTTTCGCCCGCTCGACCTCGTAGAGGTAGAAACCCTGACCGTCGTAGTCTTCGTGGAGCATCAGCGCGGCGGCGAACTGGTGCGGCTCAACAAGAGTTTTCACCGCGCTGACCACGGGTTGATCGTCGCGGTGAAAGATGCGGTTCAGATCGAGACCATCCTCATTCAGGCGCACGTTGTTCACCAGCCCCCACGGGTTCAGACATGGCAACAGCAGCAGCGGCAGCTTGGCCAGACGCCGCACATTTTTCTCCGCCCAAGTGATGAGCGCCTCCGTCGCCGCTGGCTCATCGCCGTGGATGCCCGCGGAGATGTAAATGCCGCCCGACGCTGCCAGCGCCTTGGTCCGCAGGAAATGCAAATCGTGCTGTTCCCTGCTCGCGAGCTTCCGCAACGGCAGCCCTGCCGCGCGGGCGACGGCCCGCCAGCGCCGGATCAGGAACCGGTAATCGTGAGCGCGATGTTGCATGGCGGAATTCGGGTGGCGCGTCACCTTACGAGTGAAAATGGGGAGCGCATGCGCCCCCCGTGCCGTTTTCGGCGCCCTCGCCGGAAACCGTGATGGCGCTTCCATCATTCCCTCCGATCGCTGCAAAGTGCGGCGAAGTTGCGGTCGCGGGTTCACGGTCGCCAGCGGGGCGCTGGCGACAGCACGCGAGGGCGCGCGCGCTCCCCGGGAACATCGGTTCGCAAGTCACGGCCCAACTCCGCTGACGGTGACGGGTGTTCGCAACTCCGCGAGCAGTCGCTCGTGAATGTTCCCAAACCCGCCATTGCTCAGGATGACAATCACATCGCGCTCCTCCACGAGCGGCTTCAGACGCGCGATGATCGCGTTCACATCCGGTTCGTAAAACGCCGGTTTTCCCGTTGCGGCGATGTCCGCGATGACCTGTGCCGGATCGAGTCGGTCATCCGCCGCGAGTTGCTCCTGCCGCGCGACCTGCGCGAGGATCACGCCATCAGCGAAAGCGAGCGCGGCGGGCAGTTCGTGCTGGAAAACTGCGCGCCGCGTGGTGTTCGAGCGCGGCTCGAAAATCGCCCACAGCCGCCGCCCCGGATACTGGTGGCGCAGGCCGCGTAGCGTCTCGCGGATCGCCGTGGGATGATGGCCGAAGTCGTCGATGATCGTGATCCCGCGCACCTCGCCGCGCACTTCCTGCCGGCGCTTCACACCCTCAAACGCCGCCATCGCCTTCGCAATCTCCGCCAGCGGCACACCGTAGAAATGCGCCGCGCTGATCGCCATCGCCGCGTTGCGCACGTTGTATTCGCCCACGAGCTGAATCGAAAAGCGCATGTCGAGCAGCGTGAACTCCGAGCCCGTCGGGTGATAGCGCACGTCGCGAATATGGCGCGCGGCGTTTTCCGAAAAGCCGACCTCCACAAGCTGTGCCCGCGTGACTTTCGCCACGTCGATGCAGTTCGCATCGTCACCATTGATCAGCACCATGCCGTTCTCCGGCACGATGTTTAGCAGCCGCGTAAAGCTCAGCTTGATCGCGTCGAGATCGTCGAAAATGTCGGCGTGGTCGAACTCGAGGTTATTCACGATCACCAGCTCCGGGAGGTAGTGGAGAAACTTCGAGCGCTTGTCGAAAAACGCGGTGTCGTACTCGTCGCCCTCGATGACCACATGCCGCGCATCGTGCAGGCTCGCGCCCTGGCCGAGGTTGTTCGCGATGCCGCCGATCATGTAGGCTGGGTTCAGCCCCGCGCTTTGCAAAATCCACGCGAGCATCGAGGTCGTGGTCGTCTTTCCGTGCGTGCCCGTGACCACGAGATTGTGCCGCCCGCGCAGGAAAAATTGCTTCAGCGTCTCCGGCAGGGAGAGGTAGTAGAGCTTCCGATTCAGCACCGCCTCGACCTCGGGATTGCCGCGCGAGATGGCGTTGCCCACCACGATCAAGTCCGCGTCCGCGGGGATGTTCTCCGGCTGGTAGCCTTCGCTGAGCTTGATGCCTTTGCTTTCGAGAAACGTGGACATCGGCGGATAAACCGCGGCATCCGAGCCCGTGACGGCGAAGCCCTGCGCGCGCATCGCCGCCGCGACGGCCCCCATGGCGGTGCCGCAGATGCCGATGAAATGAACGTGACGAAACTCAGGATTCATAAGCTGGAAAAAGAGCGCGCACGCTAGCGAGCCCGCCCGCCCCGCGCAACGCCAGCTTTCCGCCGTGACTCGCCGCCGCCGCCCG
>CAIQUL010000032.1 GCA_903874975.1 uncultured Chthoniobacter sp. | reverse complement strand
GGCACGGGCAAGACCTCCATCGCCTTTCAGATCGCGTGGAAGCTCTTCCAGGCGCGGTGGAATCTCATCGAATGGAAGAAGAACGGCGAGCCGACGCGGCGCCCGCGCATCCTTTTCCTCGCCGACCGCAACACGCTGGCGACACAGGCCTACAATGACTTCACGTCCTTCGCGGCATTTGCCGACGACGCGCTGGTGCGGGTGAGTCCCGAGGAAATCCGCAAGAAAGGGGCCGTGCCGAAGAACGCGAGCCTGTTCTTCACCATCTTCCAGACCTTCATGAGCGGCACAGGCGGCGACGGAAAGCCTGCGCCCTACTTTGGAGATTATCCGCCGGACTTTTTCGACTTCATCATCATTGACGAATGCCATCGCGGCGGGGCGAACGACGAGAGCACGTGGCGGGACATTTTGGAATACTTCGCGCCCGCCGTGCAACTCGGCCTCACGGCGACACCGAAGCGCAAGGACAACGTGGACACCTACCGCTATTTCGGCGAGCCGGTGTTCACGTATTCGCTGAAGGAGGGCATCAACGACGGCTTCCTCACGCCGTTTCGCGTGAAGCAGATCGAGACGACGCTGGACTCCTACCGCTACACTTCTGACGACACGGTGGTGGAAGGCGAGGTCGAGCCTGGGAAACTTTACGAAGAGCCGGACTTCAACCGGAGCATCGAGATTCGGGAGCGCGAGAAGAAGCGCGTGGAGATTTTCCTTTCACAAATCAACCAGAGCGAGAAGACGCTGGTCTTCTGCGCGAATCAGGCCCACGCGCTGATTGTGCGCGACCTCATCAATCAGCTCAAATCGAGCAAGGAGCCGAACTATTGCCAGCGTGTGACGGCGGACGAAGGCGCTCGGGGCGATGAATGGTTGCGGGATTTTCAGGACAACGAAAAAACCATCCCGACCATCCTGACCACGTCCCAAAAGCTGAGCACCGGCGTGGATGCCCGGAACATCCGCAACATCGTGCTGATGCGGCCCATCAATTCGATGATCGAGTTCAAGCAGATCATCGGGCGCGGCACGCGGCTCTTCGATGGGAAGGATTATTTCACGATCTACGACTTCGTGAAGGCGCACCACCATTTCAGCGACCCGGAATGGGACGGCGACCCGATGGAGCCGGAGCCCTGTCCGAAGTGCGGCAAGCGTCCCTGCGCCTGTGTCGTTCCACCGCCCAAGCCTTGCGAAGTTTGCGGCCAGTCGCCCTGCGAATGCGCCAAGGTTCCCTGCGAAGTCTGCGGGCAGATTCGTTGCATCTGCGAAAAGAAGAAGAGAGCAAGGGTGAAGCTCGCCGACGGAAAGGAACGCATCATCCAGCACATGATGATGACAACCTTCTGGCATCCCGACGGCACGCCGATGAGCGCGCCGCAGTTCATGGAGCTGCTCTTTGGCAAGCTGCCGGATTTCTTCCAGAGCGAAGCCGAACTCCGCGTCCTCTGGAGCGCGCCCGACACGCGGGCGAAACTCCTGCACGGCCTGGCCGACCAAGATTTCGGCCACGACAAACTGGTGGCGATGCAGCAACTGATTGACGCCGAGAAGAGCGACCTCTTCGACGTGCTCGCCTATGTGGCCTATGCGCTGCCGCCGGTGACGCGGACGGTGCGCGCCGACCAGGCCAGGGTGCATATCAATTCCCGATTCGACGCCAAGCAGCAGGCCTTCCTGGATTTCGTCCTCCAGCACTACGTCACCGAAGGCGTGGAGGAACTGGAGCAGAGCAAACTGAACCCTTTGCTCCGCTTAAAATACCACGACTCCATCACCGACGCCGTGGCCGACCTCGGCGGCCAACCGGGGGCAATCACCAAAGTCTTCGCCGGATTTCAGAAGTATCTCTACACGGATTAGGAGGTGCCTGGTCTTCACCGGAAGACGCATGCGGGCATCCACCGGTGATGGAATCACCCGAGCCACGGTCCGGATGCGAGGTTACCGGCTGGCGTCTGCGGGTCTTAAAATGAACGCGGCGGCGCTGACAAAATCGTCCGCGACAAAGTCCGCGCGCCCCGCTTCTTCCGCATGGCCGTGCCCGGTGCGCACGAGGATGGAGCGGGTGCCCGCGGCGTGCCCGCACTGCACGTCGATGGCTTTGTCGCCCACGAACCACGACCGCGCCAGATCGAGCCCCAGCGCGCGCGCCGCCTCGAAGACCATCTCCGGCGAAGGCTTACGCCGCGGCGATTTCGCCTCCGGCGACTCCGGGCAGAAGTAGGTGGCGTCGATCAGTCCCTCGCCGAGCAGCCCGAGCAACCGCGCCTGCACGGCCTCGTAGTCCGCCACGGTGTAGTAGCCGCGCCCGATGCCGCTTTGGTTCGTCACGATGACCAGTCGGAAGCCCGCATTTTTCAGCCGGCGCAGCGCCTCCGGCACCCCGGCAATGATCCGCACCTGCTCCGGGCTGGAGCAGTAGTCCGCCTCCTCCATGAGTGTCCCATCGCGGTCGAGGAAAATGGCGGGCGTGAGCGGTGCAGGCATGCCTCCAGAAATCCCCGGCTCCCGCACGAAAGCAAAGGGATTTCGCTCAGGCAATGGGCTCGTGGTGTGGGGCCGCGGCGGATCGAGTCGCGTCACGGGCCGTGGCGCGCGCGACTTTGCCCTTTCCCTTTGGCCCGGCGGTTCCCACTTTTCCCGCCATGTCTGTTGTGCGTCAAAACATCGTCCTCATTGGTTTCATGGGCAGCGGGAAGTCTTCGGTCGGGCGGCGCGTGGCGACGCTCCTCGGCTTCAAGTTTGTGGATACCGATGCGGTGCTCGTGGAGCGGGAGGGGCGGGAGATCGCGGAGATATTTGCGAGCGAAGGAGAGGAGCGGTTTCGGGATTTGGAAAGCGCGGCGCTGGCCTCGCTGAAGTCGCTGGCCGGGTGCGTAATCTCGACCGGAGGAGGCGTGATCCTGCGGGAGAAAAATCGCGTGATCCTGCGCGAGTTGGGTTGCGTGGTGTGGCTGACGGCGAGCGAGGACACGCTCTTTGCCCGCGTCTCCCGCACGAACAAGCGGCCGCTCCTCCAGACCGCCGATCCGCGCGCCACGGTGGCGGCACTTTTCACCGCCCGCCGCCCGCTCTACGCGGAGGCCGCGCAGTTCACGCTGGACACGACCACCTTTAGCCACGCGGAGGCGGCGGAGGCGGTGGTCGCGGAGGCGCAGCGCGTATTTTCGTGGGACACTCCGGGGTGAAAACCGAGCTGTTCGCCCAAGCGGAGGGTCTCGGCTTCGCGCTCTGCCGCATCGCGCCGTGCAGCGCGCCGCCGCATGCCGCGGAGTTTCGCGCGTGGCTGGAGGATGGTCGCGCGGGGGAGATGGCCTGGCTGGCTCGCAACGCCGACCGCCGCACCGACCCGCAACTCGTGCTGCCGGGCGCGCGGAGCGTGGTGGTGCTGGCGATGAACTATTTCGTCGGAGCGCAGAGCGCGGAGCGCGGAGCGCGGAAAGGCGCCGGAGTCCCGATCGCCGACCACCGCATCGCCCGCTACGCGTGGGGCGATGATTACCACGAGGTGATCGAGGCCAAACTCCGCACGCTCGACGCGTGGCTCACGGCGCGGGGCGGACGCCAGCGCTGCTATGTGGATACCGGCCCGATGCTCGAACGCGACTTCGCCGCGCTCGCCGGTGCGGGCTGGCATGGCAAGTCCACGATGCTCATCCACCCGCAGCTCGGCGCGTGGTTTTTCCTCGCGGAAATCCTGACCACGCTCGACCTCACGCCCGACGAACCGTTGCCCGACCGCTGCGGCAAATGCACCCGCTGCATCACCGCCTGCCCGACCGGTGCGATCACCGCGCCCCACCAACTCGATGCGCGCCGCTGCATCTCCTACCTCACCATCGAGCTGAAGGGCAGCATCCCGGAAGACCTGCGCCCGCTCATCGGCGACCGCATCTACGGCTGCGACGACTGCGCCGCCGCGTGCCCGTGGAACCGCTTCGCGCAAACGTCGACCGAGACCGCGTTCGCCGCGCGGGAGTTTGTCCACGACTGGACGCTCCGCGATTTCCTCGCGCTCGATGACGACGGCTTCCGTGCGCTTTTCAAAAAGTCGCCGATCAAACGCATCAAACGCCGCGGATTTCTCCGCAACGTCTGCGTGGCGCTTGGCAACACCGGCACCGCCGACGATTTACCGGCCCTCGCGCGCGCCGCGGAAGACCCGGAGCCGCTCATCGCGGAACACGCGGCCTGGGCGCTCGCGCGCATCCGCGAGCGCGCCGCCGCCGGGAGCGTCACGGCGGCTCCGGGAGATCAGTCAGCGTCTTGAGGAAAGCCACGAGCGCGCGCTGGTCGGCGGCGCTGAGTTGCAGGCCGGCGGTGGGATGCTTGGCGAGGTTCGGGTCGAGCGTGGGGCTGGGGTGGATGCCGGTGCTGTAGTGGGCCACGACTTCCTCGAGCGCGGGGAAACGGCCGTCGTGCATGTAAGGCGCGGTGCGCGTGAGGAGGAAGTTTTCCAGCGCCAGCGCGAGCTGCTCCGCGGTGATCTCCGGCGAGCCAAACGCGGCACGAAAGAGCGCCGGATACGGGGCGGCGGCGGCGAG
>CAIQUL010000031.1 GCA_903874975.1 uncultured Chthoniobacter sp. | reverse complement strand
TTGTCGAAGGTGGGGTCCACCTTTTTCAGGCCCATCTCGTGGATGGCGTGGGCGAATTCGTGGATGCCGATGACTTCGCGCGGATACGGATCGCCGGGAAAGCTGAGCAGGTTTTCCTCCGCGGCGCTGACCGCGAGCGCGGTGGGCGTGGCCCCGAGGCCGCGGGCGCGGCGGTCCCAGTAAACGGGCGGCTTGAGGTGCGCGTGCTCGGGCACGTCGGTGGTGTATTCGTCGTGCGCCATGACGGCAAAACGCACGCCGTTTTTGGCCATCGCCGCGAGCAGGTCGGGCCGGTGCCCGAGCATCTGGACGACCAGCCAACCGCACTCGGCGAGCGCGGCGTCGGAGAGTTTCGCGGAGCCGACGATGGGCAGGCCGCCGACGCCGATGTGCTTTTGGTAAAAGGGCGCGAGCTTGAACTGCTCGCGCACCTCGGGCGGCACGGGCGTGGGCTTGAGCACGGGCTGGACAGGCGCGGGTGCGGGTGCGAGCGCCGGTGCGGGCGGTTCGGCCGCGTGGGCGGTGGCGAGCAAAGCGAGGGCGGTGAGGAGGAGCGGTGGTTTCATTTATTTGATGCCAATCATGAGACGCTGAATGGGCCGGGCGCAGAGCAGCAGGAGGAGGCCGACGCCGCCGGCGGTGCCGACCACCTGGAGGAAGCGCGCGGGCATGGCCGCGGTCTCGCTGCCAGTCACCTGGCCGGCGAGCAGGCCGGCGAGCAGGTTGCCGAGCGCGGTGCCGAGAAACCAGATGCCCATCGTTTGCCCAATGAGCCGCGGAGGCACGAGCTTCGTCACCGCGCTGAGGCCCACGGGGCTGAGGAAAAGTTCGCCGATGGTGTGCAGCAGATAGACGGAGAGCAGCCAAGTCGGCCAGACCGGGCCGGTGGCCAGGGCGCGCTGCGAAGCCCACGCGGCGACAAGGAAGCCCAGGGCCAGCGCGATGAGGGCGGCGGCGATTTTCACGGAGAGCGACGGCTCGGAATTGCGGCGCTGGAGCGTGACCCAGAGCGACGCGATGACCGGGGCGAGGACGACGATGAGGAGCGGATTGACCGACTGGAACCAGCCCGTCGGGATTTCCCACGAACCCAGGGTGCGCACGGTGAAGCGCTCGGCGAAGATGGTGAAGGACGAGCCCACCTGCTCGAAGCCTGCCCAGAAAACAGCCGACGCGGCGAAGAGCACCACGACCACGCCGTAGCGTTTCTTTTCCTCGCGATTTAGGCCGGCAAAGCCGAACACCCAGACGAAAAACAACCCGGCGATGCCGAGGATGACGCCCGTCGTGCTCTTGGCCAGCGACACCGGATCCAGCCGCACCACGCCCGCCATGCAGAGCACGGTGAAGACGCTGAGCACGGCCATCCCGACGCCGAGCACGGTCCAGTCGCGCGCCACGTTCTGCCCCGGATGCGGGTGGCGGATGCCGGTGCCGGCGAGGTGCCGCTCGGTGAGCTTGAACTGCACGAGGCCGAGGATCATCCCGACAGAGGCGGCGCTGAAGCCCCAGCGCCAACCCACTTTCTCGCCGAGATAGCTGCAAATCAGCGGGCCGATGAAGGCGCCGATATTCACGCCCATGTAAAAAATCGTGAACCCCGCGTCGCGCCGTCCGCCGCCTTCCGGGTAGAGCTGCCCGACGAGCGCGCTCATGTTCGATTTCAAAAGACCCGAGCCGAGCGCGACGACGAGGAGGCCGAGGTAAAAAGTGGCGTCCCACGGCAGCCCGAGCACGAGGTGCCCGAGCGCGATGACGATGCCGCCCCACCACACGCCGCCCTTTGCGCCGAGCAGGCGGTCGCCGATCCAGCCGCCGGGCAGCGCGGCGAGATAGACGATCGCGGTGTAAAGCCCGTAGATCGCCGTCGCGGTTTTGTCCGTCAGCCCCAGCCCGCCTTTGTCCACGGCATCGACCATGAAAAGCACGAGCAACGCGCGCATGCCGTAGTAGCTCATGCGCTCCCACATCTCGGTGAAAAAGAGCGTCATCAGGCCGCGCGGATGCGGCTGTTTGGCGGCGGCGGTGCTCATGGGCGGGTGGTGTTGGCGGGCAGGCCGCAGCAGCGATGAGGTTTCATCTCGAATCAGTTTTATGGATCGTCGGCCTCGGAGTCTTGGCTTATTTTTGCAGCCCATCCGTGAACTCCGGCACAACCAGCACCACCCTCATCGCCGCGCCCCCCCAGCGTAGGCCGCCCCGTAGGCTCGCCCATTCGCAATGACCGGAAGCGCCAACCATGCGCTACGGGCTTGTTGCGCACTTGCCCCAGAATAGAAGCCTCTTTATTCTCCCGCCATGCAAGCTCACCGCGCTGAAACTACCCTGTCCGAGGATGGCGTCATCACTTTGCGCGACATTCCGTTCCGTCGCGGGGAGTCTGTCGAGGTCATCGTTCTTCCGTTTTCCGCAGTCGCTGCATCGGGTTCCCGCTACCCCCTCCGCGGCACTCCGGTCACGCTTCTCTCTCCCACCGAACCCGTGGCGGAGGCTGACTGGGGGGCGGTCGGGTGATTGTCCTCGATACTCACATCTGGGTTTGGTGGGTTCACGGCGACTCTACGCTCTCGGCGTCCAACCGTGAGCTACTTGATTCCTCCGAGCAGACCGGCCTCGCGGTGAGCGCGATTTCGTGCGGGGAGGTCGCCAAGCTCGTCGAGCGCGGTCGGCTTACTCTGCCGTGCCCCGTGCTCGATTGGATTCAGCAGGCACTTGCGTATCCCGGCGTCCGGCTCATTGAGCTATCGCCCCGCATCTGCGTCGAGTCCACAGAGCTCCCGGGCGAGTTCCACCGCGACCCCGCTGACCAAATCATCGTGGCGACGGCTCGCATTCTCAATGCGCCGCTTTTGACCTTGGACGGTAAGATTCTGGAGTATCCGCATGTCAAACTCACTCCAACAAACGCCTAACCCAACCTCCAAGTAGGCTTTGGCTGGCCGCCAGATTTAGGGTTCGGCGGGGTCGGCTTCATGGAGTATTTTTGCAGCCCATCCGTGAACTCCGGCACAACCAGCACCACCACCGCGCCGCCAGCCTGGGCCGTGATCGAGCAGCTTTTCGATCATGTGCCCGACACGGTCTTTTTCGTGAAAGACCGCGCCGGCCGCTATCTCGCCACGAACCAGACGCTCGTCGAACGCTGCGGGTTGCGGACGAAAGCGGAGCTGCTGGGCAAGGCGGTGACGGCGGTTTTTCCGCGCGAGCTGGCGGAGCGTTTTGCGGCGCAGGATGAGGCGGTGTTGCGCAGCGGGCGGGCGATCATCGACCGGCTGGAACTGCACTGGTATCCGCGGCGGCGCACTGGCTGGTGCCTGACGACCAAGCTGCCGCTGCGGGATGGGCGCGGCGAAGTCGTCGGGCTCGTGGGCATCTCGCGCGATCTGCGCGAGCCGGGCGATGCGCGGAGTCTGCCGGCGGCGGTCGCGCCGGTGCTGGAATATCTCGAAACGCATTACGCCGAGCCGGTCTCGCCGCGTTCGCTGGCGCAGCGGGCCGGGCTGTCGCCGGTGCGTTTCGCGCGGCTGATCAAGCGGCTCTTCCGACTCTCGCCCGTCCAGCTCATCGCGCAGACGCGGCTGGCCGCGGCCTCGCGACTTTTGCGCGAGACCGGGCAGCAGGTCGCGGACATCGCGGTGGCCTGCGGCTTTTACGATCACAGCGCTTTCACGCGTGCCTTCAAGTCGGCGACGGGCCAGACGCCCACGCAGTTCCGCGGCGGTCGGCGGTCGGCAAAGAACGGATCACCTCAACCACCGGCCTTCGGCCCTGAGCCGTCGTGATCCGGATGAACCCAACGGGCAGCCTCCCGCTACACCTCGCGGAGGAAATTCCATTCGCGCGGAAAGTCCGGCCAGCTGCTGGGCCCACCATTTGCTAGAAAAAAGAAGCAATGACACCAATCGGCCTCGAAATGACCGCGAATGCTCCGACTTTCGAGCAGCGGCGGAGCACCGCGGAAGCGCTCGTGGACAGCACGCAGTCCATCACCGTCGCGCCCCCCGTGGCGTTCCAGGTTTTCATGCTCACGCGCGGCCCCGACTACACCTGTGAGGCGTTGGTCGATCTCGTGAGCCTCGATCCGTCCCTCACGGCGACCATTCTCCGGCTCTGCAACTCCGTGATTTTCCGCGGACGCGGCGTCTCCTCGCTGCGCGAAGCGGTGCTCCGCATCGGCAATGGCGTGATCGCCGAAAAGGCGATGTCCATCACCGTGGGACGCCTGCTGGCCGTGCGGAAGACGGACTACTGCCCCGATCCGAACGCCGTCTGGCGGCATTCCGTGCAGACCGCGCTGGCTTGCCGCTACCTCAGTTCATATTGCGAACGCACGCGCTGGGATCCCGACCTCACTTTCACCGCGGGTCTGCTCCACGACATTGGGAAAATGGCCATCAACTCCGCCCCGAGCGCCGACACCACACGCATCCTGCAAATCAGCACCGAACGCCATATCGAGCGGGCCGATGCCGAACTCGAAGTCCTCGGTGCCGATCACGCGGAGATCGGGGGATTGATCCTCGAACGCTGGAATCTGCCCACGGAAATCGTGCAGGGCGTGCGCTTTCACCACGCCCCCGAGTTCGACGGTCCCGGCCTGGCCAATCTCGTCCACGTGGCCAATCAGTGCGCGAAAGTGCATGCGGGTTCCAAATCGTGGGAGGACTTCAAAGCCGGGCTGCACCCGTTTGCCCTCGATCAGCTCCAGCTCTCGCTGCCGACCGTGGAAGCGTGCTGGGCGGATGTCCTGCACGACATGGACGCGATCGAGAGCTTCATGTGGAGCTGACGCGGCGCGGTCTGCCGCGGGCCTTCGGTTACCCTTCGTCCGGACGCGGCGCGTCCATGAGCGCGAGGATGCGCTGCTTTTTCGCCGCGTAGTCGAGAGCGTGAAAGATGCGGATTTCATCCACGCGGCGGGCTCCGTTCAGCGCATCGAGAAAACGGGTGTACCGGGCGGCCAGCTCGCCGGTTTCCAGGTAACGTCCGCGCAGGTTGTGATCGGCGAACGCTTGGGGAGATTGCTGCGCGAAAAGATGAAAACGCAGCCAGCGGCGGTCGGTGCGCGAGACCTTCTGCGTCTTCCGGAAGAAGGCGACGAAAAGCAGCAGCACGAGGTAGGTATCGACCTGTGCCTGGAGTTCGAGATTGCGGGCGAAGTCCTCGCTGGCGATCTCCCGCACCCCGCGCTGGAACTGGAGCGCGGCGTGGAGCGCGTGGTTGATCTCCTCGACGAAGGCGATCAGCGAACGAATGTTCGCGTCGTTCAGTCCCTTGCGCGGGTCGTTGCGCTCGAGCTGCTCGATCAGCCAGCGCGAGTAGTAGATGCCGATGAGCAGGTGGCCGTCCGCCCGCCGCAGAAAGGTCCGGGCGAGTTCGCTCAGCTCGCGGGCCGCCGCACCCGCCGCGCGACTGAGTTGGCCACAGCGCGGGCGGTCGATGAGGCAGTCTTCGAGATTGATGCCCACCTGCGCGTAGGTGCGCTCGAAAAGCCGCTGGATGTCGCTGAAGAGCGTGGCGTTCATGAGATCAGCGGGAGGTTTGCCGCAGGCCCGGAGTCGAGGTGCAGCAGCGAATCGGACAGGCGGTTCAGAGCCAGCCGGGCTTCGTGAAAGCCATCCGCCAGCGTGTCAAAAACCCCACCGAGCGCGCACGACCGCGCCACCTCATGCGTGGCCACGGCCTTGAAACTGGCGCTTCCGACCTCCTCGTAAAAATCCAGATCGGGCGCACCCCGCCGGCTCCGCCGCTCGACCGTCTCGTGAAAAATCCCCGTGATGAAGAGCGCATAATTGCCGACGTGCGCGCGGACCAGAAACGTCTGCGCGGGCGAGGCGTGGCGCAGCGCGATGAGCATGTCCGAGACGTATTGCACCGGGTTTGCGCTACCGTCCGCCGGCGATTTCATTCGGGCGGTTTGGGAAAAAGTTTCGAGCAGCGAAGCGAGATAGTCGCTGACCCGGCGGTCGGTCAGCCCCGTCGATTGCAAGACATGCCTGATCAAAACGTAGAAGTAGAGCTGCGGCGAAATGCCCAGCGTGCCGTCCTGCGCGAGCACCGATTCCACCAGCCGCGGGTTGTCGAGAATCGAGTCGCGGGCCTCCGCGTCGGTGAGCAATTCCACGAGGCTCACGGAGTCCCGCTCGGACCGGGCGAGGGTTTGGACGACGAACTCAAAATCCGCCGCCGTGAAGCGTTCCCGACAATTGGCTTTAATCATCGGGAATGGAAAACAAGCAGTGGTCGTACCAGCTCATCTTCTCGTTGCCTGAACGATGCGCTGGCGCGCGCTTTGCGCAACCGCGGCGCTGAGAAAACCGCGCCCTCAAGCACCCCGCCCCGCCCCGACCGACGCTACAGCGGCTCGATGCTCATGGCACCGGTCGTCATGGTCCAGGCGTCGGCCAGGGGCAGGCGCTTGAGTTCGTGCCCGGCACCCCAGGAGTCGGAGAAGAGCACTTCCTCTTTTTGCGGGTTGTAACCGATGATCAGCCGCATGTGGCCGCCGGCCGTCTGGGGGATGCCAGCCTCGGTGGTGAGGCCGAGCATCACGGTCCAGAGCAGCGGAATCCCTTGGTCAATGTGGCTCTGGATGAGCCGCTGAAAGCGCGCCATGTCGGACTTGTTTTTGGTCCGCACCTCCTTGAGCACGTCCCCTTTCATCGCCCGATACACGGCCCCCACGTCGATCATGCGACCGGGATCGGGAACCTCGGGGACGCCGGCTTTTTTCGCCGCGCGGTTGTAGTCGGCGATGAGCTTGAGCAGGTCCTTGATCGTGTCGCCCTGCTGCACGTCGCGCACGCGGACCTTCAAGCGCGCGCTGACTTTCTTGAGGGCAGCAAACATGGCGTCCGTGCTCGTTCCGCCGTCGGTCTTGGTATTGGCGATCTGGGCCAGTTCGTTGGCATCGACCGGGTTGCCGTAGTAGCGCATCACGCGTTCGGCGGTGGCGACGACGCAGTAGCCTTTCTGCCCCTGATCGACCATCGGCACGTCGCCGATCCACACGTCGCCCGTGGTCGCGTCCTTTTTCACGTGCGTCGGGCCGGCAAACTTCGCGCGCTGGCTGGTCGTCGCGTCGGCGAGGAGACTAGCCTTTTTCTCCGGCGCGGTGATTTCGAGACGCACAAACTCCGCGCGGAACGGGATGTCGCGCGCTCTGACTGCCTTGGTCTTGCTGTACTCGAGGAGGAAGCGCGCTTGAGGCGTGAGCCAAAGCAGCCCCTCGGCCTTGACGGCGCTCGCGGGGTCTTTTCCGCGCACCGTGAATTTCACGCTGGTCGCCTTCGTGACCGCGTCGGCGGAGGCGCGCACGAGGGCGTCGAATTTGTCCTCGGGTAGCTCGCCCGCGTCGCCGCGGCCATACAGCGTGACGGTGATTTCCTTGAGCGCGCCGCCTTCGAAGCGGGCCACGCTTTCCACCGCCGGTTGCCCGTAAACGGTGATGTCCGGGCGGGCGACGCGCGCGGAATCCTGGGCGTTGGAGGTCCAGCGATAACCCAGCGGGCCAGCGGCCGCCATGAAGTCGCTGGCCTTCTGTGTCCATAGATTTTCCCCCGCGAGCAGCAGGTCGAGCGGGGCGGCGCAGGCGGACGCGCCGGCGACCAGGAAGGCGGCGAGGAGGAGCTTCATGGGATGCGGGGTTGCTGCTGGGTGAGGCAGTGAAAGGCACCGAGTCCCCAGATGAGTTCGCGGCAGTCGATGGGGACGATCTCCCGGTCGGGGAAGGCTTTTTCCAAAACGGCGCAGGCCCATTTGTCGTTGGCGTCGGCGAAGACGGGGAGGAGCACGACCTTGTTGGCGATGTAGAAATTCGCGTAGCTCGCGGGCAGGCGCTGGTCGTCGCGCACGATGCGGCCGGGCATGGGCAGGACGTGGATTTCCAGCGGCGTGCCGTCCTCGGCGTGCATGCTGCGCAGCGTTTCGAGATTGGCCTGGAGCGGCTCGTGGTTGTGGTCGTTTTCGTCTTCCTCCACGACGGTGACGACGGCGGTGCGACTGACGAAACGCGTGAGGTCGTCCACGTGGCCGTCGGTGTCGTCGCCCTCAATCCCGTCGCCGAGCCAGAGAATGTTCGTCACGCCGAGGTAGTCGCGAAGCCGCTGCTCGATGTCCTTTTGCGTGAGATCCGGGTTGCGGTTGGGGTTGAGGAGGCAGGCTTTCGTGGTGAGAAGCGTGCCCGCGCCGTTGACCTCGATGGAACCGCCTTCGAGGACCATTTTCGGAAAGTAAATCGGGAGCTTCTGGTGCTCGGCGATGCGCTTGGGCACGTCGTCGTCGAAGTCGAACGGCGGATATTTCCAACCCCAGGCGTTGTAGTCCCAGTCCACGATGGCGAGCCGCGGATCGGCGTCGCGCGTGAGGTAGATCGGGCCGTGGTCGCGGCACCACGGTTCATTGATCGGGATGTGAAAAAAGGTGACGTGATCGGTGCTCACCTTGGCGGCGCGGAGGTGGCCGCGGACGAGCGCCTCGTGTTTTGCGTCGCAGACATTGATGTGAACTTTTTCCGACCGCCCGAGCGCGCGGACCATCTCGGCGAGCGTGGGCACGATGCGTTCGTAGGAGTCGGGAAAGCTGATGCCGTCGGCGCGCGGCCAGGACATCCAGGTGGCCTCGTGCGGCTCCCATTCGGCGGGCATGCGATAGCCGAGGGCGGCGGGCGTGCGCGCTTCCACGTCGGCGTGACTTGGGGTGCGGGTGCTCATGCTCAGTCGATGAAGCGCTTTTGGATGTCGCCATACGCGTCGATCCGCCGGTCGCGAAAGAACGGCCAGTGCGTGCGCTGGGTGTCGAGCGCGTCGAGATCGGCTTCCACGATGAGCGTTTCTTCATCGCCGACGGACGCTTTCGCCACGATCTGGCCCGCCGGGTCGGCGACGAAACTTTGCCCCCAAAACTCAAGGCCTGCGCCGCCGT
>CAIQUL010000030.1 GCA_903874975.1 uncultured Chthoniobacter sp. | reverse complement strand
TTCCTTGAGGACGCCGTGGAAGTGGACGTGGATTGCATCAGCGACGGCGAGATCGTGGTCATCGGCGCGATCATGGAGCACATCGAGGAAGCCGGCATCCACAGCGGCGACAGCTCGTGCGTCATCCCGTCGTTCACTTTGAAAGACACCGTCAAAGCCGAGATCGCCGCCGCGACCAAGGCGATGGCAAAAGAGCTCAACGTGCGCGGCCTGATGAACGTGCAGTTCGCCGTGAAGGACGACGTCGTTTACGTCCTCGAAGTGAACCCCCGCGCCTCGCGCACCGCGCCGTTCGTCAGCAAAGCCATTGGCGTCCAGCTCCCGAAACTCGCCGCGAAGATCATGGCCGGAAAGACGCTCAAGGAACTCGGCTTCACCGAAGAAATTCACCCAACGCACTTCAGCGTGAAGGAAGCCGTCTTCCCATTCATCCGCTTCCCCGGCATCGACATCGTCCTCGGCCCGGAAATGAAATCGACCGGCGAAGTCATGGGCATCGGCGAAGATCTCGGCCTCGCCTTTGCCAAAGCGCAGATGGCCGCGCAGCCCGCGCTGCCGACCAAAGGCAACATCTTCATCAGCGTGGCCGACCGGCAGAAAACGAAGATCGCCGAACTGGCGCAGGGTTTCGTCGATCTCGGGTTCACCCTTTTCGCCACCAGCGGCACCGGCGCGGCGCTCAAAGCCGCGGGCATCCCGGTACAAAAACTTTTCAAGCTCAACGAAGGCCGGCCCAACGCGCTCGACATGATCAAGAACGGCGAACTGGCCATGATCATCAACACCCCGAGCGGCAAAGTCGCCCGCGAGGACGAGGTGAAAATCCGCAGCACCGCGACCGCCAACCGCATCCCGATCATCACCACCCTCCGCGCCGCCAACGCCAGCCTCGCCGGCATCCGCGCCCTTCGCGCCCACGGCCTGAGCGTGAAATCACTGCAGGAGTATCACGGGATTTAGCCGTTCGGCGCCGTCACGCGTTTTCCAGAAACCTCACGCCAGCAGCGCGGGCACGACCTTTCCTGCCACATCGGTGAGCCGGTAGTCGCGACCGCCGTGGCGGAAGGTGAGGCGCTCGTGGTCGAGGCCGAGCAGGTGCAGGATCGTGGCGTGGAAATCATGCACGTGGACGGCGTTCTCGATGACCTTCCGGCCGTGGTCGTCGGTCTGGCCGTGGGCGATGCCGCCTTTCACGCCCGCGCCGGCGAGCCAGGAGGAGTAGGCGCTGTTCTGGTGGCCGCGGCCCTTCGGGCTGTCGGCTGTCGGCGTGCGGCCAAACTCCGTGGTCCAGACGACGAGTGTGTCGTCGAGCATGCCGCGCGATTTCAAATCGCGGAGCAGCCCGGCGATGGGGCGGTCCACGTTGCGCGCGAGCGGGCCGTGCGTGGCCATGTCGCCGTGGGCGTCCCAGTTGTTGGATGAGCCGATGTCGATCAGCTCGATGAAGCGCACGCCGCGCTCGGCGAGTCGGCGGGCGACGAGGCACTGCCAGGCGAAGCCTTTGGTGGAGCCGCGCTTCAGGCCGTAGAGGTCGAGCGTGGCGTCGGTCTCGCCGCTGAGATCGAGCACCTCGGGCATGGTCATCTGCATCCCGGCGGCGGTCTCGAAGGACTTCAGCCGCGCGACGAGCGCGGGGTCGGCGGGGTGCTGCTGCTGGTGCTTGCGGTTAAAGCGGTCGAGCAGGCTGAGTTCGAGCGCCTGGACCTCGGCGGAGGCGGAACGGCGGGCGAGATTCGGAATCGGGTCCTCGCCCGCGAGCACCCGCGTGCCGGCATGGATGCCGGGGAGGAAGTCCGAGCTGAAAGCCTGCGTACCCGTGTACGGGAGCTGCGGCGCGAGCACGACGAACGACGGGAGGTTCCGGTTTTCCGTCCCGAGTCCGTAGCTCACCCACGAGCCGATGCTGGGTCGCGCGAAACTGACCGAGCCGGTGTGGATGCCGAGCGTGGCCTGGAAGTGGTCGTTGTTGTCACCACGCATTGAGCGCACGAGGCAGATGTCGTCCATGCACTCGCGGATGTGCGGGAAAAGATCGCTCACCTCAGTGCCGCACGTCCCGCCGGGTTTGAAGTCCCAGAGCGCCGGGAGAAAGACACTGGCGTTCTTTTCGGACGCGCGCTTGCCGGCGTCGGTCTTGAGGCGCGGCTTGGGATCGAAGGAATCCATGTGCGACACGCCGCCCGTCATGAAGAGGAAGATCACGCGCTTGGCCTTTCCCGGAAAATGCGGGGCGCGCGGGGCCAGCGTGGAGCCGCCGTCCTCGGCGAGCAGGTGGTGGATGATGCCGGGAAAAAGCGCCGAGCCCGCGACGAGTGAGCGGACCATCTGGCGGCGGGTGCAGTGGGTGTGGGTCATTCGAGAAAGACAAATTCGTTCGCCCCAAACAGCACGCGGCAGTAGCTGGCGAGGGCGGCTTGCGGGTGCCGATTGGCGGCGGGCAGGGCGGACTGGAGCTGCGCGAGGTATTCCCGCGCGGTGCTGATTTCATCCGGCTCGGCGGGGCGTCCGAGGATGAGTTCGCTGATCTGCGACAGCCGGGCGGTCTCGTCGGGAAAATCCCGCGTCACCCGTTCGGCGAGCGCCGCGGCCTGCTCGTGGGCAAATTGCGCATTCATCATCCACAGCGCCTGGAGCGGTGTGTTGGTGACGGGGCGCACGGCGGTCGTCGCGTTCGTGTCCGCGCCGTCGAAGGTCGCGAGGAACGCCTGCTTCCGGATGCGCTGCTGCATGAGATAGACGCTCCGCTTGTTCGTCGGGAAATCGCCGAAGAACTGGACGTGCTGCGTGTAAGTCCACTCGCTCTCGCGCGCAAAAGGGTGCTGCGCGCCGGGCGACGGATCGAGTGTCCCGGCGATGGTGAGGATCGAGTCGCGCAGTTCCTCCGCGCGGAGCCGGCGTCGGTTGAAATGCGAAAACAGATCGTTGTTCACGTCCTTCTCCGCGGAAGCGGGCGTGGCGTCGGACGCCATCTGGTAGGCGCGCGAAAGCATCATCGCGCGGTGCATCGCCTTCACCGACCAGCCGCTTTCCACCAAGCGCTGCGCCAGCCAGTCGAGCAACTCGGGATGCGTGGGCCGCTCGCCGCGCACGCCGAAATCGTTCGGGGTCCTCACCAGCCCGCGCCCGAAGTGATACTGCCAGATGCGATTCACCATCACGCGCGCGGTCAGCGGATTTGCCCGGTCCGTGAGCCAGTCCGCGAGTTCGCGCCGCCCGCTGCCGTGCGCCTCCGGCGGCAGCGTCTGCCCGCCGAGCACGGTGAGGAAGCCGCGCGGCACCTCGTCGCCCGGCGAACCCACGTCGCCCTTCTTGTGCAGCTTCGCGTTGCCGATGGGGGCGCCTTCCATCACTGCGTAGGCCTTCGGATAGGCGTCCGCCTTTTGCGCCAGGTCCTTCTCCTTCGCTTTTGCCAAGTCGATCTCGCTCTGCACGTCCTTTGCCGTGCGCGGCGGATTTTCCACCGGCACGTTGTCCTCGGCGTGCAGCGAAGGCAGTGGCTTCGCCGCTCCCAGTTTCCCGGTCCGCTCCAAGCTCTTTTTCTCGTCGTTCAACTTCTTCACTCGCGCTTCGAGTTCGGTGAGTTCCCGGCCTTCCGCGAGCCGCTTCTTCGCCTCGGCGGGATCGCTCAGGAGCGGGGTGAAATCCTTGGTGCGCTTGTTACTCTCGACGCCGGGAAAGGCGAAGCGCGTGCTCTCAAAGATGCCGTAGAGCGCGTAGTAATCGCGCGCGGATACGGGGTCGAATTTGTGATCGTGACAGCGCGCGCAGGCGAGCGAGAGGCCCATCACCGTCTTGCCCAGGTTGTCGATCAGATCCTCGAGAGTCAGGTGAAAGTCGCCCGGGCCGGAGGCGAAACGCCGCGCCGTGGCGAGGTAGCCCGTGGCGATGATTTTCTGAAACCGATCCTCATCACCCGCGGACGGCAGCAGGTCGCCGGCGATCTGCTCGCGGAGGAACTGGTCGTATGGCTTGTCCGCATTGAACGAGTCGATGACGTAGTTGCGATACCGATACGCTGACGGCACCGGGAAGTCCGAGTTGCAGCCGGTGGTGTCCGCGTAGCGCACCACATCCAGCCAGTGCCGGCCCCACTGCTCGCCGTAGCGTGGCGAGGCCAGCAGCCGCTCCACCACCTTCGCGAAGGCGTCCGCCGAAACGTCCGCGAGAAACGTGCGCATCTCCTCCGGCGTCGGCGGCATGCCGGTGAGGTCATAGGTCGCGCGGCGCAGCAGCCCGCGCCGGTCGGCATCGGCGGCGGGCGCGAGGCCGCGTTCCTCCAGCTTCGCCAGCAGAAAGCGGTCGATGTCCCCGCGCGCCCACGCCGTGTCCTTCACCGCGGGCACCGGCGGATTCGACACCGGCTGGAAGGACCAAAACTTCCGCGCCTCGTCCATGTTCAGCGCGCCCGCTGTGCTTTTGTCCGTTGGTTTCGCCGTGCGCGGATCGGGCAGACCCGTCCGCACCCACTCCTCGAAATCCCGCACCTGCTCCGCCGTCAGCCGGTGTTTGGGTGGCATCTGCAAATCCTCATCCGTGTAGCGGATTGCCCTGATCAACAGGCTCTTCTCCGGGTCGCCGGCCACGGCCGCCGGCCCGCTCTCGCCGCCTTTCAGGATGTCGTTGCGCGAGTCCAGCAGCAGCCCGCCCTTGAGCTTCTCGCTGGTGGCGCTGTGGCACTTCGCGCAGTGCTCCGCGAGCACGGGGCGGATCTTCTTTTCAAAAAACTCGAGCTGCTCCGGCGTCTCCGCGGCCCTGGCCAGCCCGCCCGCCAGTGACAGCCCGGCAGCCAGCGCGAGAAAGCGCAGCGGATTCAGAGATGGAGCGTGGGCGTTCACGGCGGTGGAGATTGAGATGCAAGCGTATGACCTGCAACGGGGATTTGGCTTGGGCGAAATCTTCGCCCCGGCCCGGCTCAAGCGAGCGCGTTCAGAATGGCGTCTGCGGCCCGGCGGGCGGCGCCGCGATCGCCGAGTTGGGCGATGACGGCGGCGAGTTCGCGCTGGAGATTTTCGCGGGCGGCGGGGTCGGTCACGAGCCGGAGGGTTTCACCCGCGAGGGCTTCCGGGGTGGCGTCGCCCTGCAAAAACTCGCGGGCAATTTCGCGCCCGGCGAGGACGTTGGGCATGCCGAGGAAGGGCACCTTCACGAGCTGCTTGCCGACGATCCAGGTGAGCGCGGCGACTTTATAGACGATGCACAGCGGCAGGCCGAAGAATGCGGCTTCGAGCGTGGCGGTGCCGCTGCAAACAATACCCGCAGCGGCGTGCTGCATCAGCTCGTGCGAATTGCGGACGGTGATGCGGCAGAAGTCCTCGCTTTCGCCGAAACGGCGGACGGTCGCGAGCATCGCGTCGGCGAGTTCGTGCGAGGCGGCGGCGGCTTCGAAACGCAACTCGGGGCGCGCGCTTTTCATCCGCTGCGCGGCCTGGACCATGACGGGGAAAATCTTGCGCACTTCCTTTTGGCGGCTGCCGGGGAAAAGGCCGACGAGCTGTGGGTCGCGCGGCTGTCCGGTGCGCTTCGCTTCGAGGGAGTCGAGCAGCGGATGGCCGACGAAGACGGTGGGCAGGCCGCTCTCTTCGTAGAGCGGTTTTTCAAACGGAAAGATGCAGAGCATTAGGTCGAGGTAGCGCGCTATCTTCGGGATGCGGCCGCGGTTCCACGCCCAGACCTGCGGGCTGATGTAGTCGATGACGCGCACCTCGGGCATCGCGCGCTTGACCGCTTGGGCGAGGCGGAGATTGAAGCCGGGGTAGTCGATGAGTACGAGTGCGCGGGGCTGCACGCGGGCGATGTCGGCGAGCATGCGATTGAACTGCGCTTTGAAGTAGCCGTACTTTTTCAGCACATCCCACAGCCCCACCACGGCCTCGTCGGCCCAGTCGGTGAAATGGTCGCCGCCGAGCGCGCGCATCTCGCGCCCGCCCGCGCCGAAAAACTCCAGCGCGGGGTCGCGCTCGCGCAACGCGCGCATCAGCTCCGCGCCGCGCGCGTCGCCGCTGGCCTCGCCGGCGATGAGGTAAAGGCGGGTACTCATGGGAGGAAATGCCGGCGCACGAATGACCGATCCTCCCGAGTGCGCATGGCCCCAGTTCGGAGCTTCGTCATTCCGTCATTCGTCATCGGGCACATGACATCACCTTCCGGTCAGATGAAAAGTGGGAAAGATGGGTAACCTCGCCCGCTGCAGCGAAGACGGACGGGGCGTCATCCTGAGCGGAGTCCCGGGCGGGTGGGCGGGGAGAGTGGCGAAGGACGAATGCGCGAAGACTTGCGGCGTCCTTTGTCGTTCTGGTTTCGTCATTTTTTCGACATTCCACATTCCACATTCCACATTCCACATTCCACATTCGTCATTCCGCCCCCCTCACTCCCACCGCGAGTTCTTGCAGCCGGTGTAGGCGATGATGAGGCCGAGGACGACGTGGCAGGCGAGCCACCAGATGCAGAGCGGGGCGTTCGAGATTTCAGTTTGCGTGACCTTTTTCACGGCCTCGTAGAAGCGCGTCTCGTGCATGGTCTGGATGAAGCCGGACCAGCCCCAGTACGACGCGATAAACGGCTGGGTGACGGTGCTGAGCGCCTTGGGTAGCGCCAGCACGGCGCCGCTCAGCGGGAGCTGGAAGCCGACGAGATAGACGGAGACGAGCGAGGCTTGCTCGGCGGTTTTCATGAGGCTGGAGAGACCGAGGCAGACGGCGGTGAGCGAGGCATTGACGAGCGTGAGCAGGAGGATCTGCGTGGCGAGGTTGCCTTTGAATTGCACGATGAAGTTCACGAAAACGCCCATCCACACGGACTGCACGAGGACGAGCACGCCGAGGAAGCAGGCCTTCGAAGCGACGTAGGCGCCGGGGCGCACGCCGGCGAATTTCTCTTTCTCGAAAATCAGCCGCTCGCCGGCGATCTCGCGCGCGGCGTTGTTCGAGCCCATGAGCGCGAGGAGCACGACCTGGAACATGATCAGCCCGGAAACGAGCCCGCCGGTTTTGATGAGTTCCTGACTCTGTGCGATCTCGTTTTTCATCTGCTCGAGGAAGTTTCCGGTGAGCACGCCGTTGAGGTTTTTGATCTGCGGCAGGCCGTCGAGCGCGAAGATGACGACGAGGATCGGGAAGCCGACGAGCAGCGCGAACTGCAGCCACAGCCCGCCGCGGTCGCGAAAGAAAATCTTCCACCGGCGCGCGAGGAGCACGCCGAATTGCGTGAACGCGGAGGGCGCAGGCTCGGAGTGGCCGTCCTTCTCGGCGTCTTTCTCGTCGTCCTGCGAGCGGGCCGCCGACTTCTCGTCCGCGCCCTCGGCGTCGTCGGAGCGCGCCTTTTTCACCAGCTCCTCGACGCGTTTCCGAGCCTCATCGTCGTCGGTGGACGGACGCTCGGAGACCTCCCCGGCGGCGGCTGCATCGGCGGCGGGTTTGCTCCCCGCGCCGTAAGCGACGCCGTGCTTCTGCCAGGATGCGTGCCAATCCTCGGGCTGCCGCTGGGCGAGGCGTGGGAAGAGATCTTCCGGCTGCTCGATGCCGAAGTAGTGGAAGAGAAATTCCGACGAGCCGTGGTAGGCGACGTGGCCGCGGTAGAGCACGAGGATGCTGTCGTAGAGCGCGAGGTGCCGCAGGCTGTGGGTGACGGAAAGCACGATGCGGTTGTCGTTGCGCGAGAGCTGGTGCATGAGCTTCACGATCTCGTCTTCGGCTTTCGGGTCGAGGCCGCTGGTCACTTCGTCGCAGAGTAAAAGGTGGGGCGCACTGACCATTTCGAGCGCCATGGCGAGCCGGCGCTTCTGCCCGCCGGAAAGGACGCGCACCTCGCGGTCGCTGATTTCATTCAGCCCCACATCGTTGAGAATCCGATCCACGCGCTCCTCGCGCTCGTCGGCATCGAGCCCGCCCACGCGCAGGCGCAGCGCACTTTCCACGCTCTCCCAGACGGTCAGCAGATCGTAGGCGATGCTGAACTGCGGGACGTAGCCGATCTCGTGCGGGGCCATGTCGCCATTCTCGGAAAGGTTCCGCCCGTTCCACTCGACGTGCCCCACGGTGGGTTCGCGGAGGCCGCCGATGACCTTGAGCAGCGTGCTCTTTCCGCAGCCGGACGGCCCGACCACGGCGGTGAAGTGCTTCTTCGGAAAGCGGATCGAAACCTCCGTGAGCAGCAGCGGATCCTCGGGGTCGGTGCCGAGTTGGAGGGAGACTTGCTGGAGTTCGAGCATCCGCGCACCGTTCGCGATTGACGCGGCTTTGTCAGTCGCAAAAGTGGAACGCATGCCCCGACCCACCCGCCGCCGCGCCGCCTCCGCCCCGAGTCGCTGGAAACGCCTCGCGCTTTGGTCCGTGCCC